>NZ_JBSFKQ010000090.1:0-14003 GCF_053598615.1 Kitasatospora sp. NPDC001095 | reverse complement strand
GCTTCCACGACGGTGTCCGGGCGCTGGAGGCCGCGGGCGTCACCCGTTTCGTGGAGCTGGGCCCCGACGCGGTGCTGACCGGGCTGGCCCGCGAGTGCCTGGACTCCGAGGAGGCCGTGCTCGCCGCCGCCACCCGGCGCGAGCGCCCCGAGCCGGACACCCTGCTCACCGCGCTGGCCCAACTGCACATCGCCGGCTGCTCGCCCGACTGGGGCACCCTGTTCCCGGGGGCCGCCAGGGTTGACCTGCCCACCACTGCCTTCCAGCGCAGCCGCTTCTGGGTCGAGCTCCCGGCCTCGGTCGGTGACGTCGCCTCCGCCGGCCTGGACTCCACCGAGCACCCGCTGCTCGGCGCGGCCACCATGCTGGCGGACTCGGACGGCGCGGTGCTCACCGGGCGGCTCTCGGTGCGCACCCACCCGTGGCTGGCAGACCACGTGGTCGGCGACCGGGTCGTGGTGCCCGGCACCGCCATGGTCGAACTGGCCATCAGGGCCGGCGACCAGGTCGGCTGCGGCCACCTGGAGGAGCTCACCCTTGAGGTGCCGCTGGTCCTGCCCGAGCAGGACGGCATCCGGGTGCAGGTCACCGTCGGCACCCCCGACGCCGCCGGCAGTCGTACGGTGAGCGTCTACTCGCGCGCCGAGAGCGCGGCCGCCGAAGTCCCGTGGACCCTGCACGCCTCCGGCCTGCTCGGCCAGGCGCCCGCGCGCACGGGTGAACGCCTCACCGAGTGGCCGCCGGCCGGTGCCGAGATGCTGGAGACCGCCGGCCTCTACGAGCGGCACGCCGCCTCAGGCCTGCACTACGGCCCGACCTTCCAGGCCCTGCACGCCGCCTGGCAGCGCGGTGACGAGTTGTTCGCCGAGGTCCGCCTGGCCGATCGCCCGGCCGCCGACGCGGGCCGGTTCGGCCTGCACCCGGCCGCCTTCGACGCCGCACTGCACGCGCTCGCCCTGCTCGGTGACGGCTCCGACGACGAGACCGCCCGCCTGCCCTTCATGTTCTCCGGCGTCTCGCTGCACGCGGTCGGCGCCTCGGTGCTGCGGGTGCGGCTGCTCGCCACCGGAGCGCACTCCTTCGCCGTCGACCTGGCCGACGCCACCGGCGCCCCGGTCGCCTCGGTGACCTCGCTGGCCTCCCGCCCGCTGACCAACCTGCGCCGGCAGCAGGGCCCTTCGAGCGACGCGCTGTTCCGGCTCGGCTGGAGCCCGATCCAACTGGCCGAGATGGCAGACGAGGCCGACTACCGCCTCCTGCACAGCGTGGCGGGCAACGACGCCGAGGCCGTCCGGGCGGCCGTCCACGTGGCGCTGGCCGCGGCACAGGACGAGGACCCACGGCCGCTGATCGTGGTCACCCGCGGCGCGCTCTCGCTCGCCGGGGAGGAGGTGGCCGACCTGGCGGGCGCCGCGGTGTGGGGCCTGCTGCGCTCGGCGCAGTCGGAGAACCCCGACCGTTTCGTGCTGCTGGACCTCGATGCGGACGCCGACGCCGAGGCGCTCGCCGCCTCCGTACTGGCCAGTGGTGAGCCGCAGGTGGCAATCCGCGCCGGCGCGGCCCGCGCCGCCCGGCTGACCGCCGCCGAGCTCACCGCCGAGGCCGCGCCGGAGCTCGACCCCGAGGGCACCGTCCTGCTGACCGGCGCGACCGGGGGCCTCGGCCCGGTGCTCGCCCGGCACCTGGTCACCGCCCTCGGCGCGCGCCACCTGCTGCTGCTCAGCCGGCGCGGCGGCGCGGACGAGCTGACCGCCGAACTCACCGGGCTCGGCGCGCAGGTCACCGTCCGGGCCTGCGACGTGGCCGACCGTGCCGCGCTCGCCGAGGTGCTGGCCGAGATCCCGGCCGAGCATCCGCTCACCGCCGTGGTGCACGCCGCCGGGCTGCTCGACGACGGCGTGGTCGCCTCGCTGACCCCCGAGCGGATCGACGCCGTGCTGCGGCCCAAGGTGGACGGCGCGCTCAACCTGCACGAGCTCACCGCGGACGCGCCGCTGCACGCCTTCGTGCTGTTCTCCTCGGTCGCCGGGCTGGTGGGCGCACCGGGTCAGGGCAACTACGCGGCCGCCAACTCCTTCCTGGACGCGCTGGCCGCCCGGCGCCACGCGCTCGGCCTGCCTGCCCTCTCGCTGGCCTGGGGGCCCTGGGCCCCGGTCGGCGGCATGACCAGCTCCCTGGAGGAGGCCGACCGGGCGAGGATCTCGCGCGGTGGCATGACCGAGCTGTCCGCCGAGGACGGCGTGGCGCTCTTCGACCTGGCCAGGGCCACCGGGCTGGCGGCCCTGGCCCCGGTGCGGCTGAACCTGGCGGCGCTGCGCCGCCAGGGCGCCGCGCTCGCCCCGGTGTTCCGCTCCCTGGTGGGCCGTACGGTGCGCCGCGAGGCGGTGGCGGTCGAGGGTTCGGAGTTCTCCTTCGCCGACCGGATGGCCGAACTCGGTGAGCAGGAGCGCGCGGACGCGCTGCTCCAGCTGGTCCGGGGCCAGGTCGCGGCCGTGCTTGGGCACGCCTCCGCGGAGGCGATCGACCCGGGCCGGGCCTTCCAGGACCTCGGCTTCGACTCGCTGGCCGCCGTCGAACTGCGCAACACCCTGACCGCCGAGACCGGCCACCGGCTGCCCGCCACGCTGGTCTTCGACTACCCGTCACCCGAGGCGCTGGCCGGCTACCTGGTCACCCGGTTCAGCGGCGTCAAGTCCGGCCCGCGCAAGGCCGCCCGGGCGAGCGCCGCCCGTACCGACGAGCCGATCGCGATCGTCGGCATGGCCTGCCGCTACCCGGGCGGGGTGACCTCGCCGCAGGAGCTGTGGGACCTGGTGATCGGCGAGAGCGACGCGATCAGCGCCTTCCCGGACAACCGGGGCTGGGACATCGACCGGATCTACGACCCGACCCGCGAGCGCCCCGACACCAGCTACGTCCGCGAGGGTGGGTTCCTGCACGAGGCCGGCGCGTTCGACGCCGGGTTCTTCGGGATCTCGCCGCGTGAGGCGCTGTTGATGGATCCGCAGCAGCGGTTGCTGCTGGAGAGTTCCTGGGAGGCGTTGGAGGGTGCGGGGATCGATCCGGTCTCGCTGAAGGGCAGCCGCACCGGTGTGTTCGCCGGGGTGATGTACCACGACTACTTCGGCGCGTTCGGCAGTGGCAGCATCGTGTCGGGTCGGGTGGCTTACACCCTCGGTCTGGAGGGGCCGACGCTGTCGATCGACACGGCGTGCTCCTCCTCGCTGGTGGCGCTGCACCTGGCGGCGCAGTCGCTGCGCGGCGGCGAGTCCACCCTCGCCCTGGTCGGCGGCGTCGCGGTGATGTCGACCCCGGACCCGTTCGTGGAGTTCAGCCGCCAGGGTGCGCTCGCCCCTGACGCGCAGTGCCGCCCGTTCGCCACCGGCGCCGGCGGCACGGTCTGGGGTGAGGGCGTCGGTGTCCTGGTCCTGGAGCGCCTGTCGGACGCCCGCCGCAACGGGCACCAGGTGCTGGCCGTGGTCCGCGGCACCGCCGTCAACCAGGACGGTGCCTCCAACGGGCTGACCGCGCCCAACGGGCCCTCCCAGCAGCGGGTGATCGAGCAGGCCCTGGCCAACGCCGGGCTGTCGGCGAGCGACGTCGACGTGGTCGAGGCGCACGGCACCGGTACCACGCTGGGCGACCCGATCGAGGCGCAGGCGCTGCTGGCCACCTACGGCCAGGACCGTGGTGGGGACCGACCGCTCTGGTTGGGCTCGATCAAGTCGAACATCGGTCACACCCAGGCGGCGGCCGGTGTGGCCGGCGTGATCAAGATGGTCCAGGCGATGCGCCACGGCGTGCTGCCCAAGACCCTGCACGTGGACGAGCCCTCCACCCACGTGGACTGGTCGGCCGGCGAGGTCCGGCTGCTGACCGAGGCCCGGGCCTGGCCCGAGGTCGAGCGGCCGCGCCGGGCCGGGATCTCCTCCTTCGGGATCAGCGGCACCAACGCCCACACCATCATCGAGGCCGTCACCGAGCAGGTCGCCGAGCAGCCGGAGACGAGCGCGGCGCCGACCGCGGCCCCGTGGTTGCTCTCCGCGAAGTCCCGGGCGGCGCTGCCCGCCCAGGCCGAACGGCTGCTGGCCTTCGTGGACGCCAACCCGCAGCTCGCGCCCGCGGACCTGGCCCACGCACTGGCCACCACCCGTGCCCACTTCGAGCACCGCGCGGCCATCGCCGGCGCGGACCGCGCCGAGCTGCGCGACTCGCTGGCCGCGTTGGCCACCGGGCGCACCGCTCCCGGGCTGGTCGAGGGTACCGCCACCGGCTCCCGCCCGGTCTTCGTCTTCCCGGGCCAGGGCTCCCAGTGGCAGGGCATGGCCACCGAGCTGCTGGCCTCCTCGCCGGTGTTCGCGGCCGCGATGGCCGAGTGCGCCGCCGCCTGTGCGCCGTTCACCGACTGGGACCTGCTGGCCGAGCTGAACGGCCCGCTGGACCGGGTGGACATCGTCCAGCCGCTGCTCTGGGCCGTCATGGTCTCGCTGGCGCGGACCTGGACCTCGTACGGGGTGCGCCCCGCCGCGGTGATCGGGCACTCCCAGGGCGAGATCGCGGCGGCCGTGGTGGCCGGTGCGCTGTCGCTGGAGGACGGCGCCCGGATCGTCACCCTGCGCAGCCAGGCCATCGCCCAGGACCTGTCCGGCGGGGGCGGCATGATGTCGGTCGCGCTGCCCGTCGACCAGGTGGAGGAACGATTGGCGGCCTTCGACGGCCGGCTCTCCGTCGCCGCGCGCAACGGGTCGGGATCGGTCGTGGTCGCCGGCTTCGTGGACGCCCTGGACCTCCTGCAGGCCCAGCTCAAGGACGAGGGCATGCGGGTCAAGCGGCTGCCGGTGGACTACGCCTCGCACTCCGCGCAGGTCGAGGCGATCCGGACCAGGTTGCTGGAGACCCTGGCGGACGTCTCGCCGCTTCCCGCCGAGGTGCCGTTCTACTCGACCGTCACCGGCGGGCTCGTCGACACCACCGAGCTGAACGCCGAATACTGGTACACCAACCTGCGTCAGACCGTGCTCTTCGAGCAGGCCGCCGGGGCCGCGGTCGGCAAGGGCCATGGCGTGTTCATCGAGTGCAGCCCGCACCCGGTGCTCACCGTAGGCCTCCAGGAGACCTTCGACGGCGTGCGGGCGCTGGGCTCGCTGCGCCGCGAGGAGGGCGGCCCGGCCCGGTTCGCCGCCGCGCTCGGCGAGGCCTTCGCGCACGGCGTCGCGGTCGACTGGCGACAGGTCTTCGAGGGTCTGCTCCCGCGCCGCGTCGAGCTGCCGACCTATGCCTTCCAGCACGAGCAGTACTGGCTGGACAGCGTCTCCGGCAACGCCGACGTCACCTCGGCCGGTCTCACCCGGACCGACCATCCGATCCTGAGTGCGGCGATGACCCGTGCCGACACCGACGGCACCGTCCTCACCGGCCGCCTCTCGCTCGGCACCCACCCGTGGCTGGCCGACCACGTGGTCGGCGGGGAGCTGCTGTTCCCCGGCACCGGCTACCTGGAACTGGCCCTCCAGGCCGCCGATCAGGTGGGCCTGGGCCGGGTCGCCGACCTCACCCTCCATGCCCCACTGGTCTTCCCCGAGCACGGTGCGGTGCAGCTGCAGGTCGTGGTCGGCGCGGTGGAGGAGTCCAGCCGCCCGGTCGGCATCTACTCCCGCCCCGAGAGCGAGGCCGACGACGAGCCCTGGATCCGGCACGCCGACGGTGTGCTCGCCCCGGGCGGCGCGCCCGCCGAGCCGGAGCTCACCCTCTGGCCGCCCACCGGCGCCGAGCCGATCGATCTCGACGGGGTGTACGAACAGCTTGCCGAGGCCGGACTCGCCTACGGGCCCGCCTTCCAGGGCCTGCGCGCCGCCTGGCGCCTGGGTCAGGAGGTCTACGCCGAGGTGGCCTTCGCCCAGCAGGTGGACGGCTACGGCCTGCACCCGGCCCTGGCGGACGCCGCCCTGCACACGGTCGGCCTGACCGGTGCCGCCGAGGACGAGGCGCTGTTGCCGTTCGCCTGGTCCGAGGTGCGCCTGCACGCGACCGGCGCCAGGGAACTGCGGGTCCGGGTCAAGCCCTTGGGTCAGAGCGGCGCGGTGGAGCTGACGCTCGCCGACGCCGACGGCGCGCCGGTGGCGAGCGTCGGCTCGCTCGCCCTGCGCCCGATCCCGGCCGAACAGCTCGCCGCCGCCGCCAAGTCGGCGCGGGCGGGCGCGCTCTACCAGGTGGAGTGGATCACCGCGCCGACCCCGGCCGTCGACCCCGCCCACGACCCGGTGGTGCTGCGCAGCCCGGCGGGTACCAGCGCAGACGAGGTTCGGGCAGCCGTGCACACCGTCCTCGACCAGCTGCGCGAGCAACTGGCGGGCGAGGCCACCGTGCTGGTGGCCACCGGCGCCGACCTGGCCGGTGCGGCGGTGGCCGGACTCGTCCGCTCGGCGCAGTCGGAGAACCCCGAGCGGATCGTCCTGGTCGAGCTCGACCAGGACCCGGCCTCCGAAGCGCTGCTGCCCACCGCCTTGGCCGTGGGCGAGCCGCACCTGGCGATCCGGGGCGGCGCCATCCGGCTGCCCCGGCTGGTCCGGGCCGAACCGGCCGCCGACCAGGAACGGTTGGAGCTCGACCCCGCGGGCACCGTGCTGCTGACCGGCGCGAGCGGCGCACTGGGCACCCTGATCGCCCGACAGCTGGTCACCGAGTGGGGGGTGCGGCACCTACTCCTGCTCAGCCGCCGCGGCGCGGCCCCCGAGCTCGTCACCGAGCTCACCGAACTCGGCGCCGAGGTCACCACCGCCGCCTGCGACGTGGCGGACCGCACGGCGCTGGCCGAGGCGGTGGCGAAGGTCCCGGCGGAGCATCCGCTGACCGCGGTGGTGCACGCGGCCGGGGTGCTCGCCGACGGCGTGCTCTCCTCGCTCACACCCGAGCGGCTGGATGCCGTGCTGCGCCCCAAGGTGGACGCGGCCTGGTACCTGCACGAGCTGACCGCCGGTCTCGACCTCAAGGCGTTCGTCCTGTTCTCCTCGGCCGCCGCCACCCTCGGCTCGCCGGGGCAGGCCAACTACGCCGCGGCCAACGCCTTCCTGGACGCGCTGGCCGGCCACCGCCGGCGGCTCGGCCTGCCGGGCCAGTCGCTGGCCTGGGGCCTGTGGGCGCAGGCCAGCGGGATGACCGGCACGCTGGACGACACCGACCTGTCCCGGATCTCCCGGGGCGGCGTGGCGGCCCTGGCCACCGATGAGGGATTGGCGCTCTTCGACGAGGCGCTGCACTCCCGGCACCCCGCCGTGCTGCCGATGAAGCTGGAACCGGCCGGACTGCGGGCCCAAGGCGACGTCATGTCACCGCTCTTCCGCGCCCTGGTGCGCTCCCGGCGCCAGGCCGTCTCCGGTCAGCCGGCCGCCGGCGCCGACTCGCTGAGCGGCCGGCTGGCTGCCCTCGCCGAGGCCGAACGCAAGCCCTTCCTGGTGGAGTTGGTGCGCAGCCAAGCCGCCTCGGTGCTCGGGCACCGCTCGGCTGAGGCGGTCGAAGCGCACAAGGCCTTCCGTGAGCTGGGCTTCGACTCGCTGGCCGCGGTCGAGCTGCGCAACGGCCTGGCGGCGGCCACCGCGCTGCGCCTGCCGGCCACCTTGGTGTTCGACTACCCCAACCCCCTCGAACTGGCCGGCTACCTGCTCGACCAGCTGGTCGGCACCCTGGCGGCCGTGCCGGTGCAGGCCGCACCCGCCCGCTCGGAGGAGCCGATCGCGATCATCGGGATGAGCTGCCGCTACCCCGGCGGCGTGAACTCGCCCGAGGATCTGTGGAAGCTGGTCGTCGGCGAGGTGGACGCCATCGGCGAGTTCCCCACCGACCGAGGCTGGGACCTGGAGTCGCTCTACGACCCGACCCTGGACCGCCCCGGCACCAGCTACGCCAAGCACGGCGCGTTCCTGTACGACGCGGGCGACTTCGACGCCGACTTCTTCGGCATGGATCCGGAGGAGGTGCTGGTCACCGACCCGCAGCAGCGGGTCCTGCTGGAGACCGCCTGGGAGGCGCTGGAGCGGGCCGCCATCGACCCGGTCTCGCTGCGCGGCAGCGCGACCGGGGTGTTCGCCGGCGTGATGTACCACGACTACTTCGAGAGCTACGGCTCCGGCAGTGTGGTCTCGGGCCGGGTCGCCTACACGCTCGGCCTGGAGGGGCCGACGCTGACGGTGGACACCGCCTGCTCCTCCTCGCTGGTCGCGTTGCACCTCGCGGTGCAGTCGCTGCGCCAGGGTGACTGCACCCTGGCACTGGCCGGCGGGGTGACGGTGATGGCCACCCCGGGGACCTTCGTCGAGTTCAGCCGGCAGCGCGGCCTGTCGCGCGACGGGCGCTGCCGCCCGTTCGCGGACGCCGCCAACGGCACCGGTTTCGGCGAGGGCGCGGGCGTCCTGCTGCTGGAGCGGCTCTCGGATGCCCGCCGCAACGGCCACCAGGTGCTGGCCGTGGTGCGCGGCACCGCGATGAACCAGGACGGCGCTTCCAACGGCATCACCGCCCCCAACGGTCCCGCCCAGCAGCGGGTGATCCGCCGCGCGCTGGCGGCGGCGGGCGTGCCCGGCGGCGAGGTCGACCTGGTCGAGGCGCACGGCACCGGCACCACGCTGGGCGACCCGATCGAGGCGCAGGCCCTGATCGCGACCTACGGCAGCGAGCACACCGAGGAGCGCCCGCTCTGGCTCGGCTCGATCAAGTCGAACATCGGACACACCCAGGCCGCGGCCGGGGTGGCCGGCGTGATCAAGATGGTGCAGGCGATCCGCCACGGGGTGCTGCCCAAGACCCTGCACGTGGACGAGCCGTCCCGGCACGTCGACTGGACGGACAGCCACGTCCGGCTGCTCACCGAGTCGTTGGCATGGCCCGAGTACGACCACCCGCGCCGGGCCGGGATCTCCTCGTTCGGGATCAGCGGCACCAACGCGCACGTGGTGATCGAGGCCGCGCCCAGCGCTCCCGGTGAGGAGGCTGCCGTGCTGGTGGAGCAGCAGCCGCAGGCTCCGCTGCTGCTCTCGGGCCACAGCCCGCAGGCGCTGCGCGCGCAGGCCGAGCGGCTGTTGAGCCACCTGGGCGAGCGGGCCGAGCTCGATCCGCGCCAGGTCGCGGCGGCGTTGGCGAGTGCCCGCGGCCACCACGCCCACCGGGCGGCGGTGAGCGGCGGTGACTGGGACGAGCTCCTGCGCGGCCTGCGGTCGTTGACCGAGGGCCATGCCTCGCCGAGCGTGGCGCTCGGCACCGCGACAGCGGGTCGCACCGCGTTCCTCTTCTCCGGCCAGGGCTCGCAACTGGTCGGCATGGGCGAGGAGTTGATCGACACGTTCCCGGCCTTCGCGGCCGCCTTCGAGGAGGTGTGCGAGCGGCTGGACCCGCTACTCGACCGGCCGCTGCGCGAGGCGCTGTCCTCGGCCGAGCTGCTGGACCGCACCGAGTACACCCAGCCCGCCCTGTTCGCGCTCGAAGTCGCGCTCTTCAGGCTGCTGGAGTCCTGGGGCATCCGCCCCGACCTGCTGGCCGGGCACTCCATCGGCGAGTTCGCCGCTGCCCACGTGGCCGGGGTCTGGTCGCTGGCGGACGCCGCCCGACTGGTCGCCGCGCGCGGCCGGCTGATGCAGGCGCTGCCCGCCGGCGGCGCGATGGTGGCGATCAAGGCCACCGAGGCCGAGATCGAGCCGCTGCTGACCGAGCGGGTGAGCATCGCGGCGGTCAACGGGCCGAGCTCCGTGGTGATCTCGGGCGAGGCGACGGCGGTGCGCGCGATCGCCGAGCGGTTCGAGCGGACCAGGGAGCTGGCGGTCAGCCACGCCTTCCACTCGCCGCTGATGGAGCCGATGCTCGCCGAGTTCCGCGAGGTCGCCGCCGGGCTGGAGTACCACCCGCCGCGGATCGCCGTCGTCTCCACCCTGACCGGCGCGCAGGCTGCCGCGCAGGAGCTGTGTTCACCGGAGTACTGGGTGCGCCACGTGCGCGAGGCGGTGCGCTTCGCGGACGGCGTGCGGGCGCTGGAGGAGGCCGGTGCGTGCCGGTTCGTCGAGATCGGTCCAGGCGGGGTGCTGACCGCGCTGGCCGCCGAGAACCTGGCCGAGGGTCCGAGCGGTGACGCCGCGCTGATCCCGCTGCTGCGCAAGGACCGGCAGGAGTCGGCGGCGGTGCTCACCGCCCTGGGCGCCTTCCACGTTCACGGCGGCGCGGTGGACTGGGCGCGGCTGCTGCCGGCCGGTGCCGCGGTCGAGTTGCCGACGTACGCCTTCCAGCGCCGCCGGTACTGGATGGCGAGCGAGCCGGCGGGCTACCGGGCGACGGTGGACCACCCGCTGCTGGGCAGCGCCGTGGACCTCGCGGGAGGCGAGGGCACGCTGTTCACCGGACGGCTCTCGTTGCAGAGCCATCCCTGGCTGGCCGATCACGCGGTCGGTGGGGTGGTGCTGCTGCCCGGCACGGCGTTCGTCGAGATGGCGCTGGCGGCCGGCGCGGACCTCGGGGCCGGCGCGGTCGAGGAGCTGACCATCGCCGAACCCCTGCTGCTGCCCGAGCAGGGCACGGTCCGGCTGCAGTGCACCGTGCGTCCGGCCGATGCCGGGACCTGGACGTTCCAGGTCTACTCCCGCACGGCGGACGAGCTGGGGGCACCTCCCGGCCGCCAGGCCGGGGGCCCGTGGACCTTGCACGCCACCGGGTTGCTGCGGGCCGCTTCGGCCCCGGCGCCCGGCACGTCGCAGGCCTGGCCGCCGGTCGGCGCCGAGGCGCTCGACCTGGAGGGGACCTATGAGCGCCTGGCCGAGCTCGGCGCCGAGTACGGCCCGCTGTTCCAGGGGCTGCGGGCCGCCTGGCGGCTGGCTGACGAGGTCTTCGCCGAGGTCGAACTCCCGCTGGAGACCGATCGGTTCGGCATTCATCCGGCACTGTTCGACGCCTCACTGCACGCCATCGGACTGCGGGCGGGTGCGGCGCGCCGGATGAGCCTGCCGTTCGCCTGGAGCGGGGTCGAGCTGTACGCCGTGGGCGCGCGGGCGCTGCGGGTGCGGATCAGCCCGGCCGGCTCGGACGCGGTGCGGATCGAGCTCGCCGACGGGGCCGGTGCCCCGGTGGCCCGGGTGGAGTCGCTGGTGCTGCGCGAGGTCGCGGTGGACCGGCTGGCCACGGCCGGCGGCAACGACTCGCTCTTCGCCCTGGAGTGGACCGGGCTCACCGGCGGCCCAGTGCCCTCGGGCGGACACTGGGCGGTGCTCGGCACGCACCGGCGGCGGCTGCTGGACGCCCTGGAGGTGCAGGTCGCCACGGTCAGTACGGTCGCCGACCTCGACGAGCTCGCGGCGCTGGCCGACCCGGTGGACGTCCTGGTGCTGCCCTGGGCGGGCGGCGACGATCCGCGGGCGGTCCACGAGGGCCTGGCCGCGCTGCTCGGCCGCCTGCAGTCCTGGCTGGCCGACGATCGGTTCGCGCAGGCGACCGTGGTCGTGGCGACCAGTGGCGCGGTCTCGCCGACCGGTGAGGACGTCACCGACCTGGCCGCTGCGGCGGCCTGGGGGCTGATCCGCACGGCGCAGTCGGAGAATCCCGACCGGATCGTGCTGATCGACCTGGACGACCACGACGCCGACGACGAGGCCGACCCGGGTTGGCACCTGCTGCCGGCCGCCGTCGCCTGCGGCGAGGCGCAGATCGCGGTGCGTTCGGGTGTGCTCAACGTGCCGCGGCTCACCAGGGCGGCGAAGGCCGTACCGGACACCCCCGTCGAGTGGAGCGGCCGGGTGCTGCTCACCGGCGGCACCGGGGCACTGGGCCGCCTGGTGGCCCGTCACCTGGTCACCGAGCACCGGGTGTCGAGCCTGCTGCTGCTCAGCCGGCGCGGCGAGGCGGCGCCCGGCGCCGCCGAGCTGCACGCCGAACTCGCCGGCCTGGGCGCCGAAGTGACCATCCTGGCCTGCGACCTGGCCGACCGGGAGGAGCTGGCCGCAGTGCTGGCGCGCTACCCGGTCTCCGCGGTGGTGCACTCCGCGGGCGTGCTGGACGACGGGACGCTCGCCTCGCTGACGCCCGAGCGGTTGTCCGCCGTGCTGCGACCCAAGGTGGACGCGGCCTGGCACCTGCACGAGCTGACCAAGGACCGACAGCTGTCGGCGTTCGTCCTGTTTTCCTCGGCGGCCGGTCTGCTCGGCAGCCCCGGGCAGGCGAGTTACGCCGCCGCCAACGCGTTCCTCGACGGCCTGGCCCTGCACCGCAGGGCGGTCGGCCTGCCGGCCACCTCGCTGGCCTGGGGCGCGTGGTCGGGCAACGGCGGCATGGCCGACCGGCTCAGCGAGGCCGACAGCCGCCGGATGGCCCAGTCGGGGGTGGGCAGCCTCAGCGAGGAGGCCGGCCTGGCCCTGTTCGACGCCGCGGTCGGCCGGGCGGAAGCCGTCCTGATGCCCGCACGGCTCGACCTGGCCGCCCTGGCCCAGGGCAACCGGGTCCCGCCGCTGCTGAGTCGGCTGGTGCGCTCCTCGTCCGCGCGGCGGGTGGCGCAGGCAGCCTCCACGGCCTCGGCCGCGCTGCGGCGCAGCCTGGCCGGGCTGGTCGGCCAGGAGCGGATCGCGTTCCTGCTCGAGCTGGTCGGCACCCAGGCGGCCGGGGTGCTCGGGGTCACCGAGGTGGCACTGGACCGGGCATTCAGCGAACTCGGCTTCGACTCGCTGACGGCGGTGGAGTTCCGCAACCAGCTCAACGAGGCCACCGGGCTGCGGCTCTCGGCCACGCTGATCTTCGACTACCCGAACCCGAGGGTGCTGGCCCGGCACCTGGAAGCCGAACTGGCCCCGGCCGAGGGCTCGGCCGGCGAAGTGCAGGAGACTGCGGTGCGCCAGGCGCTGGGCGCGATCCCGCTGGCCCGGCTGCGCGACGCCGGCCTGCTGGACAGCCTGCTCGAACTGGCCGGACTCAAGGCGGAGTCCGCCGCCGAGTCGAAGGGCGACGACGGCGAGAGCGGCGAGTCGATCGACACGATGGACATCGAGAGCCTGATGAACCTGGCCCTTGACGACTTCGGTGGACAGGAGGAGCTGTGACAGGGGGTACTCCGGTGGCGAAGAGTGGGAGCAAGGAGCAGCCGCAGAACCCGGGCACCAGGATGGTCGACGCCCTGCGGGCCTCGCTGAAGGAGACCGAACGGCTGCGGGAGCAGAACCGCAAGCTGACCGCGGCCCTGCGCGAGCCGATCGCGATCGTGGGCATGGCCTGCCGCTATCCGGGTGGGGTGACCTCGCCGCAGCAGCTCTGGGAGCTGGTGACCGAGGGCGGGGACGGCATCACGCCGTTCCCCACCGACCGGGGGTGGGACGTCGACCTATACGATCCGCGGCCGGGTCTGGAGGGCAGGTCCTACGTCCGCGAGGGTGGGTTCCTGCACGAGGCCGGCGCGTTCGACGCCGGGTTCTTCGGGATCTCGCCGCGTGAGGCGCTGTTGATGGATCCGCAGCAGCGGTTGCTGCTGGAGAGTTCCTGGGAGGCGTTGGAGGGTGCGGGGATCGATCCGGTCTCGCTGAAGGGCAGCCGCACCGGTGTGTTCGCCGGGGTGATGTACCACGACTACTTCGGCGCGTTCGGCAGTGGCAGCATCGTGTCGGGTCGGGTGGCTTACACCCTCGGTCTGGAGGGGCCGACGCTGTCGATCGACACGGCGTGCTCCTCCTCGCTGGTGGCGCTGCACCTGGCGGCGCAGTCGCTGCGCGGCGGCGAGTCCTCCCTCGCGTTGGCCGGCGGTGTGACGGTGATGGCCTCGCCCGGCACCTTCGTGGAGTTCAGCCGCCAGCGCGGGCTCTCCCCGGACGGCCGCTGCAGGGCGTTCGCGGAGGGCGCGGACGGCACCGGCTTCGCCGAGGGCGTCGGTGTCCTGGTGCTGGAGCGGCTCTCGGACGCCCAGCGCAACGGGCACCAGGTGCTGGCCGTCATCCGTGGCTCCGCGGTGAACCAGGACGGTGCCTCCAACGGGCTGACCGCGCCCAACGGGCCGTCCC
>NZ_JBSFKQ010000089.1:0-14778 GCF_053598615.1 Kitasatospora sp. NPDC001095 | reverse complement strand
GTGTCCTGCGCAGTGTCCAACGGCCGGTCTACGACGAGTTGATGGCCGAGCAGCTGGCCACCGCCACCGCCCGGGGCGGCCCCGGCGACCTGGCCACACTCCTCACCGGCAACGACACCTGGACGGTGCAGGCTTCCTGATGAGACAAGCGACCAGGACGTACGAGCCGGTGACCGGCGCGGGTGAGGGCTCGGCCCCGAGCCCTCACCCCCACGACGCCGGGGTCGGTGTCATGACCGCGGGACCGCTCACGGCGGCTCCCCCCACCCGGTCCCCCCTGTCGGCGGCCCGGCACTGCCTGGTCGAGTCCCGACCGGTGGTGCAGATCGTCTTCCTGATGCGGTTCCTGGTGGGCGCCGTCTGCGGGGCGGTCGGCGGCGACGGCTGGTCGGCCGGCGGGGTGCTGCTCGGCGGGCTGGCCATGACCTGCGCGGTCATGGCGGCCTACCTGCTGAACGGCGTGATGGACATCGCCGAGGACCGGGCGAACGGCTCGCGGCGCCCGATCGCCCGCGGCGCCCTGCGCCTGCGGACGGCGGCCGCCGGGGTGCGGTTCCTGTCCGGTGCCGCCCTGGTGCTGTCGGTGTTCGTGCCGGGAGAGTTCTGGTTCATCGTGCTCTCCCTCTTCCTGGGCTACGCCTACTCGGTGCCGCCGCTGGCCGCCAAGCGGCGCACCGCGACCAGTGCCGCCGCGGTGATCGCGATGGGGGCCTCCAGCTACCTGGCCGGCGCGGTCTCCGCCGGCGGCGGCGGGATCTCGGAGGGGCCCCTGCTGTTCTGCGGGCTGCTGGCCCTGTGGATGGGCTTCGTGGGCGCCGTCACCAAGGACCTCGGCGACATCGCCGGCGACCGGGAGGCGGGCCGCCGCACCATCGCGGTGGTGTACGGCGAGCGGACGGCCAGGCTGTTCGCCGCGGTCTCGGCCATCGCCCTGGGGGCGGCCGGGCTGCTGCTCGGACTCCGCACCGAACTGCTGCTGGCGGGCGCGGTGCCGCTGGCCTCCGGGGCCGGCTGGGTCGCGGTGCGCTGCCTGTGGCCGGACAAGGAGCGGGCCCGCGGCCCGTACCGGGCGTTCATGGTCACCCAGTACGCGGCGAACGCGGGCCTGGCCCTCGGTCTGCTCGTCGGGAAGTGATCGCGATCCGCTGCTCACCGACCGATCAGTCGCGCGGACTGGGCCTTGTTGACGGCGTCGAGCCGGGTGGTCGCTTCCAGCTTGGTGAAGATGTTCCGCAGGTGCCGCTTGACCGTGCCCTCGGTGATGCCGAGCCGGCGCCCGATCTGCCGGTTGCTCATGGCCTCGGCCACGCAGGTGAGCACCTCCAGCTCGCGCGAGGTGAGGACGTTCTGCGGCTCGGGCCGCTCCGCCGGGCGCGGTGGTCGGGCGGTGGGCCGCTGCGGGGTGAACAGGATGGTGCCCCCGGCGACGGCGCTGCGCACCGCGGCGAGCAGCACCTCCCGGGTGGCCGACTTGTGGAGGTAGCCGAAGGCTCCCTCGGAGAGCAGGGAGTGGACGAGCTCGTCGTCGTCGTGCATGGTCAGGACGACGATGCGGGAGTCCGGGACGGCGGTCTTGAGCTGCCGTACGGTCTCGATCGGGCCCGGCCCGGGCATCTCCAGGTCGAGCAGGATGACGTCCGGCTGCAGTTGGACCGCCTGGTGGACGGCCATCGGGCCGTCGCCCGCCTCGCCGACCACGGTGATGTCGGGCTCCCTGGTCAGCAGGTTGCACAGGGCGGTGCGGAGCAGGACGTGGTCGTCGGCCGCGAGGACGCGGACCTGGGAATCGCTCATGAGACGTATTCACCGGAGCAGTCGACCGCCGGCAACGGTATTCGGAACTGGATCCGGGTGCCCTTTCCGTTGATGTTGGCGACCGACAGGGTGCCGCCCATGGCGGTGGTCCGCTCGCGCATGGAGACCATGCCGTTGCCGCTCTGGAACTTGGACGCGGACAGGTCGATGCCCTTGCCGTTGTCGGTGACCCGGGTCTCGAGCACGCCGTCGCCGAGGTTCACCTCGACCTGGATGCTGGTGGCCCCCGAGTGCTGGTAGGCGTTGCGCAGGCACTCCCGGATGATCAGGAAGACCTCGTCGTGTTGGAGCGCGGTCATCTCCGTGGTGCCGCCCTCGACGTGGATGTCCACCACGGTGTCGGCCGGGCAGGACAGTTCGACGTAGTCGAGCAGCCGCTTGTGGAAGCTGGTGCGGCTGCGCGGTGCGCGCAGGCCGTTCACCAGCTCCCGGACGAACCCGAAGGTGTCCTGGAGCGCGGTCTTGGCCTCCTCGATCCGGGCGGAACCCGGTCCGGGACCGCCGGCCTCGGCCTCGGCCTCGTGGAGTTCGAGCAGGCGCATGGCCAGGCCGAGGCTGCTGCCGATCCGGTCGTGGATCTCCCGGGCGAGCCGGGCCCGTTCGGCGGAGTTGATCCGGTTGACCCCGCGCATCAGGAAGGCGTCGTAGCCGATCAGCGCCGCCTGCACCCGGCTGTGGACGCTCTGGTGCAGGGCTCTCACCGCACGCCGCATCCGGACGAGTGCCACGTCGTCCGGCAGGCAGGCCATCATGTCCGGTAGCGCGTCGAGGACGATGTCGGTGAGGATCTGGGCGGCCCGGAGTGACTCCATGGCGGGGATGTGCTGGAGCGCCCGACGGGCGCCGAGCTCCAACGAGGAGAACTCCGCGTCGAATTGCTCGGGGAGTTCGGCACGGGGGCCGTGGATGGCTCTGATGCAGTCGGCCATGATCTCGCGGGCCTGCTGCTCGCACTCCGGCCACACCGTCTCCTCGAGGACCAGGAGACTGCCCGCGGAGCGCAGCGCCTCCGCGTAGGCCGCGATGGCCGAATCGACGACCTTCTCCAGCCCGCAGGGATCGGGTGTCAATACTTTGGCAACCACTCTGTTTCCCCCCATTCATCCATGGCCGACGTTCCCAGTGGCCCGGTCACGACCGTCCATGCAGCGTCGATCATATGCACAATGACGTCGCTGTCTGTCAACTGGATGTTACGGATAAGGGCAACGGCGAACCGGGGGCGTCCGGCTGGATCGTAGACGAACCACGTCTGAGGGGAGCGGGCGCTTCCAGAGAGTGGTGTCGTGATGGCATTCCGTAGCCGTCACCCCTCGAGGTCGAGTGCCTCCCAGTGCCGGCGCGAACCGTCCGTGACCACCCGGCCGAACAGGACGTCGGCGAAGTGACCGCCGAAGCCCAGCGTGTCCGGGGTGGACAGCTCCCGGAGGATCCGCAGCCGGGAGTCCACCGAGACGTCCCGTGCGGAGTCCACCAGCACCCGCCACTCCGGCCGCTCCACCTGCACGGCACTGTGCAGGGCGTCACCGATGACGACGAGCCGCCGCCCGCCGGACGAGATGATGTACGAGGTGTGGCCGAGCGTGTGGCCGGGGGTGTTCCAGGCCGTGACGCCCGGGAAGATCTCCTGGCCGTCCGTCGCGCCGACCGCGTTCTCCTGGAGGTGCCGCGCGGCGGCGGCCGACGGCGCGCCGTGCCAGCCGCGCCACTCCGTCAACGAGGTGACGAACCGGGCGGAGCCGAAGAGCAGCCCCGAACCGTTGGCGTTCGGGGCGAAGGCCCAGCCCACGTGGTCCTCGTGGAGATGGGTGAAGGCCACGGTGTCGACGGCCTCGGGCGCCAGACCGTGCGCGGCCAGGCCCGCCGGCAGCCGCCCGCCCTCCTCCGCGCCGAGGAAGGGGTAGCTGTCGGCCGGTGACGTGCGGCGCGGCCCGTAGCCGGTGTCGATCAGCAGCGCCCGGCCCCGGTGCTCGACCAGCAGGCTGCCGACGGATGCGACCAGGTAGCCGCCCTCGTCGAGGTGGTCGGAGTGTCGCTGCCAGTCGCCGCCGCCGGTCTCGGGGAACCAGGCGCGCGGAATCAACTGGACGAATCCGTCCGGAAGGTAGGTCAGCCGGTGATCACCGAATTCCAGCGTACGGGTGGGGGAGATTCGGCGGAGCCGCTCGCCCCTCTCCGCTGCCGTCGGGGATTGGGCTGGCTGCTGCGGGTACGGCACGTCTTCGACCACGTGGATCACGGTAGACGGGTTGCTCCCCATCTTTCAACGTTCGCCGACTGCGGCGACGGTCACATGCCGATGGTGAACTGTCGACCGTCCGACGGCTTTTGGCCATTCGGTGGGGGAAATGGGCGGCTACGGTCGGTTCGTGCGGCTGATTCGACGGGTGTTCAATCCCGGTTGAGGACGGTGCGGATGACGTCGAGGCGGCTCCTGGATTTCCACAAAAAGCGTTCAACTGACATTAGTTGATGGACGGTCGGATCGAGAAGGATTGCCCGGTGGCACGCGTCGGCAGGGCCGGCGACGGGCTTGACCAGCGATTGACCCGAAGCCGTGGAGCGTCAGGAGGCGATGCCCGGACTTTACCGGGGCCCCGCCGGACCTTACCGGGGACGGCGCGGCGCCGCAGGCCGGTCCGAGGGGCGGGCGGGGCGAGCAGGGGGCGAACAGGGGTCGATGGCGGGCCGCACCGGTCACCGCCGGGGTCGCGGAGCGGCCCGCGCCGCGCCGGGCGAGGGACCCCGGGGTCGGGGCCGCGGCTGGGGACGCGGCCGGTCGGGGTCGCGGTCGGGGTGGGGGACGTAGGGGGACTGCTAGGGGTTGGTGCGGATTCGGGGCGGCCGTAGCGTGCCGGTGATCGCGTGTGCCGGGGCTCGGGGCCGGCCGGCGGTCGAACCGGTGGCCCGCGGGCGCCGCAATCCTTCACCGAACCAGGAGGTCCGGCGCGATGACAACCGCAGCAGGTGTGAGTCGCGTGGTACCCGGCCGCGGGGCTCGCCCGGCCGGCGGTCCGGCGACCGGTGAAACGGGTGCGCCGGTGGAGGATGCCGTCGCCGTCGTCGGGGTGGCCTGCCGGCTCCCCGGGGCGGACGGACCCGACGCGTTCTGGGCGATGCTGAGGGAGGGCCGCAGCGCCGTCGCCGAGGCGACGGTCGAGCGCTGGGGCCGCGACCTCGGCGAGCACGCCGCCCGGCACGGAGCGTTCCTGGACCGGGTCGACCTCTTCGACGCCGGCCTGTTCGGCGTCTCGCCGCGCGAGGCCGCCGCCATGGACCCGCAGCAGCGGCTCGCCCTGGAACTCGGCTGGGAGGCCCTGGAGGACGCCGGCACCGCCCCCGACCGGCTGTCCGGCACGGCCACCGGCGTCTTCCTCGGCACCATGAACGCCGACTACGCGCTGCTCGCCGACCGCCTCGGCCCGGACGCCATCGGCCGGCACACCCTGACCGGCTCGCAGCGCTCCATCATGGCCAACCGGCTGTCCTACACCCTCGGCCTGCGGGGCCCCAGCCTGTGCGTGGACACCGGCCAGTCCTCCTCACTGGTGGCCGTGCACCTGGCCGCGGAGAGCCTGCGCCGGGGCGAGAGCGAGCTCGCGCTGGCCGGCGGCGTACAGCTCAACCTGGTGCCCGAGACGGCCCTGGTGGCCGAGGGCTTCGGCGGGCTCTCCCCGGACGGCCGCTGCTTCACCCTCGACGCCCGCGCCAACGGCTACGTCCGCGGCGAGGGCGGCGCCCTGGTCGTGCTCAAGCCGCTCGACCGCGCGCTGGCCGACGGCGACCGCGTCTACGCCGTCATCCGCGGCGGCGCCGTCAACAACGACGGCGCCACGCCCGGGCTGACCACGCCCGACCCGGCCTCGCAGCGCGAGGTCGTCGAACTGGCCTGGCGGCGGGCGGGGATCCCCACCGACGGCGTCCAGTACGTCGAACTCCACGGCACCGGCACCAGCGTCGGCGACCCCGTCGAGGCCGCCGCGCTCGGCGCGGCACTGGCCGCCGGGCGCGTCGACCGGCCGCTGCAGGTCGGCTCGGCCAAGACCAACGTCGGACACCTGGAGGGCGCCGCCGGAGCCGTCGGCCTGCTCAAGGCCGTCCTCAGCATCCACCACCGGGAACTGGTCGCCGGCCTCAACCACGAAACCCCCAACCCGGCCCTCGACCTGGCCGCCCTCGGCCTGAGCGTGCGGCGGCACACAGGCCCGTGGCCCGAGGCCGACCGCCCGCTGCTGGCCGGCGTGAGCTCCTTCGGCGTGGGCGGCACCAACTGCCACCTGGCGCTGTCCGAGACGCCCCGGCCGACCACCCCGGGCGGCGAGCACCCCGCGCCGGCCGGGCGGCAGTTCGCCTGGCCGGTGCACGGCCACGGCGAACCGGGCCTTCGGGCCCAGGCGCGGCGCCTGCACACCCACCTGACGGAGCACCCGGACCTCGACCCGGCCGACGTCGCGCACACCCTCGCGGTCGGGCGGGCGGCGCTGCGCCACCGCGCCGTCGTGGTGGGCGCCGACCGGACCGGGCTGCTGGCCGGGCTGGCGGCGGTGGCCGCCGGCGAGGAGGCCGGCGGGGTCGTCCGGGGTGCGGCCGAGGCCGGGAAGCTGGCGTTCCTGTTCACCGGACAGGGAGACCAGCGGCTCGGCATGGGCCGGGAGCTGTACGAGGCCTTCCCGGTGTTCGCGGACGCCTTCGACGCGGTCTGCGCGCGGGTCGAACTGCCGCTGCGCGAAGCGGTGTTCGGGTCGGACGCGGAGCTGCTGGGGCGGACCGAGTACGGGCAGCCCGCGCTGTTCGCGCTCCAGGTGGCGCTGTTCCGGCTGTACGAGAGCTGGGGCGTGCGGCCGGACTTCCTGGCCGGGCACTCGCTCGGCGAGCTGGCGGCCGCGCACGTCGCGGGCGTGCTGTCGCTGGACGCCGCCACCACCCTGGCGGCGGCGCGCGGACGGCTGACCCAGGAGCTGGCGGCGGGCGGTGCGATGGTGGCGGTCAAGGCCGCCGAGGCGGACGTCCTGCCATTGCTGACCGACAACGTCAGCGTCGCCGTGATCAACGGCCCGACGTCGGTGGTGATCTCCGGCGACGAGTCCGAAGCCCTGGCCCTCGCCGGGAAGTTCGAGAAGTGGAAGCGGCTCAACATCCCGTTCTCGTCCCACTCGCCGCTGGTGGAAGGGATGTTGGAGGAATACCGCCGAGTCGCCCAGGGGCTGACGTACACCGCGCCGCGGATCCCGGTGGTGTCCACCGTGACGGGAACGGTCGTGACGGCCGAGGAACTGTGCTCTCCCGAGTACTGGGTGCGGAACGTCCGCCAGTCCGTGCGCTTCCTCGACGCGATGCGCACCCTGGAGGCCCAGGGTGCCACCGCCTACCTGGAGTTGGGACCCGACGGCGTGCTGTCCGCCGCCGGCCCCGACTGCCTGACCGGCGCGGGCGGCGTGTTCGCGCCCTCTCTGCGGGAGGGGCGGGACGAGCTCCGCACGGCGATGGGCGCCGCGGCGACCGCGTACGCCAACGGGGGTCCGGTGGACTGGGCGGCCCTCGGCGGCGGCCGCCGGGTGCCGCTGCCGACGTACGCCTTCCAGCGGGAGAGCTACTGGCTGTCCGGGGCGCAGGCCGCTCCGGGCGCGCTCGGCCAGGCCGTTCCGGGGGCGCCCGGCCAGACCGGCCCGGCGGAGGCCCGGCAGGAGACGGCGGGCACGGAGGGCCGCCTGAGCATCTGGCGGGACCGCGTCGCGGGCACCTCCGAGTCCGAACGCGAGCGGCTGCTGGCCGAGTTGGTGCAGCACCAGGTGGCCGTGGTGCTCGACTACCCGGGCGCCGGGGCGGTCGACGTCACCGCGTCCTTCAAGCAGCTCGGCTTCGACTCGCTGACCGCCGTGGAGCTGCGCACCCGACTGGCCGCCGCCACCGGGCTCGACCTGCCCGCCAGCCTGCTCTTCGACTACCCGCGGCCCGCCGTCCTGGCGCGTGAGCTGGTGGACCGGCTCCTCGGCACCACGGAGGGGACGGCGGCCGACGAGACCCCGGCCGGCGGACCGGAGCCGATCGCGATCGTCGGCATGGCCTGCCGCTACCCGGGCGGGGTCGCCTCGCCCGAGGACCTGTGGCGCCTGGTGACGGACGGCGCGGACGCCGTCGGCGGCTTCCCGGCCGACCGCGGCTGGGACCTCGCCTCGCTCTACGACCCCGATCCGGCCAACCCCGGCACCTCCTACACCCGCCAGGGCGGATTCCTGGACGGCGTCGGCGAGTTCGACGCCGGGTTCTTCGGGATCTCGCCGCGTGAGGCCCTCGCGATGGACCCCCAGCAGCGGCTGCTGCTGGAGACCTCCTGGGAGGCCTGCGAGCGCGCGGGCATCGACCCGTCGACGCTCCGGGGCAGCCGGACCGGCGTCTACGTCGGCGCGATGTCGCACGACTACGGGCCGCGGCTGCACGAGGGCGCCGACGGCCTCGACGGATACCTGCTGACCGGCACCACGGCGAGCGTGATGTCGGGCCGCGTCTCCTACACCCTCGGGCTTGAGGGCCCCGCGGTCACCGTGGACACCGCGTGCTCCTCCTCGCTCGTCGCCCTCCACCTGGCCGTCCGGGCGCTGCAGCGCGGCGAGTGCGGCACGGCGCTGGCCGGCGGCGTGGCGGTGATGTCCACCCCGGGCATGTTCGTGGAGTTCAGCCGCCAGCGCGGGCTCTCGGCGGACGGCCGCTGCAAGCCGTTCGCGGCCGCGGCGGACGGCACGGGTTGGGGCGAGGGCGCGGGCATGCTCGTCCTGGAGCGCCTGTCGGACGCCGAGCGCCTCGGGCACCCGGTGCTCGCGGTGGTGCGCGGCAGTGCGATCAACCAGGACGGTGCCAGCAACGGCCTGACCGCCCCCAACGGGCCGTCGCAGCAGCGGGTGATCCGCGCGGCGCTGGCCGACGCCCGACTGTCGGCCGGTGAGGTCGACGTCGTGGAGGCGCACGGGACGGGTACCCGGTTGGGTGACCCGATCGAGGCGCAGGCGCTGCTGGCGACGTACGGGCAGGAGCGCGGCGGGGACCCGCTGTGGCTCGGGTCGCTGAAGTCGAACATCGGTCACACTCAGGCGGCGGCCGGTGTCGGTGGCGTGATCAAGATGGTCATGGCGATGCGGGCGGGCGTGCTGCCCAAGACCCTGCACGTGGACGAGCCCTCGCCGTTCGTGGACTGGTCGGCGGGGGCGGTCGAGCTGCTGACCGAGGCGCGGGGCTGGCCGGCGGGCGGACGGCCCCGTCGGGCCGCCGTGTCCTCCTTCGGGGTCAGCGGGACCAACGCCCATGTGGTGCTGGAGCAGGCGCCGGAGTCCGAGGCTTCCGCGGCGCCGACGGCCGACGGTGTGGTGCCGTGGGTGCTGTCGGCCCGGAGTGAGGCCGCGCTGCGGGAGCAGGCGCGGCGGCTCCGCGGGTGGATGTCCACGACGGAGGCCGACCCGGCCGACATCGGGTACTCCCTCGCCGCCACCCGGACCGCGTTCGAGCACCGGGCCGTGGTGATCGGCGACGGGCGGGATGAGCTGCTGACGGCGCTCGACGCCGTCGCCCGGGGCGAGGCCGCCGCCGGTGCGGTGTCCGGGCGGGTGCGTTCGGGGCGTCCGGTGTTCGTGTTCCCGGGTCAGGGTTCGCAGTGGCTGGGCATGGCGCAGGGGCTGCTGGCGGATGAGCCGGTGTTCCGTTCCCGGATGGAGGAGTGCGCCAAGGCGCTTGCTCCGCATGGGGATTGGGATCTGCTGGAGGTCGTCTCGGGTGGGGACGGCGGGTGGATGGAGCGGGTGGACGTGGTCCAGCCGGTGCTGTTCGCCGTGATGGTCTCGCTGGCTGCCCTGTGGCGTTCGTGCGGTGTGGAGCCGTCGGCGGTGGTGGGGCACTCGCAGGGCGAGATCGCCGCCGCTGCCGTCTCCGGCGCGCTCTCGCTGGAGGACGCGGCGCTGGTGGTGGCGCTGCGCAGCCAGGTGATCATCGAGCTCTCGGGTCTGGGCGGGATGGTGTCCGTTCCGCTGCCCGTGGAGAGTGTCCGCGAGCTGCTGTCCGGCCGGGATGGAATCTCGATCGCTGCGGTCAACGGCCCCAGCTCGGTGGTGGTTTCGGGCGATGCCGGTGCCCTGGATGAGCTGATGGAGCACTGCGCCGGGCAGGAGATCCGGGCGCGTCGGATCGCGGTGGACTACGCCTCGCACTCGGCGCACGTCGAGCGCATCGAGGCCCGCCTGGCCGAGCTGCTGGCCCCGGTCACGCCCCGGGTGCCGGAGGTGCCGTTCCACTCCACCGTCACCGGTGAACTGATCGACTCGGCGGCGCTGGACGCCGGGTACTGGTACCGCAACCTCCGCCAGACGGTGGAGTTCGCGTCGACCGTCGACGCCCTGCTGGCCTCGGGCCACTCGCAGTTCGTCGAGGTGAGCGCCCACCCGGTGCTGACCGTCGGCATCCAGGAGGCCATCGACGCCGCCAACGCCGAGGCGAGCGTCCAGGGCACCCTGCGCCGTGACCAGGGCGGCCGGGAGCGCTTCCTGACCGCCCTCGCCGAGGCCTGGTCCAACGGCGCGTCCGTCGACTGGGCCGCCCAGTTCCCCACGGCCCACCGCATCGACCTGCCCACCTACGCCTTCCAGCGCGACCGCTACTGGCTCGCCCCCGCCAAGCCGGGCGCCGGAGCCGTGAGCGAAGCGGGCCTGGGCGCGGCCGACCACCCGCTGCTGGGTGCTGTGGTGGCGCTGGCCGACCGCGACGGGCACGTCTTCACGGGCCGCCTGTCGGTGCAGACCCAGCCGTGGCTGGCGGACCACGCGGTGGCCGGCACGGTGATCCTGCCGGGTACGGCGTTCGTCGAGCTGGCCGTCCGCGCGGGTGACCAGGCCGGTTGCGACGTGCTGGAGGAGCTGACCCTGGAGGCGCCGCTGGTGCTGCCCGTCCAGGGTGGCGTGGCGGTGCAGGTGGTGGTCGGTTCGCCCGACGCCGACGGCCGCCGCGAGGTGGAGGTCTACTCCCGCCCCGAGGACGCGGCGCCTGACGAGCCGTGGACCCGCCACGCCACCGGCACCCTCGGTCGGGCCCGCGACGCCGCGGCCGGATTCGCGGAGGCCGAGTGGCCGCCCCGCGACGGCGTCGCGATCGACGTGGACGCCCTCTACGAGCGGCTGGACGCCGCCGGGTTCACCTACGGTCCGGCGTTCCGGGGCCTGCGGGCCGCCTGGCAGCGCGGGGACGAGATCTTCGCCGAGGTCGCCCTCGCATCGGAACAGCAGTCCGAGGCGGGCGGGTTCGGGCTGCACCCCGCGCTGCTCGACGCGGCCCTGCACGCCGCCGGGTTCGCGGTGCTGATCCAGGACGACGGCCCGGGCCGGCTGCCGTTCTCCTGGCGCGGTGTCCGGCTGCACTCGGTCGGCGCGTCCGTGCTGCGGGTGCGGCTGACCCTGACCGGGTCCGAGGAGCTGTCGCTGGCCGTCGCCGACGCGGCCGGGGCCCCGGTGCTCGACGCCCGATCGCTGATGCTCCGTCAGATGCGCCCTGTGACAGGGGAGAGCGAGGCCGGAAGCCTGTATCGGGTGGAGTGGTCGGCCCTCCCGTCCGGCTCCCCGGCCGAGCCCGCCTCCGCCGACTGTGCCGTGCTCGGCGCCGACGGGCTCGGCGTCCGCAGCGCGCTGAAGGCCGCGGGCCTGTCCGTGGCGCACTACCCGGAGCTTTCGGCGCTCACCGCCGAGGCGGGGGCCGGCCGCGCCGTGCCCGCCACGCTGTACGTGCCGATGACGGCCGGCAGCGAGGGCGGGGACGACCTGGCCGACGAGACCCACCGTGCCACGCTGCGGGCACTGGACGTCCTCCAACACGTACTGGCGAACGGGGAGTTTGAGCGGACCACCATCGTCGTGGTGACCCGCGGCGCGATCGCGGCGGGTGCCGGCGAGACGGTGTCGGACCTCTCGCACGCGCCGGTCTGGGGCCTGCTGCGCACCGCGCAGTCGGAGAGCCCCGGCCGCTTCGTCCTGGTGGACCTCGACGACGCCGACCGCTCGCGGCTGCTGCTGGCCGCCGCGGTGGCCACCGGTGAGGCCCAACTCGCCCTGCGGTCCGGGGAGATCCGCGTGCCCCGGCTCGCCCGCGCGCTGCCCGCCGGCGAGGCCGAGGCGTACGCCGCAGCAGTCCCGCGCCTCGACCCGAACGGCACCGTCCTGATCACCGGCGCGACCGGCGCCCTCGGCGGGCTGCTCGCCCGCCACCTGGTCACCGCGCACGGCGCCCGCCACCTGCTGCTGCTCAGCCGCAGCGGCCGGGCGGCGGCGGGCGCGGCCGAGCTGGAGGCCGGGCTCCGGGAGCTGGGCGCCGAGGTGGAGCTGGTGGCCTGCGACGCGGCCGACCGCGCCGCGCTCGCCGCCCTGCTGGACACCGTCCCTGCCGACCACCCGCTCACCGCCGTCGTCCACACCGCCGGTGTGCTCGACGACGGCGTGATCCCCGCGCTCACGCCGCAGCGGGTCGCGGCCGTCCTGCGGCCCAAGGTCGACGCGGCGCTGGCCCTGCACGAGCTGACCGCCCACCTCGACCTGGACGCCTTCGTCCTCTTCTCCTCCGTCGCCGCCACCCTCGGCAACGGCGGCCAGGGCAGCTACGCCGCGGCCAACGCCCTGCTGGACGCCCTGGCCCACCGGCGGCAGGCGGACGGTCTGGCCGCCACCTCGCTGGCCTGGGGATTCTGGGCGCTCCGCAGCGGCATGACCGGCCACCTCGAAGGCGTCGACGTGGCCCGGATGGAGCGGTTCGGCCTGGGGGCCCTGCCCTCGGAGGCCGGGCTCGCCCTGTTCGACGCCGCGCTCGCCGGCGGGGCGGCGGCGTACGTCCCGGCCCGGCTGGAACTCGCCCCGATCCGCGGCAGGGCCCGCGCGCTCGGTGAGGTGCCGACGATGTTCCGCGGCCTGGTCCGGGTGCCGGAGCGCCGTGCCGCGGCCGCCGCCGACGGCGCGTCCGACGTCCGGTCCTTCGCCGACCGCCTGGCGGCGGCCCCGGCCGATGAGCGGGCCGGGCTGGTGCTGGACCTGGTCCGGGCGCAGACCGCCGCCGTCCTCGGCCACGCCTCCCGCGAGGCCGTCGACGGGGGCAACGCGTTCAAGGAGCTCGGCTTCGACTCGCTGACCGCGGTCGAGCTGCGCAACCGTCTCAACGCGGTCACCGGCCTGCGGCTGCCGGCCACCCTGATCTTCGACTACCCGACACCCACGGCCCTGGCCGGCTTCGTCCGGCGCGAACTCGCCCCCCGGGACGAGCCGGAGGAGGACCGCTCACTGCTCGCAGAGCTCGACCGGCTGCGGTTCGCGATGTCCACGGCCGAACCGGACGAGCTCGAACGGGACCGGGTGACCGCGCGGTTGGAGTCGCTGCTGGCCGAGTGGACCGGCGGCGGGCGAGACGAGCGCGGCGGTTCCGACGAGGTCGACCTCGGGGCGGCCAGCGACGACGAGATGTTCGCCCTCCTCGACAACGAGCTCGGGCTTTCCTGAAGTGATCACGACCAGTTCCCGGCCTGATACGGCGGAGGTGATGGGCCATGTCCACTGAGGATCGGCTTCGCGACTATCTCAAGCGCGCCACGAACGACCTGATGAAGGCCAAGCAGCGGCTGCGCGAGGTGGAGGAGCGGGACAACGAGCCCGTGGCGATCGTCGGCATGGCCTGCCGCTACCCGGGTGGGGTCGCCTCGCCCGAGGACCTGTGGCGCCTGGTGGCCGACGGCGCGGACGCCGTCGGCGCCTTCCCCACCGACCGCGGCTGGGACCTCGACACGCTCTACCACCCGGACCCGGACCACCCCGGCACCTTCTACGCGCGGGAAGCCGGATTCCTGCGCGACGCCACCGAGTTCGACGCGGGCTTCTTCGGCATCTCCCCGCGGGAGGCGTCGGCGACGGACCCGCAGCAGCGGCTGCTGCTGGAGACCTCCTGGGAGGCCTTCGAGCGGGCGGGCATCGACCCGGCGACGGTGCGCGGTACCAAGGTGGGCGTGTTCACCGGCGTCATGTACCACGACTACGGCTCGCGCCTGTCACAGGTGCCCGCCGACGTCGAGGGCTACCTGGGCAACGGCAGCGCCGGCAGCGTGGCGTCCGGCCGCGTCGCCTTCTCCCTCGGGCTGGAGGGCCCGGCCGTCTCCGTCGACACCGCCTGCTCGTCCTCCCTGGTCGCCCTGCACCTCGCGGTGCAGTCGCTGCGGCAGGGCGAGTGCTCGCTGGCCCTCGCCGGCGGTGTGGCCGTCATGTCGACCCCGGCGACGTTCATCGAGTTCAGCCGCCAGCGCGGGCTCTCAGCGGACGGCCGCTGCAAGTCCTTCGCGGCCGCCGCCGACGGCACCGGGTGGGCCGAGGGCGCGGGCGTGCTGCTGGTGGAGAAGCTGTCGGACGCCCGGCGCCTCGGGCACCCGGTGCTCGCGGTGGTGCGCGGCAGCGCGATCAACCAGGACGGTGCCAGCAACGGCCTGACCGCCCCCAACGGCCCCGCGCAGCAGCGCGTCATCCGCCAGGCCCTGGAGAACGCCCGACTGTCGGCCGGTGAGGTCGACGTCGTGGAGGCGCACGGGACGGGTACCCGGTTGGGTGACCCGATCGAGGCGCAGGCGCTGCTGGCGACGTACGGGCAGGAGCGCGGCGGGGACCCGCTGTGGCTCGGGTCGCTGAAGTCGAACATCGGTCACACCCAGGCGGCGGCCGGTGTCGGTGGCGTGATCAAGATGGTCATGGCGATGCGGGCGGGCGTGCTGCCCAAGACCCTGCACGTGGACGAGCCCTCGCCGTTCGTGGACTGGTCGGCGGGGGCGGTCGAGCTGCTGACCGAGGCGCGGGACTGGCCGGCGGGCGAGCGCCCGCGCCGGGCCGCCGTGTCCTCCTTCGGGGTCAGCGGGACCAACGCCCATGTGGTGCTGGAGCAGGCGCCGGAGTCCGAGGCTTCCGCGGCGCCGACGGC
>NZ_JBSFKQ010000088.1:0-16117 GCF_053598615.1 Kitasatospora sp. NPDC001095 | reverse complement strand
TCGCTCGCCGAGCTGTGGCGTTCGTACGGCGTGGAGCCGTCGGCGGTGGTGGGGCACTCGCAGGGCGAGATCGCCGCCGCTGCCGTCTCCGGCGCTCTGTCGCTGGAGGACGCGGCGCTGGTGGTGGCGCTGCGCAGCCGGGCGATCATCGAGCTCTCCGGGCTGGGCGGCATGGTGTCCGTCCCGCTGCCCGCCGAGCAGGTGCGTGAACTCCTTTCGGGCCGTGAGGGCTTGTCCGTCGCGGCCGTCAACGGCCCCAGCTCGGTGGTCGTTTCCGGCGATGCCGGTGCCCTGGACGAGCTGATGGAGCACTGCGCCGCGCAGGAGGTCCGGGCGCGTCGGATCGCGGTGGACTACGCCTCGCACTCGGCGCACGTCGAGCGCATCGAGACCCGCCTGGCCGAGCTGCTGGCCCCGGTCACGCCCCGGGTTCCGGAGATCCCGTTCCATTCGACGGTCACCGGCGAGGTCATCGACTCGGCCGCGCTGGACGCCGGCTACTGGTACCGAAACCTGCGTCAGACGGTGGAGTTCGCGTCGACCATCGACGCCCTGCTGGCCTCGGGCCACTCGCAGTTCATCGAGGTCAGTGCCCACCCGGTGCTGACCGTCGGTATCCAGGAGGCCATCGACGCCGCCAACGCCGAGGCGAGCGTCCAGGGCACCCTGCGCCGTGACCAGGGCGGCCGGGAGCGCTTCCTGACCGCCCTCGCCGAGGCCTGGTCCAACGGCGCCACCGTCGACTGGGCCGCCCAGTTCGAGGACACCGCAAGCCGCGTCGACCTGCCGACCTACGCCTTCCAGCGCGACCGCTACTGGCTGGAGCCCGAGGCTGCCGCCGACGCGCCGGCCGCCGTGGTCGACGCCGTCGAGGCCGGCTTCTGGGAGACCGTCGAGCGCGAGAGCCTCGACGAGCTGACCGCCACCCTTGCCCTGGACGCGCACGCCCCGCTGAGCACCGTGCTGCCCGCACTGGCCTCGTGGCGGCGCCGTCAGCGCGAGCGTTCGGCGCTGGATGCCTGGCGCTACCGGATCACCTGGCGCCCGGTCGGCCACTCCCCGGCCGGTCCCGCCGCCGCGACGCTCGCGGGCACCTGGCTGGTCGCCGTCCCGGAGACGGCCGACGAGGTTCTGGTCCGGGCTGTCGAGGAGGCGCTCACCGCGTGCGGCGCCGAGGTGGTCGCCCTGCCGTGGCGGGCGGCCGAGGACCGGGGTTCGCTGGCGTCGCGGCTGCGGGTCGTCGCCCACGAACACGCTGATGTGGCGGGCGTGTTGGCGCTGCCCTTCGCCTCCGCTGCGGCAGCGGACGCGGAGGACGTTCCGGCGGCCGTGGTCGCGGCCACCGTCCTGGTCCAGGCGCTGGGCGACGCCGAGCTGGCCGCCCCGCTGTGGCTGGCCACCCGGGGCGCCGTCACCGTCGGCCGGGCGGATGTCGTCGAGGCTCCCGAGCAGGCGCTGCTCTGGGGTCTGGGACGGGTGGTCGCCCTGGAGCACCCGGACCGCTGGGGCGGCTTGGTGGACCTGCCCGCCGCGCCGGACGGGCGGGCGCTGGCCCGACTGGCCGGCGTGCTGGCCGGTGCGCCCGGGGAGGACCAGGTGGCGCTGCGTCCGGAGGGCGTGTTCGCCCGCCGGCTGGTGCGTCCGCGCTCCGACGCGGCCTCCGCCGAGCCCTGGCAGCCGCGCGGAACGGTTCTGGTCACCGGCGGTACCGGGGCCCTCGGCGGGCACGTCGCCCGCTGGCTGGCCGCGAACGGCGCCGAGCGTCTGGTGCTGGCCGGCCGTCGGGGCCTGGAGGCGCCCGGTGCGGCCGAACTGGCCGCCGAACTGGCCGAGTCGGGCGTGGCGGTCGACCTCGCGGCCTGCGACGTGGCCGACGCCGAGGCGCTCGCCGCCCTGCTGGACACCGTCCCCGCCGACCAGCCGCTCACCGCCGTCGTGCACACCGCCGGCGTGCTGGAGGACGGGGTGGCGGACGCGCTGACGCCCGAGCGGTTCGCGGCCGTGCTGCGGCCCAAGCTCACCGCCGCGCGCCGGCTGCACGAGCTGACCGCCCACCTCGACCTGGACGCCTTCGTCCTCTTCTCCTCCTTCGCCGGCACCGTCGGCAACCCCGGTCAGGCCAACTACGCCGCCGCCAACGCCTACCTGGACGCGCTCGCCGAGCAGCGCCGGGCCGCCGGCCTGCCGGCCACCGCCGTCGCCTGGGGCCACTGGGCCGGCGGCGGGCTGGCCGACTCGGCCGCCCGGGACGCCCGGCTGCGCCGGGACGGGCTGGTCGCGATGGCGCCGGAGGCCGCCGTCGCCGCGATGGCCGCCGCGGTGGGACGGCCGGACGCGCTCACCGTGATCGCCGACGTGGAGTGGGAGCGCTTCGCCCGCAACTTCTGCGCCACCCGCCCGAGTCCGCTGCTGGCCGAACTGCCCGAGGCCCAGCGGGCGGTGGCCCCCGCCGACCGGCCGGCGGACGGCGGAGAACGGACGGGCCTGGCCGAGCGGTTGGCCGCCCTGCCGGCCGCCGACCGGGAGCGCCACCTGCTGACGCTGGTGCGCGGCCAGGTCGCCGGGGTGCTCGGCCACGCCTCGCCGGAGGCCGTCGACCCGGTGCGCGCCTTCCGCGAGCTGGGCTTCGACTCGCTGACCGCCGTCGAGCTGCGCAACCGGCTCGCCGCCGTCACCGGCCTCACGCTGCCCGCCACCCTGGTGTTCGACCACCCGACGCCGTCCGCGCTGACCTCCCTGCTGCTCGGCCTGCTGGTCGGCGACCGGGAGGCCGGCGCGGCCCCGGTGGCCGTACGGGCGGGTGCGACCACCCGGGCCGCCGACGAGGAGCCGATCGCGATCGTCGCGATGAGCTGCCGCTTCCCCGGCGGGGTCAGCAGCCCCGAGGAGCTGTGGGAGCTGCTCGCCGGCGGACGGGACGCGATGACGGGCTTCCCGGCCAACCGCGGCTGGGACCTCGACGCGCTCTACCACCCGGACCCGGACCACAAGGGCACCTGCTACGCCCGTGAGGGCGGATTCCTGCACGAGGCGGGCGAGTTCGATGCCGGCTTCTTCGGGATCTCCCCGCGTGAGGCGCTGGCGATGGACCCGCAGCAGCGCCTGCTGCTGGAGACCTCCTGGGAGTTGTTCGAGCGCGCCGGCATCGACCCGGCCGCACTCAGGGGCAGCCAGGCGGGCGTGTTCGTCGGCACCAACGGCCAGGACTACGTGCCGCGCCTGCACGAGGGCCCGCAGGGCGTCGAGGGCTACCTGCTGACCGGCAGCGCCGCCGCCGTGGTCTGCGGGCGGATCGCCTACACCTTCGGCCTTGAGGGCCCGGCCGTCACCGTCGACACGGCCTGCTCGGCCTCCCTGGTCGCCCTGCACCTGGCCGCCCAGGCGCTGCGCAACGGCGAGTGCACGATGGCGCTGGCCGGCGGTGCCACCGTGATGTCCCAGCCGGGTTCCTTCATCGAGTTCAGCCGCCAGCGCGGCCTGGCCGCCGACGGCCGCTGCAAGGCGTTCGCCGCCGCGGCCGACGGGACGGGCTGGGGCGAGGGCGTCGGCCTGGTGCTGCTGGAGCGCCTCTCCGACGCCGAGCGCAACGGACACCGGGTCCTGGCCGTGGTGCGCGGCAGCGCCGTCAACCAGGACGGTGCCAGCAACGGCCTGACCGCCCCCAACGGTCCTTCCCAGCAGCGCGTCATCCGCCAGGCCCTGGCGGCCGCCCGACTGTCGGCCGACGAGGTCGACGCCGTCGAGGCGCACGGCACCGGCACCACCCTCGGCGACCCGATCGAGGCCCAGGCCCTGCTCGCCACCTACGGCCAGGAGCGCACCGGCGAGCCGCTGTGGCTCGGCTCGGTGAAGTCCAATCTCGGCCACACCCAGGCCGCCGCCGGCATCGCGGGCGTCATCAAGATGGTCATGGCGATGCGGGAGGGCGTCCTGCCCAAGACCCTGCACGTGGACGAGCCGACCCCGCACGTCGACTGGACCTCCGGCGCCGTCGAACTGGTCACCGAGACCCGCGCCTGGCCCGAGACCGGGCGTCCGCGCCGCTCGGGCGTCTCCTCCTTCGGCATCGGCGGCACCAACGCCCACGTCATCCTGGAGGCCGCGCCGCCCGTCGAGGAACAGCCGGTCGCACCGGTGACCGGACCGGTGCCGCTGGTGCTGTCCGGCCACTCGGGACCGGCCCTGCGCGACCAGGCCCGCCGCCTGCGGACCTGGCTCTCCCGCGAGTCCGACCCGGACCTCACCGCGCTGGCCACCGCGCTGGCCGGCGAGCGCGCGGCCCTGGGCCACCGCGCCGTGCTGACGGCCTCGGACGCGACGGAGCTGGCGGCCGGGCTGGAGGCCCTCGCCGACCGGGAGGGCGCGGCCGGCCTGGCCATCGGCGCCGTGCGCGAACCCGGCCGCACCGCCTTCCTGTTCACCGGACAGGGCAGCCAACGGCCGGGCATGGGCCGCGGGTTGTACGAGGCCCACCCGGTCTTCGCGGACGCCTTCGACACGGTCTGCGCACGGGTCGAACTGCCGCTGCGCGACGCCGTGTTCGGCGATGGCGCGGAGCTGCTGGACCGCACCGAGTACGCCCAGCCGGCGCTGTTCGCCGTCGAGGTGGCGCTGTTCCGCCTGTTCGAGAGCTGGGGGCTGCGCCCGGACGTCCTGGTCGGCCACTCGATCGGCGAGATCGCCGCCGCCCACGTCGCGGGCGTCCTGTCGCTGGACGACGCCGTCACCCTGGTCGCGGCCCGCGGCCGGCTGATGCAGGCGCTGCCCGAGGGCGGCGCGATGGTCGCGGTGGAGGCCACCGAGGAGGAGGTCCTGCCGCTGCTCACCGAGAACGTGAGCATCGCGGCGATCAACGGCCCGACCTCCGTGGTGGTCTCCGGCGATGAGGCCGGCGTCCTCGCGGTGGCCGGCCGGTTCGCCGGGCAGGGCCGCCGGACCAAGCGGCTGAACGTCAGCCACGCGTTCCACTCCCCGCTGATGGACGGCATGCTGGACGACTTCCGCCGGGTGGCGGAGGGCCTGACGTACGCGGCGCCGCGGATCACCGTGGTCTCCGACGTCACCGGTGCGGTCGCCACCGCCGAGGAGCTGTGCTCGCCCGACTACTGGGTGCGCCACGTCCGCGAGGCCGTCCGCTTCCTCGACGGCATGCGCACCCTGGAAGCCGACGGCGTCACCACCTTCGTCGAACTCGGCCCCGACGCCGTGCTCACCGCCCTGGGCCGCGACTGCCTCGACGAGCGGACCGACGCCCTGCTGGTGCCGGCGCTGCGCCGGGACCGCGACGAGGCCGGCGCGGTGCTGTCCGCCCTCGCCGAACTCCACGTGCACGGGCACACGCCGCACTGGCAGGCCGTGCTCGGCGCCCCGCCCGTCCGCCGCCTCGACCTGCCCACCTACGCCTTCCAGCACGACTGGTACTGGCTCGACACCGACCCGGCGACCGCCCCCGCCGCCCCGGCCGCCGACGACCGGCACCCGGCCGGGACCGCCCGGGAGGCCGGCTTCTGGGCCGCCGTCGAGGACCAGGACCTGACCGCCCTCGCGGAGACCCTGCGGCTGCCCGACCCGGCGCCGCTCGGCGCGATCCTCCCGGAGCTCTCCTCCTGGCGGCGCCGCACCCGGGAGCTGTCCGCCGTCGACGCCTGGTGCCACCGCTTCACCTGGCAGCAGCTGCCCGAGCCCGCCCCGGCCGGTGCCGTCGGCGGCTGGCTGCTCGTCGTCCCCGAGCCGCAGGCCGACCACGCGCTCGTCACCGGGGCCGTCGACGCCCTCACCGAGGCCGGCGCCGACGTGCTCACCCTCGAACTCGACACCGGCGACGCGGACCGCACCGTCCTGGCCAAGCGCCTGGCCGAACTCCTCGCCGACGGGACCGAGGTGACCGGCGTGCTGTCGCTCGCCGCCCTCGACGAGCGGCCCCACCCCGACCAGGAGGAACTCTCCACCGGCCTGGCCCTCACCCTGGCCCTGACCCAGGCACTCGGCGACGCACAGCTCCACGCACCGCTGTGGGCGGTCACCAGCGGTGCCGTCACCGTCGCCGCGACCGACCGACCGGACCACCCCGGGCAGGCCCAGGTCTGGGGCTTCGGACGGGTCGCCGCCCTGGAGCACCCGCTGCGCTGGGGCGGACTGGTCGATCTGCCCGCCACCCTGGCGGACCGCCGCACCCGCTCCCGCCTGCTCGGCGTCCTCACCGGCGGCTCGGGCGAGGACCAGGTGGCGGTGCGCCCCGGCGGGCTCTACGGACGCCGCCTGACCCCGGCCGAGCCCACCGGCCAGGCCGAACCCACCGGTTCGCGCGGCGCCGGCTGGGTCGCCGGCGCCACCGTACTGATCACCGGCGGCACCGGCGCCGTCGGCGCCGAGGTGGCCCGCCACCTGGCGCGCGGCGGCGCCGCCCACCTCGTGCTGGCCGGCCGCCGGGGCGCCGACGCCCCGGGCGCCCCGCAGCTGCGGGACGAACTGGTCGCCCTCGGCGCCCGGGTCACCCTCGCCGCCAGCGACCTCGCCGACCGCACGGCCGTGGCCGACCTGCTGGACCGGCACCCCGTCACCGCGGTCGTGCACGCCGCCGGCGTCGTCGAAGACGGCACCGTCGAGCTGCAGACCCCGGAGCGCTTCGCCACCGTGCTGCGCCCCAAGGCGGTCGCCGCCCGGCACCTCGACGAGCTCACCCGCTCGCGCGACCTCGACGCCTTCGTCCTGTTCTCCGCCTTCGCCGGCGCCGTCGGCAACCCCGGGCAGAGCAACTACGCGGCCGCCAACGCCTACCTGGACGCGCTCGCCGAACAGCGCCGCGCCGACGGCCTGCCCGCCACCTCGCTGGTGTGGGGCGTCTGGGGCTGCGGCATGGCCGCCGAGGGCGACGTCACGGAGCAGCTGGAGCGGGCCGGGCTGCGGGTGATGGCCCCCGAGTCCGCGGCCGGCGCCGTCGACCGGGCCCTCCCGCCCGGCCAGGCGGTGCTCGCCGTCGCCGACGTCGACTGGCCGCGGTTCGTCGGCCGGCGCACCGCGCAGCGGCCGAGCCGGCTCTTCGACGAGCTGCCGGCCGTCCGGGGCGAGCGCGCCGGGCACACCGGGGCCCCGGCCGCCGGGGCCGAGCCCACCGCCGGCCTGGCCGAACGGATCGCCGCCGCGCCCGCGGCCGAGCGGGAACGCCTGCTGCTGGCCCTGGCCCGCGAGTCGGTGGCCGAGGTCCTGGGCCACCGCGGCACCGCCGCCGTCCACCCCGACCGGGCCTTCAAGGAGCTGGGCTTCACCTCGCTTGCCGCCGTCGAGCTGCGCAACCGGCTGGACGTCGCGACCGGGCTGCGGCTGCCCGCCTCCCTGGTCTTCGACCACCCCACTCCCGCCGCCCTGGCGGAGTACCTGCGCGTCCGGCTGGTCCCGGACGCGGCCCCGCAAGCCCCGGCCGTCCTCGCCGAACTCGACCGGCTGGAAGCCGCGTTGGCGGCGGCGACGGAGGGCGGGCTGCTCGCCGTCCTGCCCGACGAAGCCGACCGGGACGCCGTCGGGAACCGGCTCAGGACACTGCTCTCCACCTGGACCGGGGCCCTGGGGGCCGACGAGCCGGAGACGGTCGCCGACCAACTCGACGCCGCCTCCGACGACGAGATCTTCGACTTCATCGACCGGAAGTTCGGGGCCTCATGACCAGCAACGCACGCGCACTCCAGACGACTCCGGCAGGTGGACTTCCCGATGGCGAATGAAGACAAGCTCCGCGAGTACCTCAAGCGGGTCACGGTCGAGCTGAGCGAGGCCCACGAGCGCCTGCGCGAGGCGGACGAGCGGGAGTCCGAGCCCATCGCGATCGTCGCCATGAGCTGCCGCTACGCGGGCGGGATCGACACCCCGGAGCAGCTGTGGGACCTGGTCGCGGACGAACGGGACGCCATCGCCGGCTTCCCGGCCGACCGCGGCTGGGACCTCGACGCGCTCTACCACCCGGACCCGGACCACCCCGGCACCAGCCACGTCCGCGAGGGCGCGTTCCTGGACGCCGCGGGCGGCTTCGACGCGGGCTTCTTCGGCATCTCGCCGCGCGAGGCCCTCGCCATGGACCCGCAGCAGCGGCTGCTGCTGGAGACCTCCTGGGAGGCCTTCGAGCGCGCGGGCATCGCCCCGTCCTCGGTGCGCGGCACCCGGGTCGGCGTCTACGTCGGCACCAACGGCCAGGAGTACGCCAAGGGCGCGCGCAAGCTGCCCGAGGACGTCGAGGGCTACCTCGCCACCGGCAACGCCGCCAGCGTCGTCTCCGGCCGCATCTCCTACACCCTCGGTCTCGAGGGCCCGGCCGTCTCCGTCGACACCGCCTGCTCCGCCTCCCTGGTCGCCCTGCACCTCGCCGTGCGCGCCCTGCGGGCCGGCGAGTGCACCATGGCGCTCGCGGGCGGCGTCACCGTGATGGCCACCCCGCTGCCCTTCGTCGAGTTCAGCCGCCAGCGGGCGCTGGCCGAGAACGGCCGCTGCAAGCCGTTCGCCGCCGCCGCCGACGGCACCGGCTGGGGCGAGGGCGCGGGCGTGCTGCTGCTGGAGAAGCTGTCGGACGCCCGCCGCAACGGGCACCAGGTGCTGGCGATGGTGCGCGGCAGCGCGATCAACCAGGACGGTGCCAGCAACGGCCTGACCGCCCCCAACGGCCCCGCCCAGCAGCGCGTCATCCGCGCCGCGCTGGCCGCTGCCCGCCTGACGGCGGACCAGGTGGACGTGGTCGAGGCGCACGGCACCGGCACCGTGCTCGGCGACCCGATCGAGGCCCAGGCCCTGCTCGCCACCTACGGCCAGGAGCGCACCGGGGACCCGCTCTGGCTGGGCTCGGTGAAGTCCAACATCGGGCACACCCAGGCCGCCGCCGGTGTGGCGGGCGTCATCAAGATGGTGATGGCGATGCGGCACGGCGTGCTGCCGCGCACCCTCCACGTCGACGAGCCGTCGCCGCACGTGGACTGGGCCTCCGGCGCGGTCGAGCTGCTGACGGAGGCGCGGGACTGGCCGGCGGGCGGACGGCCCCGCCGGGCCGCCGTCTCGTCCTTCGGGGTCAGCGGCACCAACGCCCACGTGGTGCTGGAGGAGGAGCCCGCGGCGGAACCCGCGGCGGAACCCGCGGAGGCCGACGAGGTGCCGGTGGCCGGCGGCGTGGTGCCGTGGCCGCTCTCGGCCCGCAGCGGGGCGGCGCTGCGTGAGCAGGCCCGACTGCTGCTGGCGATGGCCGGGGGCGAGCGGCCGGCGGATGTCGGCCACACCCTGGCGACGGCCCGGTCGGTGTTCGAGCACCGTGCGGTGGTCGTCGGCGCGGGGAAGGCGGACCTGTTCGCCGGTCTCGCCGCGCTCGCCGACGGTGAGCAGGTGGCTCAGCTGGTCCAGGGCACGGCTGGGACGACCGGTGGGCCGGTGTTCGTGTTCCCGGGTCAGGGTTCGCAGTGGCTGGGCATGGCGCAGGGGCTGCTGGCGGATGAGCCGGTGTTCCGTTCCCGGATGGAGGAGTGCGCCAAGGCGCTGTCCCTGTATGTGGATTGGGATCTGCTGGAGGTCGTCGCGGGTGAGGACGGCGGGTGGATGGAGCGGGTGGACGTGGTCCAGCCGGTGCTGTTCGCCGTGATGGTCTCGCTGGCTGCCCTGTGGCGTTCGTGCGGTGTGGAGCCGTCGGCGGTGGTGGGGCACTCGCAGGGCGAGATCGCCGCCGCTGCGGTGTCGGGCGCTCTGTCGCTGGAGGACGCGGCGCTGGTGGTGGCGCTGCGAAGCCAGGCGATCATCGAACTGTCCGGGCTGGGCGGCATGGTGTCCGTCCCGCTGCCCGCCGAGCAGGTGCGTGAACTCCTTTCGGGCCGTGAGGGCTTGTCCGTCGCGGCCGTCAACGGCCCCAACTCGGTGGTCGTTTCCGGCGATGTCGGCGCCCTGGATGAGCTGATGGAGCACTGCGTCGGGCAGGAGATCCGGGCGCGTCGGATCGCGGTGGACTACGCCTCGCACTCGGCGCACGTGGAGCGCATCGAGGCCCGTCTCGCGGAGCTGCTGGCGCCGGTCACGCCCCGGGTTCCGGAGGTGCCGTTCCACTCCACCGTGACCGGTGAACTGGTCGACAGCGCTTCGCTGGACGGTGCGTACTGGTACCGAAACCTGCGCCAGACGGTCGAGTTCGGCAAGATCATCGACGCCCTGCTGGCGTCCGGCCACTCGCAGTTCGTCGAGGTGAGCGCCCACCCGGTGCTGACCGTCGGTATCCAGGAGGCCATCGACGCCGCCCATGCCGAGGCGAGCGTCCAGGGCACCCTGCGCCGTGACCAGGGCGGCCGGGAGCGTTTCCTGACCGCCCTCGCCGAGGCCTGGTCCAACGGCGCCACCGTCGACTGGGCCGCCCAGTTCCCCACGGCCCGCCGCGTCGACCTGCCCACCTACCCCTTCCAGCGCGACCGCTACTGGCTCGTCCCGGACCAGGAGGACGAGCCGTTCCGCGCGGGCACCCCCGGCGAACAGCGCTTCTGGACCGCCGTCGACGACGCGGACGCCGCCAGGCTGGCCGGCGCCCTGGGGATCACCGGGGACGAGGCCGAGGAGTCACTCCGGACGCTGCTGCCGCTGCTGACCTCCTGGCACCGCGCCGAGCAGGAGCGGTCGGTGGTCGACTCCTGGCGTTACCGGGCCGCCTGGCGGCAGCTGGACGGCGTTCCTGACGGGCGCCTGTCCGGCACCTGGCTGGTGGCCGTCCCCGAGCCGGCCGGTCCGCGGGCCGAGTCGGTGCTCGCCGCGCTGGCCGGATCGGACGCCGCCCTGCTCCGCTGCGCCCTGCCGGCCGGTGCGGACCGGGCGGCCGTCGCGGAGCGGCTGCGCGCGGCGCTCGCCGGTGCGCCGGAGGTCTCCGGCGTACTGTCGCTGCTCGCCCTGGACGAGCGGCCGCTGCCGGACCACCCGGTGGTCCCGGCGGGCCTGGCTGGCAACCTCGCCCTGGTCCAGGCGCTCGGTGACGCGGACGTGGACGCGCCGCTGCGGCTGCTCACCGCGGGCGCCGTCGCCACCGGCCCGCAGGAGCGGCTGGCGAACCCCGCGCAGGCCCTGGTCTGGGGCTTCGGCCGGGTGGTGGCCCAGGAGCACCCGCAGCGCTGGGGCGGTCTGGTCGACGTCCCGGCCGACCCCGAGGGCGACGCCGCCCTGGCGGCCCGGCTGGCAGGGGCGCTCACCGGCGCCGGCACCGAGGACCAGCTGGCGGTCCGTCCTGAGGGCGTCTTCGGCCGCCGCCTGCTGCCCGCGCCGTTCGACCCGTCGGCGGTCACCGAGGCCTGGCGCCCCGAGGGCACCGTGCTGGTCACCGGCGGCACCGGCGCGCTCGGCGGGCACGTCGCCCGCTGGCTGGCCGCCAACGGCGCCCGGGACCTGCTGCTGGTCAGCCGCCGGGGCGCAGACGCCCCGGGAGCGGCCGAGCTGGTCGAGGAGCTCGCCGCCCTCGGCACCCGCGCCGAGGCGGTGGCCTGCGACGTCGCGGACCGCGACGACCTGGCCCGGCTGCTCGCCGGGATCCCGGAGCACGCCCCGCTCACGGCGGTGGTCCACACGGCCGCGATCGTCGACGACAACCTGCTCGACGCGCTCACCGTCGACCAGGTCGCCCGCGCGCTCGCCGTCAAGGTCACCGCCGCCCGCAACCTGGACGAGCTGACCCGCGGGCTGGACCTCTCGGCCTTCGTCCTGTTCTCCTCGTTCGCCGGCACCTTCGGCCTCGCCGGCCAGGGCAACTACGCCCCCGGCAACGCCTTCCTGGACGCGCTCGCCGAGCAGCGCCGGGCCGACGGACTGCCCGCCACCTCGCTGGCCTGGGGCCACTGGGCCGGCGGCGGCATGGCCGAGGGCGCGGTCGAGTCCTCGCTGCGCCGGCGCGGCAGCGGCGAGCTGGTGCCCGAACTGGCGGTCACCGTGCTCCAGCAGGCGCTGGACGCCCGGGAGGTGTTCCTCGCCGTCGCCGACATCGCCTGGGACCGCTTCGTCCCGGCGTTCGGAGCCGGCCACGTCCGGCCGCTGATCAGCGAGGTGCCCGAGGTCGCCCGGATGCTCGACCGGCGTCCGGCCGGGTCGGCGCACACCGACGGCGCCGACCCGGCCTCCTTCGCCGCGCGGCTGGCGGCGCTGCCCGCCGCCGACCGGTCCGGGGCGCTGCTCGACCTGGTCCGCACCCGCACCGCCGGCGTCCTGGGGCACGCCTCCGCCGAGGACGTCGACCCGACCCGGGCCTTCCGGGACCTCGGCTTCGACTCCCTCACCGCCGTCGAGATGCGCAACCGTCTGACCGCCGCGATTGGCGTCAAGCTCCCCGCCACCCTGGTCTTCGACCACCCGACGCCGGCCGTGCTGGCCGACCACCTGCTGACCGAACTCCTCGGCGCCCAGCCGGACCGGGAGACCGCGGCGCTCGCCGACCTCGAACGCCTGGACGCCGAACTCGGCGACCTCGCCGCCGATCGGGAGACCGCCGACGCGGTGACCGCCCGACTCCAGCGGATGCTCTCCCGCTGGACCGCCCGCTTCGCCGAGACCGACGCGGACGCCGAAACGAACGTGCTGGACACGGCCACGGCCACGGCCGACGAGCTCTTCGCCCTCCTCGACAACGAGCTGGGGATGTCGTGACGACCGAAGACGCCGTGAACCGCGCCGCAGGACCGCACAACCCGGAGGGTACGCCCACGATGGACGCTCAGGACAAGCTGCTCGGCTACCTCAGGAAGGCGACCGCCGACCTCCAGTCGACGCGCCGCCGCCTGCACGAGCTGGAGTCCGCGGCCGACGAGCCGATCGCGATCGTCGCCCTGGGCTGCCGCTACCCCGGCGACGTCCGCGGCCCCGAGGACCTGTGGGAGCTGGTCCGCGACGGGCGGGACGCCGTCGCCCGGATCCCCGCCGACCGCGGCTGGGACCTCGACGCCCTCCACCACCCCGACCCGGACCACCCCGGCACCAGCTACGTGGTGGACGGCGGATTCCTCGACGGCGCGGGCGAGTTCGACCCGGCGTTCTTCGGGATCAACCCGCGCGAGGCGCTCGCCATGGACCCGCAGCAGCGCCTGCTGCTGGAGACCTCCTGGGAGGCCTTCGAGCGGGCCGGCATCGACCCGCGGTCGCTGCGCGGCAGCCGGACCGGCGTCTTCGTCGGCATGACCTTCCACGACTACGCCACCGTCCTGCAGGAGTCCGGCGAGGACGTCGAGGGCTACGTCGGCACCGGCAACACCGCGAGCGTCGCCTCCGGCCGGCTCTCGTACGCCTTCGGTCTCGAGGGCCCGGCGGTCACCGTCGACACCGCCTGCTCCTCCTCGCTGGTCGCCCTGCACCTCGCCGCCCAGGCGCTGCGCAGCGGCGAGTGCACCATGGCCCTGGCCGGCGGCGTCGCGGTGATGTCCACCGCGCAGATGCTGGTCGAGTTCAGCCGCCAGCGCGGGCTGGCGGCGGACGGCCGCTGCAAGGCCTTCGCGGCCGCCGCCGACGGCTTCGGCGCCGGCGAGGGAGTCGGCGTGCTGCTGCTGGAGAAGCTGTCGGACGCCCGCCGCAACGGACATCCGGTGCTCGCGGTCGTCCGCGGCTCCGCCGTCAACCAGGACGGCGCCAGCAACGGCCTGACCGCTCCGAACGGCCCGTCCCAGCGACGGGTGATCCGTCAGGCCCTGGCCGCGGCCAACCTCGCGGCCCACCAGATCGACGCGGTCGACGCCCACGGCACCGGCACGGCGCTGGGCGACCCGATCGAGGCCCAGGCGCTGCTCGCCACCTACGGCCAGGAACGCGGCGAGGGCGGCGAGCCGCTCTGGCTCGGCTCGGTGAAGTCCAACATCGGCCACACCCAGGCCGCCGCCGGCGCCGCGAGCATCATCAAGATGGTCCACGCGATCCGGGCCGGCGTCCTGCCGAAGACCCTGCACGTGGACGAGCCGTCGCCGCACGTCGACTGGGCCTCCGGCGCCGTCGAGCTGCTGACCGAGAGCCGGCCGTGGCCGCAGACCGGTCGCCCGCGCCGGGCGGCGGTGTCGTCCTTCGGCATCAGCGGGACCAACGCGCACGTCATCATCGAGCAGGCCCCGGCCGAGGACGCCGCGGACACCGAGGAGACCGGGCAGGAGCCCCGGACGGACGGCGGGGCGCGGCCGTTCGTGCTCACCGCGAAGGACGCCCGCGGCCTGCGCGAGCAGGCGGGCCGGCTCCGGACCTTCCTCGCCCGCGGCCTGGAGGTCGAACTCCCGGACGTGGCAAGCTCTTTGGCCGGTCGGACGGCCTTCGAGCAGCGCGCGGTGGTGCTGGCGGACGACCGGGCTGCCCTGGACGCGGGGCTGGAGGCGCTGGCCCGCGGGGGGTCCGCGCCGAACCTCGTCCAGGGCGCGGTGCGCGGCGGGAAGCTGGCGTTCCTGCTCACGGGGCAGGGGAGCCAGCGTCCGGGGATGGGCCGGGAGCTGTACGAGGCCTTCCCGGTGTTCGCGGCAGCCTTCGACGCGGTCTGCGCGCGGGTCGAACTGCCCCTGAAAGAGGCGGTGTTCGGGAAGGACGCTGACGTTCTCGCCCGTACCGAGTTCACCCAGGTCGCGCTGTTCGCGGTGGAGACCGCGCTGTTCCGTCTGTTCGAGAGCTGGGGGGTCCGTCCGGACTTCCTGGTCGGGCACTCGATCGGTGAGATCGCGGCCGCGCATGTCGCGGGTGTGCTGTCGCTGGACGACGCGGTGGCGCTGGTCGCGGCCCGTGGTCGGCTGATGCAGGCGCTGCCGGAGGGCGGCGCGATGGTGGCGGTCAAGGCCGCCGAGGCCGAGGTGTTGCCGCTGCTGACCGCCCAGGTGAGCATCGCGGCGATCAACGGGCCTTCCTCCGTGGTGATTTCCGGGGACGAGTCCGAAGTGCTGGCGATCGCCGGGCAGTTCGAGAAGACCAAGCGGCTGAACGTCAGCCATGCGTTCCACTCCCCGCTGATGGACGGCATGCTGGCGGAGTTCCGGGCCGTCGCCGAGGGCCTGAGCTACGCCGAGCCGACGATTCCGGTGGTCTCCAACGTCACCGGCTCCGTCGCGACGGCCGAGGAGCTGTGCTCGCCCGAGTACTGGGTGCGGCACGTCCGCGAGGCCGTCCGCTTCCTCGACGGCATGCGGGCCCTCGAAGCCGAGGGCGTCACCACCTTCGTCGAGCTGGGCCCCGACGGCGTGCTGTCGGCCATGGGCCAGGAGTGCGTCGAGGAGGGCGTGTTCGCGCCCGCTCTGCGCGCCGAGCGCCCGGAGACCGCGACCGCCCTCGCCGCGCCGGCCACCGCGTTCGTCGCCGGCCACGGCCTCGACTGGACGGCGCTGACCGGCGGCCGGACCATCGAGCTGCCGACCTACCCGTTCGACCGGCAGCGCTTCTGGCCGCGCCGCCGCACCGTCGCCCCCGCCGCGCCGGCGGCGGACCCGGCGGACACCGACTTCTGGCAGAGCGTCGAGGCCGGGGACGTGGCAGCGGTCGCGCGGACGCTCGCCGTCGACGCCGGCGCTTCTCTGGACTCCGTCCTGCCCGCGCTGTCGAACTGGCGCGCGGAGCGCCGGAAGCAGTCCCTGCTCGACGGCTGGTTCTACCGCGCCACCTGGCGCCCGCTCGACCAGCTCGCCCCGGCCGCCCCGGTGGCCGGCTGCCTGGCCGTCGTTCCGGCCGGGCACGAGCAGGACCCGGTCGTCACCGGGGCGCTCCGGGCGCTCGCCCACCACGGCACGGACGTCCGCACCCTGGTGGCCGACCCGGCCGCGAGCCGCGCCGACCTGGCCGAACTGCTGCGCGCCGCCTCGGCGGACGCTCCGGCGGCGGAGCTGGTCCTGTCGCTGCTCGCCCTCGCCGAGGGCACCCACCCCGAGCAGACGGTGGTGCCGCTGGGGACCGCCGCGACCGCGACGCTGCTGCAGGCGATGGCCGACGCCGAGCTGACCGCCGCCCGGCTCTGGACGGTTACCCGGGGTGCCGTCTGCGCCGGCCACGGCGACCGGCCGGCCGACCCGGCCCAGGCGATGGTCTGGGGTCTGGGTCGCAGTGCGGGTCTGGAGCTGCCGGGTCGTTGGGGTGGTCTGGTGGATCTGCCCGAGGTGGTGGATCGGCGTGCCGGTGAGCGTCTGGTGTCGGTGCT
>NZ_JBSFKQ010000087.1:0-17015 GCF_053598615.1 Kitasatospora sp. NPDC001095 | reverse complement strand
CAACGCCACCACCCTCCACGCCACCCTCACCCCCACCACCCCCGACACCACCCACCTCACCATCACCGACCCCACCGGCACCCCCGTCCTCACCGTGGGCTCGTTGCACCTCCGGGCGGCCGACCTGACCCCGTCGGCCACCGCCGCCGACCCCGGCCTCGGCCTGTTCCGGGTCGACTGGCAGCCCGTCGCCACCCCGCCCGAGGCAGAGCGGGCCGTCACCCGTGCGGTGCTGGGCCAGGACGTGATCGGCGTCGTCGCGGCGCTCGGCGGGGACGTCCCGCTCCACGAGGACCTGGACGCGCTGCTCGCCGCCGGGCCCGTACCGGAGGAGGTGCTGTTCGCGGTCAGCCCCGGCCGGCCGCCGCGCGGCACGTACGTCCCGGTGGAGCTGGCCAGGGAGGCCCCGAGCCGAGTCCTGAAGGTCCTCCAGCAGTGGCTCGCGGACGAGCGGTTCAGCCGTTCGCGGCTGGTCGTGGTCACCCGCAACGCCGTCTCCACCCGCTACGACGAGACGATCCGGGACCAGAGCCTGGCGGTCTGGGGCCTGGTGCGCACGGCGGAGCGCGAGCACCCCGGGCGGTTCCTGTTGGTCGACGTGGACCGGGACGAGGCCTCGCACCGGGCACTGGGACAGGCGCTGACCGTCACCGGGGAGAACCAGCTCGCGCTGCGCCACGGCGCCGTGCTCGCCGCCCGGCTCGGCCGGGAGGCCCCCGGGGGCCGGCTGGCGGAGCCCGCCGGGTCGGCCAACTGGCGCCTCGGCTCAGCGAGTCGGGGCACCCTGGACCACCTGGCGCTGCTGCCCGCCGAGGACCCGGACGCCCCGCTCGGGCCGGGTGAGGTGCGGGTCGGCATCCGGGCGGTGGGCCTGAACTTCCGCGACGTCCTGATCGCGCTGGGCCAGTACCCCGGCGAGGCTCCGATCGCCAGCGAGGGTGCCGGCTACGTCCTGGCGACCGGGCCGGGGGTCGACGGGTTCGCTCCCGGCGACCGGGTGATGGGTCTGTTCGAGTCGGGCGCGGGCGGTCCGGTGGCGGTCACCGATCAGCGGCTGCTGACCGGGGTCCCCGGCAACTGGTCCTTCGCCCAGGCGGCCGGCGCACCGGTGGTGTTCCTCACGGCGCTGTACGCCCTGCACGACCTCGGTGACTACCGGGCCGGCCAGACCGTGCTCGTCCACTCGGCGGCGGGCGGCGTCGGCATGGCCGCGGCCCAGCTGGCCCGCGCCCGCGGCCTGGAGGTGTACGGCACCGCGAGCCCGGCCAAGTGGGACGCGCTGCGCTACCAGGGCTTCGACGACGCCCACCTGGCCAACTCCCGCACCCTGGAGTTCGAGCAGCGGATCCTGGACCTGACCGGGGGCCGCGGCGTGGACCTCGTGCTGGACGCGCTGGTGGGCGAGTTCGTGGACGCCTCGCTGCGGCTGCTGCCGCGCGGCGGCCGGTTCCTGGAGATGGGCAAGGCCGACATCCGCGACCCCGAGCAGGTCGCGCGGGAGTATCCCGGCGTGGTCTACCGGGCGTTCGACCTGATGGAGGCCGGTCCTGACCGGATCGCCGAGCTGCTCGCGGAGCTGTCCGCGGGCTTCGAGTCCGGTCAGCTGCTGCCGCTGCCCGTCGAGGCCTGGGACGTGCACCGGGCCGGTGACGCCTTCCGCCAGCTGCGCCAGTCTCGCCACGTCGGCAAGGTGGTGCTGACCCTGGCCAAGCCGCTGGACCGCGACGGCACGGTACTGATCACCGGTGGCACCGGCACGCTGGGCGGCCTGCTCGCCCGCCACCTGGTCACCGAGCACGGCGTCCGGCACCTGCTGCTCACCAGCCGCCGGGGCCCCGACGCCCCCGGCGCCGCCGAACTCGCCGCCGGTCTGTCGGCGTTGGGCGCCGAGGTGGAGATCGTCGCCGCCGACCCCGCCGACCGGGAGGCCGCCTTCGCCCTGGTCGGCTCGGTCGGGCCGGAGCACCCGCTGACCGCCGTGATCCACGCGGCCGGGGTGCTGGACGACGGCACCATCGAGTCGATGACCCCGGAGCGGCTGGACACGGTGGCCCGGCCCAAGCAGGACGCCGCCTGGCACCTCACCGACGCGGTACGGACCCTGGACCTGTCGGCCCTCGTGCTGTTCTCCTCCTTCGCCGGTGTGCTCGGCAACCCGGGTCAGTCCAACTACGCGGCCACCAACTCCTTCCTCGACGGCCTAGCGGCGTACCACCGCAGCAACGGCATCCCCGGCGTCTCGCTCGCCTGGGGCCTGTGGGGCGCCGAGGCCGGGGACGGCGCAGGAGGCGGCATGGCGGGCGCGTTGGACGGCGGGGCGCTGTCCCGGCTGGCCGCCGCCGGGTTCGCGCCGCTGGCCCCGGAGCAGGGCCTCGCCCTGTTCGACCAGGCGCTCGACCGCGACGAGCCGCTGCTCGTCCCGCTGCGGCTGGACCTCGCGGGGCTGCGCGCCCGCGCCGAGGACCGCTCGCTCGCGCCGCTGCTGCGCGGCCTGGTCCGTACCCCGCTCCGGCGGCCGGCGGCCACCGCGCGGGCGGCCGCGGGCGGCGGCGGTTCGCTGGCCGACCGGCTGCGCGAGGTGGACGAGGCCGAACGGGACCGGCTGCTGCTCACCCTGGTCCGGGCCGAGGCCGCGGCCGTGCTGGGCCACGGCGGCGCCGAGTCCGTCGGGCCCGAGCGGGCGTTCAAGGACCTCGGCTTCGACTCGCTGACCTCGGTGGAACTGCGCAACCGGATCAACAGCGCGACCGGGCTGCGGATGCCGTCCTCGCTGGTCTTCGACCACCCGACCCCGGCCGCCCTGGCGGGTCGGCTGCGCACCGAACTGCTGGACGAGGACGAGGCGGCGCCGGTGAAGGCCGTCGCGGTGCCGTCGGCCCCGGTCGAGGACGACCCGATCGCGATCGTGGGCATGGCCTGCCGCTTCGCCGGCGCGGTGACCTCGCCCGAGGAACTGTGGCGGCTGGTGGCCGAGGGCCGGGACGGGATCACCGACTTCCCGGAGAACCGCGGCTGGGACACCGAGGCGCTGTACGACCCGGACCCGCAGCGGACCGGCACCTCGTACACCCGTCGGGGCGCCTTCCTGACGGACGCCGACCGGTTCGACGCGGCCTTCTTCGGCATCAACCCGCGTGAGGCGACCGCGATGGACCCCCAGCAGCGGCTGCTGCTGGAGACCGCCTGGGAGGCCGTCGAGCGGGCGGGCATCGACCCGACCGCCCTGCGCGGCAGCGACACCGGGGTCTTCGCCGGCGTGGTCGCGGGCGACTACGTGACCAGGCTCGGGCACTCGCCGGAGAGCGTCGAGGGCTACCTGGCGACCGGGACGACGGCCAGCGTCGCCTCGGGCCGGATCGCCTACACCCTCGGCCTGGAGGGCCCGGCCGTGTCCGTGGACACCGCCTGCTCCTCCTCCCTGGTGGCGCTGCACCTGGCGGCGCAGTCCCTGCGGGCCGGCGAGTGCTCGCTCGCCCTGGCCGGCGGTGCGACCGTGCTCTCCGGCCCCACCAGCTTCGTGGAGTTCAGCCGCCAGCGCGCGCTGTCCCCCGACGGCGTGTGCAAGGCCTTCTCCGACGACGCGGACGGCACCGGCTGGGGTGAGGGCGCGGGCCTGCTCCTCCTGGAGCGCCTGTCCGACGCCCGCCGCAACGGCCACCCGGTGCTCGCCCTGATCCGCGGCACCGCCACCAACCAGGACGGCGCCAGCAACGGCCTGACCGCGCCGAACGGCCCCAGCCAGGAGCGGGTCATCCGCCAGGCCCTCGCCAACGCCCGGCTGACGGCCGACCAGGTGGACGCCGTCGAGGCCCACGGCACCGGCACCAAGCTCGGCGACCCCATCGAGGCGCAGGCCCTGCTGAACACCTACGGCCGCGCCCGCGATGCCGAACACCCGCTCTGGCTCGGTTCCCTGAAGACCAACGTCGGCCACACCATGGCGGCGGCGGGGGTCGGCGGCGTGATCAAGATGGTCATGGCGATGCGGCACGCGACCCTCCCCCGCACCCTGCACGTCAGCGAGCCCACCAGCCACGTCGACTGGTCCGACGGCACCGTCCGACTGCTCACCGAGGCGCAGCCCTGGCACCACGAGGGCGATCGGCCGCGCCGCGCCGCCGTCTCCTCCTTCGGCATCAGCGGCACCAACGCCCACGTCATCCTCGAACAGCCCGTCGGGGACCCGGAGCCGGCCACCGGGACGGCGGAGCTTCCGCTGCTGCTCTCGGCCCGCAGCGCCGAGGCGCTGCGCGAGCAGGCCGGGCGACTGACCGCCTTCCTGGCCGAGCAGCCCGAGGCGCGGAACGCCGCCGTCGCCCGCGCCCTCGCCGCCCGCACCCGCTTCGACCACCGCGCCGTCGTCCTCGGCCAGGACCGCGAGAGCCAGCTCGCCGGACTGCGGGCGCTCGCCGACGGAGTGGAGACCCCGGGGGTGGTCACCGGCAGCACGGTCGGCGACCAGCCGGGCCGGGCCGTGTTCGTCTTCCCCGGCCAGGGCAGCCAGTGGGCCGCGATGGGCCGCGAACTGCTCGACTCCGACCCGGAGTTCGCCCGCTACCTGGGCGAGTGCGCCGAGGCGCTGGCCCGGCACACCGACTGGGACCTGCTGGAGGTGCTCACCGAGGCGCCCGGCGCGCCGGGCCTGGACCGGGTGGACGTGGTGCAGCCCGCGCTGTTCGCCATGATGGTCTCGCTGGCCAAGCTGTGGCGCCACCACGGGGTGGAGCCGGCCGCCGTGATCGGCCACTCCCAGGGCGAGATCGCCGCCGCCCACCTCGCCGGCGCGCTGAGCCTGGCGGACGCCGCCAGGATCGCCGCGCTGCGCAGCCGGGCCATCACCCGGCTGGCCGGAACCGGCGGCATGCTGTCGGTGCAGGCACCGGCCGCGACCGTCGCCGAGCGGCTCGCCGAGCGACTCGGCAAGGGGCTCGGCAAGGGCGAGGACGCGCACGTCGCCGCCGTGAACGGCCCTGCGGCGACCGTGGTGTCCGGGGCGCCGGAGGCGCTGGCGGCGCTGCGGGACGCCTTCGAGGCCGATGGCGTCCGGGCCCGGCTGATCCCGGTGGACTACGCCTCGCACTCCCCTCACGTGGACACGCTGGAGGAGGAGCTGCGGACGCTGCTGGCCGCCACCGCGCCCACCGCGGGCGACATCCCGTTCTACTCGGCCGTCACCACCGAGCCGCTGGCGGGCACGGAGCTGGACGGTGCGTACTGGTTCCGCAACCTGCGCGAGCCGGTGCGCTTCGAGGAGACGGTGCGACGGCTGCTCGACCACGGGCACACCGCGTTCATCGAGGTCAGCCCGCACCCGGTGCTGACCACGGCGGTGCAGGAGACCATCGAGGCCGCGGGCGCGGCAGCCGTCGCGCTGGGCACCCTGCGGCGTGACCAGGGCGGCCCGGAGCGCTTCGCGCTCTCGCTCGCCGAGGCGCACGTCAGCGGCACCTCCCCCGCCGCCTGGGCACCCGCCGCGGCCGGTGCGGCCGTACCGGAGCTGCCGACCTACCCGTTCCAGCGGGAACGCCACTGGCTGGAGGCGACGCACACGGCGGTGGACGCCGACGGACTCGGCCTGGACCGGGCCGGGCACGCCCTGCTCGGCGCGAGCGTGCCGCTCGCGGACGGCGACCAGCTGGTGCTGACCGGCCGGATCTCCGTCCCGACCCACCCCTGGCTGGCCGACCACGCCGTCGAGGGCACGGTGCTGCTGCCCGGCACGGCCTTCGTCGACCTCGCGCTGCACGCGGCCGAGCTCGCCGACCCGGAGGCCGAGGTGCCCGCCGTGGAGGACCTGGTGCTGGAGGCGCCGCTGGTGCTCGCCGGACGGGACGCGGTGACCCTCCAGGTCAGCGTCGGCGCCCCGGAGGAGGGCGGCCGACGGCCCGTCGGGGTGCACTCCCGGACGGCCGGCGCCCCCGGCTGGACCCGGCACGCCGCCGGCTTCCTCGCCGCCGGCGACCCGACGGCCCCCGGCGGGTCGACGGCCCCCGGCGACCTGCCCTGGCCGCCGCCCGGAACCGCGGTCGACCTGTCCACGGCGTACGACGAACTGGCCGCGCAGGGCTACGCGTACGGACCGGTGTTCCAGGGTCTGACCGGCCTGTGGCGCGACGGCACCGACCTGTACGCCGAGGTGACCCTGCCCGAGGACACCGACGCCACCGGCCACACCGTGCATCCGGCGCTGCTGGACGCGGCGCTGCACGCGCTGGCGCTCGGAGCGCCGGACGGCGAGCAGGGGCCCCGGCTGCCGTTCTCCTTCGCCGGACTGCGGCTGTACGGGCGCGGCGCCACGGCGCTGCGGGTGCGGCTCGCCCGGGCCCAGGACGGCACGGTGGCGCTGAGCGCCGCCGACGCCTCGGGCGCCCCGGTGGCCGAGCTGGCGGCGCTGGCGCTGCGGCCGGTGACGGCCGAACAGCTCGCCGCGCTGCGAGCCGGCGCGGAGGGCGGCGCGCTGCCGCTGCACACGGTGGAGTGGACCGCACTGCCCGCCGGCCCCGCCGCGCCCGCCCCGGCGCCGGGCGCCTGGACGGTGCTCGGGGCCCCGGCCGTCGCCGACCTGCTCGGCGCCCCGGCCTTCACCGACCTGGCGGCGCTGCGCACGGCCGTCGAGGACGGCGCGACGCCGGTCCCCGAGGTGGTGGTGACCGCACTGCCGCCGCTGGCCGACTCCGGCCCGGAGGAGACCCGGGCCGCGCTCGGCGGGCTGCTCGCACTGCTGCGCAGCTGGCTGGACGACGAGCGCTTCGCCGCCTCGAGGCTGGTGCCGCTGGTGCCGGGCGGCGCCGTCGGGGACGCCGACGCGGCGACACCCGCGGCGGCCGCGCTGTGGGGCCTGCTGCGCACCGCGCGGACGGAGAACCCGGACCGGCTGGTGCTGGTGGACCTCGACCCGGCCGACGAGGCCGCCGTCCTGGCCCTGCCGACCGCCCTGGCCTCCGGCGAGTCCGAACTGGCCGTCCGGGCCGGCACGGTGTCCGTCCCCCGGCTGGCCGCCGCCCCGGCGCAGCCCGCCGGCCACCCGTGGGCGGGCGCGGCCGACGGCACCGTCCTGATCACCGGCGCGACCGGCACCCTCGGCGCCCTGGTGGCCCGCCACCTGGTCACCGAGCACGGCGTCCGGCACCTGCTGCTGACCGGCCGACGCGGCTCCGCCGCCCCCGGCGCCACGGAACTCGCCGAGGAGCTGGCCGAGTCGGGCGCCGAGGTGCGGATCGAGGCCTGCGACGCGTCCGACCGGGACGCCCTCGGCGCCCTGCTGGCCACCGTACCGGCCACCCGGCCGCTCACCGCGGTGGTGCACGCGGCCGGGGCGCTCGACGACGGCGTCCTGCAGTCGCTGACCCCGGAGCGGCTGGCCACCGTGCTGGCCGCGAAGGCCGACGCGGCCCGGCACCTGCACGAGCTGACCAGGGACGTGCCGCTGTCGGCGTTCGTCCTCTTCTCCTCGCTCGCCGGGGTCACCGGCGCCGCCGGCCAGGCCAACTACGCCGCCGCCAACGCCTACCTGGACGGCCTGGCCCGGCTGCGCCGCTCGCTGGGCCTGGCCGCCACCTCGGTGGCCTGGGGCCTGTGGGCGGACGCCAGCGGCCTGACCGGCCACCTGGACGCCCGGGAGCGGGACCGGATGGGCCGCACCGGCGTGGCACCGCTCTCGACGGAGGACGGCCTCGACCTGTTCGACCGGGCACTGCGCTCCACCGCACCCGCCCTGGTCGCGGCCAGGCTGGACACCGGGGCACTGCACCGCCAGGCGGCGGCGGGGCTGCTGCCCCCGCTGTTCGGCGGTCTCGTCCGGCGCACGGCGCGACGCGGCACCGTCCAGCCGGCCAGGTCGCTGGCCGAGCGGCTGGCGGCGGTGCCGCAGGCACAGCGGGAACGGCTGGTGCTCGACCTGGTCCGGGACACCGCCGCGCTGGTCCTCGGGCACGCGGACTCCTCGGCGGTCGACGACGAGCAGTCCTTCAAGGAACTGGGCTTCGACTCGCTGACGGCGGTGGAGTTCCGCAACCGGTTGAACGCGGCGACCGGCGTGCGGCTGCCCGCCACCGTGGTCTTCGACCACCCCTCGCCCGCGGCGCTGGCGGCCCGGCTGCTCACCGAGGCGGAGCCCGCCCGGTCCGCCGCCCCGGCACCGGAGTTCGGCGGATCGGCGCTGGCGGGGCTGGACGCGCTGGAGAAGCTCCTGGTGCGCACACCCGAGGAGGACCCGGCGACCCGGGCCGAGATCGGCCGCAGGCTGCGCGAGTTGCTGCGCGGCTGGGAGTCCGAGCAGCCCGGCGGCGCGGAGGCCGACGTGGCCTCGCGCATCCAGTCCGCCTCGGCCGCCGAGATCCTCGATCTGATCGACAGCGAGTTCCGCGGAAAGGGCGGATCGCGATGACCAAGGACCCGGCCCCTGCCACGACCCCGGCCCCGGCCCCTCTCACGACCCCGGAACGAACGACTGCGGAAGAGACGGCGAGCACACCGATGAGCAACGAGGAGAAGCTGGTCGACTACCTCAAGTGGGTCACCGCCGACCTGCACGAGACGCGACAACGGCTCGCAGAACTGGAGGCGGCCGCCCAGGAGCCGGTCGCGATCGTCGGCATCGGCTGCCGCTATCCGGGCGGCATCCGCGGCCCCGAGGACCTCTGGCGGGTCGTCGACTCCGGCACCGACGTCATCGGGGACTTCCCCGACGGGCGGGGCTGGGACGTCGACACGCTGTACGACGCCGACCCGGACCGGCCCGGCACCTCGTACACCCGCCACGGCGCCTTCCTCCCGGACGCCGCCGAGTTCGACGCCGGCTTCTTCGGACTGAGCCCGCGCGAGGCACTGGCCACCGACCCGCAGCACCGGCTGCTGCTGGAGACCGCATGGGAGGCCTTCGAGCACGCCGGGCTGGACCCGCACACCCTGCGGGGCAGCCGGACCGGGGTGTTCGCGGGCCTGATGTACAGCGACTACGCGGCCCGGCTTCCGTACATCCCCGAGGAGTTGGAGGGGTTCATCGGCAACGGCACGGCGCCGTCGGTGGCCACCGGTCGGATCTCGTACACCTTCGGCTTCGAGGGCCCGGCGGTCACCGTGGACACCGCCTGCTCCTCCTCACTGGTGGCGCTGCACCTGGCGGTGCAGTCGCTGCGGCAGGGCGAGTGCTCGCTCGCCCTGGCCGGGGGCGCCACGGTGCTGACCACACCGGGCCTGTTCACCGAGTTCAGCCGCCAGCGGGGGCTGTCCGCCGACGGCCGCTGCAAGTCCTTCGCGGCCGCCGCGGACGGGACGGGCTTCGGCGAAGGCGTGGCGCTGCTCGTGCTGGAGCGGCTGTCCGACGCCCGCCGCAACGGCCACCGGGTGCTGGCGGTGGTCCGCGGCAGCGCCGTCAACCAGGACGGCGCCAGCAACGGCCTCACCGCGCCCAACGGCCCGGCCCAGGAGGCGGTGATCCGCCAGGCGCTGGCCAACGCCCGCCTCGACCCGCAGGACGTGGACGCGGTCGAGGGGCACGGCACCGGCACCACGCTGGGCGACCCGATCGAGGCCCAGGCGCTGGTCAACACCTACGGCCGTGAGCGCGACCCGGGACGACCGCTGTGGCTGGGCGCCCTCAAGTCGAACATCGGGCACACCCAGGCCGCGGCCGGGGTGGCGGGCATCATCAAGGTGGTGATGGCGCTCCGGAACGGACGCCTGCCGCAGACCCTGCACGTGGACGAGCCGAGTCCGCACGTCGACTGGAACGGTGGGGTGCGGCTGCTGACCGAGCCGCGGCCCTGGCCGGCGGCCGAGCGCCCGCGCCGCGCCGCGGTGTCCTCCTTCGGGATCAGCGGCACCAACGCGCACGTGATCGTGGAGGAGGCGCCGGCCGTCGAGTCCGCACCGGCGCGAGCGGCGGAGGCCGCCGGTGCGCGTTTCCCGCTGGTGCCGTGGGTGCTGTCCGGACAGGGCCGCCCCGCCCTCGCCGGGCAGGCCGCCCGGCTGCTCGACCACCTGCGCGCGCACCCCTCGTACGAGCCCGCCGAGGTGGCCCGGGCCCTGACCGCCCGCAGCGCGTTCAAGGACCGCGCGGTGGTGGTCGGCGAGGACCGCGAGGAACTGCTGCGCGGCCTGGAGACCCTCGCCGCCGGTGGCGCGGCGGCGTCGGTGGTCACCGGACGGGCGGACCGCGGGGCCCGGACGGCGTTCCTGTTCACCGGCCAGGGCAGCCAGCGGCTCGGCATGGGCCGGGAACTGTACGGCAGCCACCCCGAGTTCACCGCCGCCTTCGACGAGGTGTGCGCGCTGTTCGACCGACGGCTGGAACGACCGCTGCGCGAGGTGGTGTTCGCCGCGCCCCGCACCCCGGAGGCGGAGCTGCTGAACTCCACCCGCTACGCGCAGGCGGCGCTGTTCGCGTTGGAGACCTCGCTGTACCGGGTGCTGGAACACCACGGCCTGGTCCCGGACTTCGTGCTCGGGCACTCGCTCGGCGAGGTGGCCGCGGCCCACGCGGCCGGGGTGCTGGGCCTGGCGGACGCGGTGACCCTGGTCGACGAGCGTTCCCGGCTGATGCAGTCGGCCCGCTCGGACGGCACGATGCTGTCGGTGCAGGCCTCCGAGGAGGAGGTCCGCGCGTTCCTGGACGCGGACGGCGGCGCACGCTTCGCCGGGCGGCTGGAGATCGCGGCGGTCAACGGCCCGCAGGCGGTGGTGCTCTCCGGTGACGCCGATGCCGCCGCCGAGGCCCTGGCGCACTGGCGCGGCAACGGCCGCAAGACCAAGCGGCTGCGGGTCAGCCACGCCTTCCACTCCCCGCACATGGACGGCATCCTGGCGGAGTTCGGCCGCGCGATCGCGGGCCTGTCGTTCCGACCGCCGACGATCCCCCTGGTGTCCAACCTGACCGGACGACCGGGCACCGCGGAGGAGTTGGGCAGCCCCGAGTACTGGGTGCGGCAGGTGCGCGGGGCGGTCCGCTTCCACGCGGGCGTCCAGCACCTGGCCGGGCAGGGCGTGCGGATCCTGCTGGAGCTCGGACCGGACGGGGTGCTGTCGGCGATGGCCGGGCAGAGCCTGCCCGCCGAACCACTGGTCCTCACCCCGGTGCTGCGCGCCGACCGCCCGGAGGGGCGGACCCTGCTGGCCGCGCTCGGCCTCGCCTGGGCCCACGGCCGGCCGGTGGACTGGCACCGCCCCGTCCCCACGGACGGCACCGGCGCGCTGCCGCTGCCGACCTACGCCTTCCAGCGCCGCAGCTACTGGCTGCACGGCCCCGCCCGGCACGCCGACCCGGCCTCCGGGCGGGCCGCCTCGACCCCGGCGCGGGACGGTTCCCCCCTCCTCCCCGAGGCCCTCGGGGAGGACGTCGACGCCCCCGGGGGGACCGTCCTGCGCCGGCAACTCGCCGCCCTGGAGGCCGACGCGGAGCGCGAGACGCTGCTGCTCGACCTGGTGCGGGGCTCGGCCGCCTCGGTGCTGGGCCACGAGTCGGTCGAGGAGATCGCGGCCGACGTCTCCTTCCTGGACGCCGGATTCACCTCCTTCACCGGCCTGGAGCTGCGCAACCTGCTCTGCGCGGCGACCGGCCTGGACCTGCCCGCGGTGATCGCCTTCGAGCACCCGACCCCGGCCGGCCTGGCGAAGCGGCTGCTCACCGAGCTGACCGAGGGGGCGTCCGCCGCCGGGGAGGACGGGTCGGCCGACGGGTAGCACGGGCTAGAATCCGGGGAAAGGCCCCGGTACGGTGCTGCCCCCGCGACCGGCGGGGGCAGCACCACGCCCAGTACGGCTAGGAGAAGGTGGCACCATGCGCGCAGACGCCCGCCGCAACTACGAGCGACTCCTCGCGGAGGCCAAGTCGGCCTTCGAGCAGCACGGCACCCAGGCCTCGCTGGACGACATCGCCCGCCAGGCCGGCCTGGGCAACGCGACCCTCTACCGCCACTTCCCCACCCGGGAGAGCCTGCTGGAGACGATGCTGCGGGACAGCCTCAAGGAACTCGGCGACACCGCCGAGGAACTGATGACCACCGAGTCCCCGGGCGAGGCGCTCGCCACCTGGGTGCGCGCGGCGGTCGCGCACGCCACCCTCTACCGCGGCCTGGTCACCATGCTGATGGACAGTCTCAAGGACGAGTCCTCCGACCTCAACAGCGCGTGTACCGCGATGCAGTCCTCCGGCCGCCACCTGCTCGAACGCGCCCACCTCGCCGGTGAGGTCCGCCAGGACGTCACCGCCCACGGCCTCTTCACCCTGATCGCCTCCGCCGCCTGGGCCCGCGAGCACGCCCCCGAGGAGAGCGACCAGGTCCTCACCGTCCTCATCGACGGCCTCCGACCCCGCCCCTGAGCCGCCCCCTCCCGCGGGACACCCCGGCCCGCGCTGTTCCGGGCGGTCGCCCGCGCCCGCTCCCACGGCATCCGGTGGGCGGCGGTGCCGTGTCGGTGCGGTACGCCGTGCGCGATCCGCTCGGGGAGCTCCCCGCGACTCATGCCACCCCGCCTCCTCGGGTCGCTCCGCCACCCAGCGCCCGGCCGGTGCGGACACCCCCCGGTCGGCCTCGGTGACCGCCTCTACGGCGCTGCCGGGCCCCGTCGGCCGGCCACCCCCCGGAATCACCGGGCCACTCGCCGCCGCACGGCACTCCCCGGTCGGAGGCCCCACCGACGCCGCACGGCACTCCCCGGTCGGAGGCCCCACCGACGCCGTGCGGCTTCCGGCGCACACCCGCACGGAAGCGCCGCGCCTGGTTACGCTGCGTGACTCCGCCGAGAGGTCGACCTCCGGTTGACAGGCCTCTCGCACCCACGGCACGGTCGACGTGAAGCGCTTGGTCCGCACGACGGGCGCGCTCTACGCCTTCACCCCCTCGATCAGCACGCTGCGCCTGCTCGCCGAGGGCAAGGACCTCCCCAACAAGCCGGTCGGCTCCTGACCCCCGAGCCGCTCCGAGGAGACACCATGGAGAACCCCGTCATCACAGGGGCCGCCGACGAAAGCGCCCGCCGGCGGACCTGCCTTCAGCTGGCGCGCGAACTGCTGCTGGTCGGTCCGGACGACAAGGACCTGAAGCTGCGCTACCTCGACGTCCTGATCAAGGACGGCATCCCGAAGACGGACGAGCCCAAGGACGTGCTGATCGTCGGCGCGGGCATCGCCGGCCTGGTAGCCGGAAAGCTGCTCAAGGACGCCGGACACAACGTCACCATCCTGGAGGCCAACGCCAACCGGGTGGGCGGGCGGATCAAGACCTTCCGTTCCACCGACGACGAGGAGGACGGCCCGTTCTACGACCCACGGCAGTACGCCGAGGCCGGGGCGATGCGGCTGCCCAGCTTCCACCCGCTCACCCTGGCCCTGGTCGACAGCCTCGGCCTGCAGCGGCAGCTGTTCTTCAACGTCGACGTCGATCCGGACACCGGCAACCCGAACGCGCCCGTGCCGCCGGTGGTCTACGAGTCCTTCGAACCCGGGAAGGTGTGGACGTACGGCACGGACAGCCCGGACTTCCGCGAACCGGCCAAACGCTTCAACTCGTGGATCCGCGCCAACCGGATCCAGGCGCGGCGCAGCGAGTACACCGCCGACCCGAGCTGCGTCAACGAGGGCTTCCACCTCACCGGCGACGAGGTGCGGATCACCGCCGCCGACATGGTCAACCAGGCACTCGAGCCGGTCCGCGACTACTACTCGGTGATCAAGGACGGCACGCGTGAGAACAAGCCGTTCGCCGAGTGGCTGGACGGCTGGGCCCGGGTGATCCACGACTTCGACGGCTACTCGATGGGCCGCTTCCTGCGCGAGTACGCGGGCTTCAGCGACGAGGCCATCGAGGCGATCGGCACGATCGAGAACATGACCTCGCGGCTGCACCTGTCCTTCTTCCACACCTTCCTGGGCCGCAGCGACATCAATCCCCAGGCCACCTACTGGGAGATCGAGGGCGGCAGCTGGAACCTGCCCCACGCGCTCGCCGAGGAGCTCCGAAGGGAGCTGCGGATGGGCGAGCGGATGATCCGGATGGAGTACTGGGACACGCGCCGGGACGGCGGGGGCGCCCGGAGCGTCGGCCCGAACGGGCCGCAGGTCGCCGTCATGACCGTTCCCGAGCACGACCCGGAGGCCGAACCCACCGTCTGGACGGGCGACTTCGCGATCGTGACGGTCCCGTTCTCCGCCCTGCGGTTCGTCCAGGTGACGCCCCCGTTCTCGTACAAGAAGCGCCGGGCGATCATCGAAACCCACTACGACCAGGCCACCAAGGTGCTGCTGGAGTTCTCCCGCCGCTGGTGGGAGTTCACCGAGGCGGACTGGAAGGTCGAGCTCGACTCCATCGCACCCGGCCTGTACGAGTACTACCAGCGGGCCGGCGAGGAGGACGCCGAGGCGGCCGTGGCCGCCGCCCACAACGGCCACCGGCCCCCGCGCAACCTGCCGGAGGTGCTGCTCGGCGCGCACCCGAGCGTGGACGAGCGCCGGATCAGCCAGGGCCAGCGGGAGCTCTACCGGCACACCCCGCTGCTCCGGGCGAGCGTGCGCCCGGCCACCAACTGCTTCGGCGGCGGCTCGACCACCGACAACCCGAACCGCTTCATGTACTACCCCTCGCACCCGGTGCCCGGCAGCGACGGCGGCGGCGTGGTGCTGGCCGGCTACAGCTGGTCGGACGACGCGGTGCGCTGGGACTCCATGGAGGACGACGAGCGGTACGTCTACGCGCTGCGCAACCTCCAGTCGGTGCACGGCCGGCGGATCGAGGTGTTCTACACCGGCTACGGGAAGACCCAGAGCTGGCTGCGCGACCCGTACGCGTTCGGCGAGGCGGCGGTGTACACCCCGCACCAGATGACCAGTTTCCACCTCGACGCGGTCAAGCCGGAAGGCCCGGTGCACTTCGCCGGAGAGCACGTCTCGCTCAAGCACGCCTGGATCGAGGGCGCGGTGGAGACCGCCGTGCGGGCGGCCATCGCCGTCCACGAGGCGCCACCGCCACCGCCCCCGGCGGAACCGGAGATCCGGCCCGAGGTGCGGGTCCGTGGCGAGCGTCGACAGGAGGCGATCAGCAGATGAGCGGCGAGCACGACTGGACGGTGGCCCGCTACCTGGCCACCAGGCTGGAGCAGTTGGGCATCCAGTACCTGTTCGGGGTGCCGGGCGACTTCCTCGGCCCGTTCCTGACGATCATGCAGTCCACCACCGAGGTGCGCTGGATCGGCACCCCGACCGAGATGGGCGGCGGCTACGCCGCGGACGCGTACGCCCGGGTGCGGGCCGCCGACGCCGACCCGGACAAGAACGAGGTCGGCGTCGGCGCGGTCGCGGTGACCTACGGGGTGGGCGCGTTCAGCCTGCTCAACACCATCGGCGGCGCGTACGTCGAGGACGTGCCGCTGATCGCGATCAACGCGGCGCCCTCGTACGAGCAGTGGCTCAACCAGCAGGCGGTCGGCCTGCTCACCTCGCACATGAGCCCGCGCCGGGAGAGCAACCTGGACGTCTACCGGCAGGTCACGGTGGACGCGCAGGTGCTCTCCAACCCGGGGCTCGCGCCCTGGCAGATCGACAGCGCGATCACCGCGTGCCTGACCGAGCGCAAGCCCGTCTACCTGGAGGTGATGGAGGACCTCTGGCACGCGCCGTGCGAGCCGCCGCGGGGTGAACTCCGGGCTCACGAGCGGGTACCCACCAAGCGGAACGAGGAGATGCTGGCCAAGGCGGTCGAAGCGGCGGTGGAGCTGATCGGGAAGTTCGGCACGCCGATCGTCTGGGCCGGCGAGGAACTCGTCCGCCAGCGGCTGGAGGCCGAGCTGTTGGAGTTCGTGCAGACCACCCGGATGCAGTTCTGCACCACGGTCGGCGCGAAGTCCGTGGTCTCCGAACGGCATCCCCTGTTCGCCGGCGTCTACAACGGCAAGGCGAGCCTGCCGGAGATCCGGGACACCTTCAAGAACGCCGGGTGCCGGATCGGCCTGGGGACCTGGTCCACGTCCAAGAACCTCGGCGGCGAGCAGTCGATCGGCGACGACTGGATCGTGGCGGCCCGCGGCGGTGTCAGCGTCGGCGCCACGTACTTCCCCGAGGTCCAACTCGGCCGGTTCATCTCGGCGTTGCGCAACGCGCTGCAGGGACAGACCTTCCCGGCCGACCACTTCGCGCTGGCCCACGCGGCGGGCCTGGACGTCCCGGCCAGCACGGCCGAGTTCCTGGAGTCGCTGAGCACCGACCGATACCCGGAGGAGCTGACGTACGACAGCTTCTTCGAGCACGTCAACCACTTCCTGGAGCACCAGGCCACCGGTGGGGACCCGCAGGCCCCCTCGCCGTTCACGGTGGTCTCGGACGCGGCGTTCGCGCTGATCGGTTCGATGAACCTGCGGATCACCGAGCGGGCCGGCTTCCTGGCGCAGAACAGCTGGCTGTCCATCGGCTACTCGGTCGGCGCGGCCACCGGCGTGGCGCTGGGCCGGCAGAAGCCGCTGAAGCGGCCGCTGGTGTTCGTCGGGGACGGCTCGTTCCAGGAGATCTGCCAGGAGCTGTCCACCCATGTGCGCCACCACCTGCGGCCGGTGGTCTTCGTACTGGACAACGAGGGCTTCTACGGCATCGAGCAGATGCTGGTCAGCCCCTGCTACTACAAGGACAAGCCGTCCGACGGCGCCGACTTCTACAACGTGCTCCACCCGTGGCGGTACGAGAAGCTGGCCGAGGTCTTCGGCACGGACAAGGACCGGATGCACGGGTACGAGCTCACCACCCACACCGAGCTCGAATCGCTCCTGCTGGACATCGTCGACCCCGGCAACGACATCAACCACGCGCCGATCCTGGCCCGCGTCCGGCTCAGCCGGCACGACTACCCGAGGGCGCTCCAGTACAAGATCGACGAGAAGTGCCAGTAGGCCCCCTCGTCCGCCGGGACCGGGAGCCGGCCGCACCCGAGGTGTCGGGCAGCCCGAACGCCGCCTGACCACCCAGTCCTCGGCCATGGCCCACCCCACATTCGCACGGTCGTTCGTCGGCGGCCCATGCTCACCGAGGCCTCGCC
>NZ_JBSFKQ010000086.1:0-17258 GCF_053598615.1 Kitasatospora sp. NPDC001095 | reverse complement strand
GCGCAAGCGTGTGCTCCTCGCCGCGTGACCGGCACCCGGCCCGGTCACTGCTGGTGACGGGTGGTCAGATCAGCACGGAAAGTGATCCAGAACCTCAATTCACCCGTTGCCGACAAGAACGGCAAGTTCGGGCGGTTCGGGCGGTGCTTTCCGGCGGCCCCTCAGCGGTGTGTGCCGGCGGCGGAGGAGGCCCCAGCGGCACGGTGCGCTGTTCCGGCGCCAGCTTGGCGCTGGCGGGTAACTCCGGGACCACGGACCCGGCCGGAGCCGTGGGTGCCGACGGCGTCACAGGCGTCTGGGCATGGCAGGCCGGTCCGGCTCGGGGCTCGTGTGCGCTGCTGTTCGTCGGCCTCGCCATCGGCCTCAACACGGCCTTCGACCGACTTGGGGCCCTCGTACGCAAAGCCCGCCGCCACGAGACTTGGTCGTGGCGTCGGGCCCCCTCATCTGCCCAGCCACTCGGGCGGGTGACGGCCGTCACCACCGGCCGCGTAGCGGGAGCGCGCGGTCCGGCGCGGACGGAGGTGCGACGTCCGCGACAGGCGGGGCCTGCGCCGCACCGCTGTGCCGGGCGCGGTTCGACGACCCCGACCCGGCCCGGCGCGAGGGGCCGGCCCGGATCCCCGCCCGCACCCTGGCGATCGCGGGCGGGGCCGCCAGCCCCGTCCCGCAGGAGCGGATCGCCGAACTCGCCCGGCAGATGCCGGACTGCCGCCTGGTCACCATCGAGGCCGGTCACCCGGTGCACAGCGCCCGGCCGGCCGAGTTCGTCGCCGCCGTGGCGCCCTTCCTGGAGCCTGAGGGCCGGCCGGTCCGGCGAACGGCTGTCGTCACATTCTCATCCGTCGGTCTTCGCGTGTGACCACCCGGCAGGAGGTCCCGGACGCCCTCCCCGGGAGTGCGCTGTGGGAGCCGGGCCTGTGCCCTCGTGATCAACTCTGGTCCGGGCGCGCCGTCTAGCGTGATTCCGGGTCACAGGCCGTCAGCCGGATTGCCGGAGGTCATGTCATGGAGTCGTCCAGTGCCGAGCGCCGTCGCACCGGGAACGCCCGCGCTGCGGTGGTCGTCACGGCCGTCGCCGGATCTGGTGGACGTTCAACGGAGGATCCGTACCGGCCCGTTCTCCAGAGGCGCCGGGCGAGAGGTTCCGCCCCGGCGGTGGAGTGGGACCTGGTCGGCCGTTCCTCGGAACTGGCCGTGCTGCGCGCCTGTGCCGAGCAGGCCCGCGCCGGGAAGGCGCGCTGCGTGGTGGTGCGCGGGAACACCGGGAGCGGGAAGACGGCGCTGCTCGACGGGTTCCGGCGCGACGGCGGCCCGGACGGGGCCACCGTGCTGTCCGCGGCCGGCCACCGCGCGACCGCGGAGACGCCGTACGCCACGGTCGGCCGGCTTTTCGGGGACCGGCGGGAGGCCGTACCGCCCAGCCGGGAACGGCTGGTCCCGGCGGCTCCGTCCCCCGGGCCCCTGGTGCTCGTCGTCGACGACGCCCAGTGGTGCGATGAGCGTTCCCTGCGCTGGCTGGAGTCCCTCCTCCACCGGCCGGAGGGCCTGCCCCTGCTGGTCGTCCTGGCCTGGGGCGGTCGCGGCAGCGGTCCCGGTGGTTCCGCCGGCCGGGCGTTCGACAGGATCGTCCGCCACCCGGGGACCCGCCTGCTGCCGCTCGGGCCGCTGACCGAGGCCGACGTGGCCGTGGCCGCGGCACGTTGCCTGGGGCGGACGCCCGGCGCCGCCGCCGTGCGGCGCTGCACGGAACTCTCCGGCGGGAACCCCTCGCTGCTCCGGCGCATCCTGACGCGGCTGCGCAGGGACGGCGTACCGCCCGGCCCCTGTGCCGCCGCCGACGTCGACGCGGCGTGGCACCGGATCCACGCCTCCTTGGTGCGGGCACACCTGAGAGGCCTGTCGGCGACGGAACTCCGGGTGGTGAGCGCCGCGGCCGTGCTCGGTTGGACGGGTCCCCCGGCGGCCGCCGAGGCGGGCACCGGTCCCGTCGCGCTGCCGACTGGCACCGGTCACGTCGCGTCGCCCGAGCGCGTCGGCGCGCTCGCCGGCGTACCGGCCCTCCTGGTGTCGGCGGTGCTCGCCGGCTACCGCGACGGCGAACTCCTGGCCTCCGGGGGCCTGGAGGCCCTGCGCGCGGCGGTCCTGGAGGCCATCCCGGCCGGGGAACTGGTCCGTCTACGCACCGACGCGGCCCGGCTGCTCAACGACGAGGGCTTCGCGGCCCCGGAGGTGGCGGGCCACCTGCTCCTGTTACCCCGGCTAGACGAGGGGTGGATGCGCGGCGTCCTGCGTGACGCGGCCGAGCTGGCACGGCGGCACGACGACCGGTCCCGGGCCACCCCTTACCTGCGACGGCTGCTGGAGGACGAGAGCGATGAGCGCAGTCGCGTGCGCACCGGGCTGGAACTGGCCGGAGCGCTGGCCGCCACCGATCCCGAGGCCGCGCTGGACACCCTGCGGAGCCTGCTGGACCGGACCACTGACGTCCGGCTGCGGGCGTCGGTCGCGCTGCAGTTCGGGATGACCGCGCAGGCCGTGGGCCGCCCGGCGCTCACCGTACTCTCCCGCGCCCTCGACACGCTGCGCGCCGCACTGAGCCCGGACGGCGACGAGGCCAGCCGTGACCTGTGCTGGAGGATCGAGTCGGCCGTCCTCTCTGCCGGGTTGCACGAGAAGCCGGCGTTCGCGGCCGTGCGGGAGCGGGCCCGTGCCGCCGTGGCGCGGGAGCCCGCCGAGTCCGCCCAGGGCGGCAGCCTGCTCGTGCGGGCCCAACTGGGCGCCCTGGAGGGCGCGTCCGCCCGCGAGGTCGTCGGCCTCGCCGCCCGGGCCATGGGCGCCGCGGGCTCCGGTGCCCCGGACTGGATGCGGGTCCAGGCAGCTGTGCTGTTCCACCTGGCCGACGAGCCCGGCAGGGCACTGGAGACGCTGGAACCGGCGATGGCCGTCGGCAACGGATGCCTGCCCCGTTGGTGGCTGCTGGCGGACCGGTCGATGGTGCGTCACCGGCTCGGCGACATCCCCGCCGCCGTCGCCGACGCGCGGGACGCGCTGGAGTGCATGGGCCGTCCCCGGCGGAGCCCCGGCTTCGCGCTGCCGTTCATCGCCTGGGCTGCCGTCCAGAGCGAGCAGGGAGCCACCGAGGCCGCCAGGGCGGCCCTTGCCAGGGCGGCCGAGTCCGGCCTGGGCCAGTCGGTCCTCGGGCAGTCCTGGTACTTGACGACCTGGGCCCGTCTCCGGCTCCGCGCGGGTGACCCGGAAGGCGCGCTGGTCCGAGCCCGCCGCTGCGAGCGCTGGTTCGCGGAGGCGGGCATGGGCGACCCGGCATGGGCGTCCTGGCGCACCGTGGCCGTCAGGGCCCTGGCCGAGCTCGGCCGCCCCACCGAAGCCGTCGGCCTCGCCGAGGAGGGCCTGGAGCTGGCCCGCCGCTGGGGCACCCCCCACGCGCTCGGGCACGCGCTCCTCGCGGCGGGCACGGCGGCCCGCGGCGACCGCCGCGTGGACCTGCTGGCCGCCGCCGTCGAGACCCTCTCCCGCTCGCAGGCCCGGCTGGACCGCGCCCGCTGCGAACTTCTGCTGGGCAGGGAGCTGTCGGGGCGCGGCGACGCCGCCGGCGCCCGCGCGCACCTGTTGCGCGCGCACGAGACGGCGCGCCGCTGCGGCTCGCGCCGGCTGGCGGCCAGGACCCGCGAAGCGCTGGCCGCCGCGGGTGCCGACCGCCGACGCCGGCCCCTCGCCGGCGCCGAGCCGCTGAGCGGAACCGAGTGGCAGGTGGCCGAGTCCGCGGCGGCAGGCGCCACCAACCAGGAGATCGCCGAGACCCTGTTCCTCTCCCGGCGCACGGTGGAGACGCATCTGACTTCCACCTACCGCAAACTCGGGCTGGCCGGCCGGACCGACCTGCCCGCCGCGCTCCGTGGCCTCGCACAGCCTGCCGCCCGCGCCGCCACCCCGGTTGCTTCGTGACCGGCGGCACGGCGGGGACGGCGGCTCCCACAGCCGGGCGGGGCCGGTGACCGGTGAGAACGTCCTCGTCGAACGGGACGGGGAGACGGCACTCCTGCGCGAGGCCGTCGACGGGCTGCGCTCCGGCCGCTCGGCGGTGATCGCGGTCGAGGGGCTCCCCGGCACCGGGCGCAGCGCGCTCCTGCGGTACGCCAGCGCGGCGGCCCTCGACGCGGGACTCGCCGCCGCGTGCGCGTACGGCTCCCCGGCCGAGACGGACCGGCCCTTCGGCATCGTCTCCCAGCTCCTCGCCCGCCTGGACCCGGACGACGCCGACGACGCCGACGACCCGGCCGACCGGCCACTGCCCCTGACGTGCCAGACCTTCCTCACGGCCGCGCGCGAGCGGCCGCTGCTCCTCGCCGTCGACGACGTGCAGTGGGGCGACACGGACTCGCGAGGGTGGCTGGAGAGCATGGCGCGGCGCACCCGCGGCGCGCCCCTCGTCCTCCTGGTCGCCGGAACGCCCGGATCGGTACCAGCCGCCCTCCCGAGCACGGCCGCGCATCTCGCACTGCGGCCCCTGACCCGGAAAGGAGTGGCCGGGATGCTGGCCGCCCACTGCGGGGGGCCCGTCGAGGAAACGTTCGCCGAGGCGGCCTTCGCCGCGTGCGAGGGCAACCCGGCGGTGCTGCGCTCTTTGCTGGCCTCGCTGGCGGCCGACGGCCTCGGCCCCACCGCTGATGCGGCGGCCGGGCTGCCGGCGCGCGCGGCCGAGGCGGTGGGCGAGCGCACCGCCAGACTCGTGGACGGACTCGGTCCCGAACCCGCCTCCCTGCTGCGCGCGATCGCCGTGGGCGGCCCCCATCTCGGCCTGCCCCAGCTCTGCGAACTGGCCGGACTGCGCACGCTCCCCGCTCCCCGCGCGCTGCGCCTGCTGGCCGGTGCCGGTCTGGTCCCGGACGCGGACCACCCGAGCGCGCCGCCGGGCGTGGTCGACCAGGTGCTCGCCGGACTCACCGTGCGGCAGCGCGAGGACCTGTACACCCGCGCCGCCGCACTCGGCCACCGCACGGCCCTCCCCGACGCACCGCTGGCCGAACTGCTCCTGGGCGCCCGGCCCAGCGGGGCCGGATGGGCGGCGGACGCCCTGTCCGGCGCCGCCGCGCGGTACCGGAGCACCGAACCCGCCCGCGCGGCCCGCTTCCTGGAACGCGCGCTCGCCGAACCGCTGGAACCCCACCAGCGGGCGCGGCTGCTCGTCGACCTGGGCTCGGCCGCCTTGACGGACGCCCCCGACAGCGGCGAACGCGCCCTGTGGCGCGTGCTGTACGGCCCGGAGCGCGACGTGCCCCCCGCGGCCCGGCTGCGCGCCGCAGACCTGCTCGCCGCGTGGGGCCACGCGGCCACGGTACGCCGCGGCACGGCGGCGGCCTGGTCGCTGCCGGGGGCCGGCCGGGCGGAACGGAGCGCCTTCCAGGCCCTGCACTGGCTGACCGGAGGCGGAGCGCCGACGGAGGAAGGGGTCGACGTCCCGCCCGTACCGCCGCTGTGGGGGCCACCGGAAGGACCCGCCCAAGCGGGCGTCCTGGCCCTGCGCTCGGCCCTCGCCCAGACCCTGCCGCTCGCCCGCGTACGCACCCTGGCCGAGGCCGCTCTGCGCCCCGACAGCGCCCATCCGGCGCTGTTCACCACTCGGTTGGCGGCCTGCTACGTCATGGCCCTGACGGACGCGTACGAGGAGGCGGCGGCCGGTCTCGACGGGATCGTCGACGAGGCCTGGAGACAGGGCGCGGACCCGGCCGTCGCGGCGGCGCTGAGCCTGCGCGCGGCGGTGGCGCTGCGCCGGGGATGGCTGGAGGAGGCGGACCGGGACCTCGCGGAGGTCGAGCGGGCGGCGATGCCCGGCCCCGCGACCGTCAAGGCCAGACCGATGATCGTGGCCATGCGCCTGCTGCTGCACCTGGAGCGGGACGAGGTGGACGAGGCGGGCCGGTGCGCGGCGGCCGAGATGCCCGTACGCGCGGTGAACGGCATGTGGTGGCCGATGTTCCTCCACGCCAGGGGCCTGCTGGGGCTGCGCACCGGAGACCACGAGGCGGCCCTGTCCGACCTGCTGGAGTGCGGGCGCGGGCTGCTGGCCAGGGGATGGACCAACCCGGCCGTCGTGCCGTGGCGTTCGGCCGCGGCCGTCGCCCGGCTGGGCTGCGGGGACCGGGCCGGAGCCGAGCGCATGGCGGCGGCGGAGCACGCGGCGGCCGAGGCGTGGGGGAGTGCGAGCGCGGTCGGCACGGCCCTGGTCGCCCTGGGCCGGGTGACCGAGGGCGAGCGGTCCCGCGAGGCCAGGGCCGCGGCGGCCCGGCTGCTGCGGGACGCCGCCCCACCAACGTGGCAGACCCCCCGTCGCGCCCGCCGGGTCCGGGAGCTGACCGGCGAGCCCCGTACCCTCCCGGCGCCGTTGGACGCCACGACGGAGCCGACCGGCCTCCGCGGGCCGGCGGCCGGGCGGGAACTCACCGCGGCCGAGCGGCGCATCGTCGAACTGGTCCGCGGCGGCATGACCAACACGGCCGTCGCCCAGCGGCTCTCAGTGTCCCGCCGGATGGTGGAGACACACCTGACCCGGGCCTACCGGAAGCTCGGCGTCTCCGGCCGGCGGGATCTCCCCCGCCTCATCCCCCGGAAGGACTGATCCCCCTGCTGCTCGAACGGGACACCGAACTGAGCGCGGTGGCCGACGCCCTGGACACCGCCGCGGCCCACGGCAGTTCACTGACCGTCGTCACCGGGGCCTGGGGCGCGGGCAAGACGGAGCTGCTCGACCACCTCCCGCAGCTCGCGGAGGAGAAGGGTGCACGGGTCCTACGGGCCGACGCGGCGCGGCCGGAGCGGGAGTTCCCCTTCGGCGTGGTGCGCCAGCTCCTCGAACCGACACTCGCGGGGGCCGCGGCCCGGGAGCGTTGGCTGAGTCCGGGCACCGAGGCCCTTTGGAGCGTCCTCACCGAGGAGACGCCCGTTCCGGAGGACGGCGCGCACCCGCGCCTGTTGCGGGAACTGCGCGCGCTGACCGCCCGCATGGCCGTCGACGAGCCGCTGCTGATCACGGTGGACGACGCGCACTGGGCGGACGAGGCCTCGCTGCGGTGGCTGGCGTACTTCGCCAGACGGCCCACCATGCGGCCCGTCACGGTCGTCGTGGCCCTCGCCGACGGCGACCCGGGGGCCCGGACACCCCTGGTGCGGGACCTCCTCGCCGCGGCCGGCCGCACCCTACCGCTGCGCCCGCTGTCCCATCAGGGCACCCGGGCCCTGGTGGAGCGGAGCTTCGGTGAGCCCGCGGACGACGGGTTCGCGCGGGCCTGCCACGACGCCTGCGGGGGCAACCCGATGATCACGGTCGCCGTCGGCCACGCCCTGCGCCGGACGGGGCTGCGGCCGGTCGCGGAGCACGGCGAGCGGGCCGCGCGGGTGAGCCCGCCCGCCCTCCAGGAACGGCTCGCCCTGCGCCTGGAACAACTCCCTTCGCCCCTGCCGGAATTCGCTCGGGCCGTGGCCGTCCTGGGGGAACAGGCCGAGCCGGAGCTCGTGGCGCGGCTCGCGGAACTGGACGCCGTCGGGTGCCGCGCGGCCGAACGGGCCCTGCGGGCGCTGGGCCTGCTCCGCCCGCGTCCCGGCTCGCCGGTGCCGGTCTTCGTCCACCCCGTCTTCCGGGCCGCCGCGGAGGAGAGCGCCACCGTCGAGGAACGGCAAGGGCTGCTCAGCCGGGCGGCCGTGCTCCTCCTCCGGGCCGACCACCCGGCCGAGCAGATCGCCGCCCGGCTGATGGCGACGGCACCCTCCGCCTCGTCCGACGCGCCCTGGACGGTGACCGTGCTGCGCGCGGCCGCCGAGTCCGCACTCGACCGCGGCGAGCCCGGGGACGCGGTGCGCTTCCTGCGCCGGGCCCTCCAGGAAGCCTCCACGGACGGCGACGACCGCGCCGTGGTCCTGGTGGACCTGGCCGGTGCCGAGCGGATCACCGACCCCTGGATGGCCGCGCGGCACGTCTCCCAGGCAGTGCCCCTGCTGCCCTCGGCCGAGCAGCGAGCGGCAGCGCTGCTGCGCATCCCGCCGCCCGTCCTCGACACCGCGACACCGCAGACGGTCGACCTGTTCCGCGAGGTCTTCGCCGCGCTCGGTCCCGACCGTGCGGCGTGCGACGCCGGACACGAGGTGGCGCTGCGGCTGGAGGCCCGGGTCCGCCGCGCGGAGCCCCCTGCCCCCGGACGGCTCGCGGACTCGGTGCGGCGACTGCGGGAACTGGGCCCGGAACCCGGGCTGGGGACCGGCGGGGAGCGTGAGCTCGTGACCGCGCTCCTGCACGACGCGGTGGTGGGGGCGGGGATCGCGCGGGAGGACGCCGTCCGGCTCGCCCGGCGAGTCCTGGAACGCGAACCGGCGGTGCCCGAGCTGTCGTACACCACCGTGCCCCTGCTGGCGATCACGCTCGTGGCAGCGGACGACCTGACCGACCTCGCGGCCTGGCTGGAGACGCGCCTGGCGCGCTCCGCACAGCAAAAGGCCCTGGTGTCCCAAGTGAGCACGGGGACCGAGCTGACCCTGGTGCGGCTGCGGTCCGGGGACGTGGCCGGAGCCCGGGCCCTGGCCCTGGATACCCACCGGCTCGCGGGGGAGCGGTGGGAGGATCGAACGGCGGCCGACGTCGCCCTGGCCGCCGTCGCCGTCGAGACCATGGACCTGCGGCTGTGCGACCGTCTCCTGGCGCAGGACTCCGGCTCCGCGTACGGAGAGGCCGCCGACGTCCACCGCGGCATCACCTACCGGATGCTCCGCGGCGTACGCGCCTTCCAGCGGCGCGACGACGCCACCGCCCTGGACCACTTCCTCGCCTGGGGCAGGCGGCTGGAGGGGGACGGCCGGCACAACCCCGCGCTCGGCCCGTGGCGTTGCTGGGCGGCCCTCGCCCACCGCCGCCTCGGCGACGTGCGGGCGGCCGAGGACCTGATGCGCGAGGAGTGCGAGCGGGCCCGGGCCTGGGGAGCCCCCGCCGCGCTCGGCCGTGCCCTGCGCGTGCACGGCACACTGGCCGGAGGGGAACGGGGAAGGGGGCTGCTGTACGAGGCGGTGGAGGTGCTGCGAGGCTCGCACCACCGCCTGGAACTGGCCAGAGCACTGGTGCGGCTCGGCGGCCGGGAGGCCGACGAGGGAGGCCCGCGGGCGGAGGAACTGCTGAGAGAGGGTGCCGCGCTCGCCGACGCCTGCGGGCTGCCCGGTCTCTCGGCCCGCGCCCGGGCGCTGCTGGGCGGACCGGCTCTTGACCCGGTCCACGGCCTGTCCCCGGTGCAGCTCACGGTGGCCCGCATGGCGGCCCGCGGGCTGTCGAACGGCGCCATCGCCGGCGAACTGGGGGTGACACGGCGCGCGGTGGAGAAGCACCTCACCGCCGTCTACCGCAAGCTGGCCGTCCACAGGCGCACGGAACTCTCCGGTGCACTGCGCACGCCCGGATCCGGCTGAGCCTCCCCGCCCGGCCGTCGAGCGTGCGGCCGCGCGGGGGAGGGCCGGGCGGAGCCCCGCGGCCGAAGCACCCGGAAGCCCGCCCGCGGTGCCGTCAGGCGGAAGCCCGCGCGTGCAGGTGGTCGTCCGCGGTGAGAATCGCGTGGTGGACCCGGCGGGTGGCAAGGCAGGGTTCGAGGCCGAGTTCTTCCCGGAGGGTGTTGCGGGCCACTTGGTAGACGTGCAGGGCGTCCGCCCGCCGATCGCAGCGGTGGAGCGCCAGGATGAGCTGCCGGTGGAATGCCTCGTGTAAGGGGTGCTGGCTGAATAACGAATAGAGTCGGCCCACCGCTTCACGGTGCCGGCCCAATGCCAGTTCCGATTCCATCCATTGCTCGGTGCAGTCCAGGCGGGCCTGGTCGAGCCAGTTCACGAAGCCGTTGATGATGGGGCCGCTGCGCAGTCCCCCGAGGGACGTCTCCTGGGACAGCTCCAGCGCGGAGCGGAGCTTCTCGACGGCCTCGTGGTGCGCCCCGGCCCGTGCCGCGGCGCGGCCCTCCTCGGCGAGCCAGCTGAACACGTGCGCATCGAGCTCGCCGGGCTCGACGTGGATGAAGTAGCCAGGGGAGCGCGTGACGATCGGGCTCCCGGCCATGCCGCAGGAGCGAAGGAACTTCCGCAGCTCGCAGATGCGGACGTGGACCGCCGTGGTGGCGCGCAGCGGTGAATCCCCGCCCCAGATCTCGGAAATGAGTTCCTCGAGCGACACCACGTGATTGGCCCGGACCAGCAGCGACGCGAGCACGATCTCCTTCTTGCGTGCCGAGAGGAAAACCGGCTCGCTGTCGTGCATGACGCGGAGCTTTCCAAGAATTCTGTAGCGCACGTGATGCTCCAAGTACTCAGGTAGGGCAGCCGTTTCGACGTCGTGGGGGAGCGGCGGAAAAAATCTGACGCAATGTCATCCAGCCGTATTGGGAACCTAACCGGCGCCGATCGGCGCGGTCAACGGAAACGGAAGAAGGCTGCGGTGCGGTTCGGACCGAACCTCCACCTGGTACGGAGGCGCCCCACGGTCTCGTTCGGAGGGGTGGTACGGGGGCGGCGGGCCGCCGCCCCCGGAGCGCTCATCGGCCGGGCGCACCGCACAGCACGAGATTCGCCTGGAACCGGTGGCGCAGCACCTCGCTGCGCAGTTCCCGCACGCCCACCTTGCCCATGTAGGAGCCGCCGGTGCCCACCGCGTGGAGCACCTGCCACTCGCCGGCGAGGATGGCGTTGACATCGATCCAGCCCGCCGTCTGGATCTCCCCGTCGGGCAGGGTGATCTCCTCCCGGTAGAAGGCCATCAGGTGGCCGTTGGACGGCTGCTTGACGACCTTCCAGCTGTGGCCGACGAGGTGGCCCACGGAGGTGCCGTCGGCGGTGAAGAACTCGTCGGTGTGCGTGCTGCGGTCACCGGCGTTGAAGCCGTCCTCCGAGACCGCCTTGTAGTCGAGGTTCACCGTCTCGGACAGGCCGGTGAGCGCGAAGCAGTCGCCTGCGGGCTTCTCCGACACGGTCATCGGCTCGGTGACCATCGAGGCCGCGCACTCGGGGCACATCTCCACCGCCGCGCGGAACGGGTCGATCAGATGCATTGTCAATTCCTTTCGGTTGCCTGGGACATGAAGGTGTCAGGAGGGAAGAGAAGCGGGAGTGTCCTGCGCGGAGGCGGCCCCGAACCAGCGGCCCAGGGCCGCCTCCAGCCCCCGCACGTCGGGTGCGAGGCCCTGCGGCGCGACCCAGGCGACGTGCCCGTCCGGCCTGATCAGCACGGCGGACAGGTCGTCGGCCGCGGCCTGCGGACAGGTGGCGGTGACCACGTCCAACCGGTCCGCCCAGCCCTCGGCGACGCCCTTCAACTCAGGCGCGCCCGCCAGGTCGAGCAGCACCCCGCGCGCCCGCTCCAGCAGCCGCAGGCTGCCGTATGTGGAGCCGTCCGGAGCTGTCAGCTCGCGGTGCGGCATGCGCTTGCCCACGAGCGGGTGCTCACCGCCGAGGTCGTACCGTACGTCGACGGCGCTGAGCTCCCCGGCCAGCCGGTCGTTCACCTCGACCGACTCCAGGGTCTCCGCGACGATCGTGCGCAGCGCGTCGATGTCGGGGCCCCCGGTCATCAGGACGTTCTGCGCCCGGGTGTTGAGCAGCACGCGGGCCGCGGCCGGGTGGCGCTCCTGCTCGTAGCTGTCCAGCAGGCCTTCGGGCGCCCGGCCGCCGACCTCGGCCGCGATCTTCCAGCCGAGGTTCACCGCGTCGTGCACCCCCAGGTTGAGCCCCTGGCCGCCGAACGGCGGGTGGACGTGCGCCGCGTCACCGGCGAGCAGCACCCGACCGACGCGGTACCGCGCCGCCTGTCGGGTGGTGTTGCCGAACCGGCTCAGCCACTGCGGCGTCGCGCCCGAGAGGTCGATGCCGGCGACGGCGGCGACGGTCTCGCAGACCTCCTCGAAGCTCGGCGCCGCGGCCCGTCGCACCGGCGGCCGGGTGAAGTCGCCGACGATGAACCGCAGCACGTCCTCGCCCGCCGTGGAGACCGCGACGGCGGAGACCGCGAGCCAGCCGCGCTCGCTCCGTACGAAGGGGAAAGGCCGCTGCGTCAGCCCGGGGAGGTCCCGGCTCACCCCGAAGACGTCGGCCAGCAGCACGTCCGCCGTGGCGTCGGTCCCGGGGAATTCGACGTCGAGGAGCGACCTGACCGTGCTGCGGCCGCCGTCGCAGCCGACGACGTACGAGCCCTGGAGCCGGTACGGGCCGTCCGGGCCCGTCACCTCCAGCTCCGCGCAGTCCGCGTCCTGGCGCAGCCCTGTCACCTCGTGGCCGCGCCGGACCTCGGCGCCGAGCTCCTCCGCCCACTCGGCGAGCACCCGCTCGATGCGCGCCTGGGGCAACAGCAGCACCGCGTGCGGGCTGTCGAGCCGACCGAGGTCGACGCCGACCGGCAGCAGCGCGAAGTGGCTGTAGCGGCCGGTTCGGCTGCCGGTGAACCGGTCGAGGATCCCGCGCTGGTCCCAGATCTCGATCGTCCGCGCGTACACCCCCGGCGCGCGCGACTCGCGTTCGCCGGTGAATCCCGGACGCCTCTCCAGGACCACCACCTCCACGCCCGCGAGCCGCAGTTCGGCGGCCAGCATCAACCCGGTCGGGCCGGCGCCGCAGACCACCACCGGTCGCCGGGTCTCGTTCGTCGTCATGCGGATCACTCCTTGGTGTGCAGAGCGCCGAGTACGGCGCGCAGGTAGCGGGCGAGGGACACGGGAGCCGGGTGGTCGTAGACGACGACCGGTTCCAGCAGCAGTCCGGTGGCCTCGCACAGGCGGTTGCGCAGGTCGAGGGCGGTGAAGGAGGAGAACCCGGCGTTCTGGAACGTCACCTCCGCCTCGACGGCGTCCGGCGTGTCGTGTCCGAGCACGGCGGCGGCGTGGGTGCGGATGATGTCCAGCAGGACGCGCTCCTGCTCCTCGTGGGAGGAGCCGGCGAGGCTCTCGCTCAGCCGCCGCTGTTTGTCGGTGTCCTCCAGGACCTGGGGCGGCTCGGCGGCCTCTTCCGGGGCGTCCGGGGCAGAACGGTTCCACCAGGCGGACAGGGCGGGCAGCACCTCGCCCAGCGCGGCCCGGCCGCCGTCGTCCAGTTCCAGGCGCTCCGCCAGCGCGTCCAGGTCCCCGCCCGTCACCGCGTTCCAGAACTCCGCCTCGCCCCCGCTCGCGCGGTGCGCGCCGCGGACGGCGGCCGACTCCAGCCAGTAGCGCCGCCGCGGGAAGGCGTAGGGCGGCAGGGCGACGCGGTGCCCGCCGGGGAGGACGGCCTCCCAGTCCACGTCCACGCCGTTGGCCCAGGCCCGGGCGAGGGCGTCCAGCGCGCGCGGGGCCTCGGGCCGGCCCTTGAGGAGCACCGGTGCGCACACCGTCTCACCAGGGGGCAGGCTCAGCTGCGCCATGGAGGTCAGCACGGCGTCCGGGCCGAGTTCGAGGTAGGTGGACACGCCCGCGTCCTTCAAGTGGCGGACGCCGTCGTGGAAACGGACGGTCGCGCGGATCTGCCCGGCCCAGTAGCCGGGCGAGCACAGCTCCTCGGAGGTGGCCGGGCGGCCGGTGACGAGCGAGACGACGGGGATCGCCGGCGGGTGGTACGTCAGCGTCTCGGCGACCGCCCGGAACTCCTCCAGCGCGGGCTCCATGAGCGGTGAGTGGAAGGCGTGGCTGACCTGGAGCGAGGTGGTCCTGCGCCCCTGCTCGGCGAAGTGCCGGGAGACCCGCTCGGTCGCCTCGCGCTCCCCGGACAGCACCAGCGCCCGGGGGCCGTTGACGGCGGCGATGCCGACGCTGTCCTCGTATCCGGCCAGCAGCGGCAGGACCTCCGCTTCCTCGGCCTCCACGGCGATCATGGCGCCCCCCGCGGGCAGCGCGTCCATCAGCCGTGCCCGGGCGGCAACCAGGGCGGCCGCGTCCGGCAGGTCGAGGACCCCGGCCACGTGCGCGGCGGTCAGTTCGCCGATGGAGTGCCCGGCGAGCCGGCCGGGTGTGATCCCCCAGTGCCGCAGCAGCCGGTACAGCGCCGTCTCCAGGGCGAACAGCGCGGGCTGGGTGTAGGCGGTGCGGTGCAGCAGCGCCGCCTCCGGGCTGTCCGGCGCGGCGAACACGACCTCGCGCAACGGACGTTCCAGGTGGACGTCCAAGTGGTCGCAGACCTCGCCGAACGCCTTGGCGAAGACCGGGAAAGCCTCGCTCAGTTCGGCCCCCATGCCCAGCCGCTGGCTGCCCTGGCCGGTGAAGAGGAAGGCGGTGCCGCCCGCCCCGGCCGCGGTACCGCGCACGAGCCCGGACGTGCCGCGGTCCCGCGCGAGGTCGGCGAGGGAGGCCATCAGTTCCTCGCGGTCCCGCCCCACGACCGCGGCGCGGTGCGGGAAGTGGGTCCGCGTGGTCGCCAGCGACAGACCGACGTCCGCGGCCCCGGTCTCCGGGTGGTCGAGCAGGTGGCGGTGCAGCCGCCGCGCCTGGGCCCGTACGGCGCCGCGGGTGCGGGCCGACAGCACCCACGGCAGCGGGCCTTCCTGCGCGGGCATCCCGGCCGCCGGCTCCTCGGCGGCGGGCGGCTGCTCCAGCACAAGATGGGCGTTGGTGCCGCTGATCCCGAAGGAGGAGACGGCCGCCCGGCGGGGGCGATCAGCGTCCGTCTTCCACGGCGCCGCCTCGGTGAGCAGCGAGACGGCCCCTGACGACCAGTCGACGTGCGGGGTGGGCTCGCCCACGTGCAGGGTCTTCGGCAGCACGCCGTGGCGCATGGCCAGCACCATCTTGATGACGCCGCCGACGCCCGCCGCGGCCTGGGTGTGGCCGATGTTGGACTTGAGCGAGCCGAGCCGGAGCGGCCGCTCGGCGGGCCGGCCGCGCCCGTAGGTGGCGAGGACGGCCCGGGCCTCGATGGGGTCGCCAAGGATGGTTCCGGTGCCGTGCGCCTCGACGGCGTCCACGTCGGCGGGGGTGAGGCGGGCGTCCGCGAGGGCCTGGCGGATCACCCGCTCCTGCGCGGGCCCGCTCGGGGCCGTCAGGCCGTTGCTCGTGCCGTCCTGGTTGACCGCGCTGCCGCGGACGACCGCGAGGATCCGGCGGCCGTTGCGCCGGGCGTCCGACAGGCGCTCCAGCAGCACCAGGCCCGCGCCCTCGGCCAGCCCGGTCCCGTCGGCACCGGCGGAGAAGGCCTTGCAGCGGCCGTCGGGGGACAGCCCGCGCTGGCGGCTGAACTCGACGAAGGTGTTGGGCGTGGCCATCACCGTGGCACCGCCCGCCAGCGCGAGCGCGCACTCGCGGCCGCGCAGCGCCTGGACGGCCAGGTGGATGGCGACCAGCGACGACGAGCAGGCGGTGTCCAGCGTCACCGCCGGACCCTCCAGGCCGAAGGTGAAGGAGATCCGGCCGGAGGCGACACTGCTCGACGTGCCGGTCATCAGCTGGCCTTCGAACTCCTCGGGTGCCTCGTGCGGGTGCGGCGCGTAGCGCATGTCCGCCACCCCCACGAAGACGCCCGTACGGCTGCCGCGCAGGGTCTCGGGGACGATGCCCGCTCCCTCGAAGGCCTCCCAGGCGGTCTCCAGCAGCAGCCGCTGCTGCGGGTCCATGGCGGTGGCCTCGCGCGGGCTGATGCCGAAGAACTCGGCGCCGAAGTCGCCCGCGTCGTGCAGGAAGCCCCCGCCGGAGGCGTACGTCGTCCCCGTTCGGTCCGGGTCGGGGTGGTACAGGGACGCGAGGTCCCAGCCCCGGTTGCGGGGGAAGGCCGAGACGGCGTCGGCCTCCGTCTCCAGGAGCCGCCACAGCTCCTCGGGGGTACGGACGTCCCCGGGGTAGCGGCAGCTCATCGCGACGATCGCGATCGGCTCGGCGGCCGCCTCCTCGGCCTCCCGCAGCTTCTCCCGGGTCTCCTGCAGGTCGGCCGTCACCCACTTGAGGTAGTCGAGCAGCTTCTCTTCGTTGGACACGGTGGGCTTCTCCTCGTCGGCATCGGTCGGTCGGTGGGACATCAGCGGCCCGTCGCCCGGCCGAGGCCGTTGTCGATCAGGGCGAAGATCTCCTCGGGCGACGCCTCGGCGATCCGCTGGGAATCGATCGGCCGGCCGGTGGCCGGCTCCCCCTCCGGCCGGCGGAGCCGGCCCCAGAGGGCCACCAGGTCCTCCAGCCGCTGGACGATCTCCTGCCGTACGTCGTCGTCCGCCTCGGCGGCACCACTCAGCACGGCTTCCACACCGGCCAGTTCGGTGAGTGCCGCGTCCGCGGCGGCGGGCTCGCCGGGGAGCAGCTCCCCGTGCAGATGACGGGCCAGCGCCTCGGGCGTCGGGTGGTCGAAGACGAGGGTCGCGGGCAGCCGCAGCCCGGTCGCGGCGACCAGCCGGTTGCGGAACTCCACGGCGGTCAGGGAGTCGAAACCGCTCTCCTTGAAGAGGCGCGCGGCGTCCACGGTGTCCGGCGTCGCGTGCCCGAGCACCGCGGCCGCGTGCCCGCGCACGAGATCGAGCAGCGCACCCTCCCGCTCGCCCGGGGGGAGGGCGAGCAGCCGGCGCTCCCAGGAGTCGGCCGGTGCGGCACCCCCCGCCGCCGCCACGCGGCGCACCGGGGTCCGCAGGACGCTCCCCAATACGGCCGGCAGGGTGCCCGACTCGGCCCGCTCCCGGAGCGCGGCCAGGTCGAGCCGGGCAGGCACGACGACCGGCTCGGCACCGGAGAGGGCCTGGTCGAACAGGGCGAGGCCGTCCTGCGCGGTGAGCGGGACAATGCCGCCGCGCGCCATCCGGCCCAGGTCCGCGCCGTCCAGGTGAGCGGTCATCCCGGAGCGCTGCTCCCACAGGCCCCAGGCCATCGACACGGCGGGCAGGCCCGCGCGGCGCCGCCGCTGGGCGAGGGCGTCGAGGAAGGCGTTGGCCGCGGCGTAGTTGGCCTGGCCCGCGGCGCCGACGGTGGCGGCGGCCGAGGAGAAGAGCACGAACGCGGACAGGTCGGCGTGGCGGGTGAGTTCGTCCAGGATCACGGCCCCGTCCACCTTGGGCCCGAAGACCCGGTTCACGTGGGCCTCGGTCAGTTCGGTGACGACGGCGTCGTCGAGGGTGCCGGCGGTGTGGATGACGGCGGTGAGGGGGTGTTCGGTGGGGATGGTGGTGAGCAGTGTGGTGAGGTCGTGGGGGTTGCTGGTGTCGGTGGCGGTGATGGTGATGTGGGCGCCGAGTGCGGTGAGTTCGGCTTCGAGTTCGGTGGCGCCGTTGGCGTTGGGGCCGGTTCGGCTGGTGAGGTGGA
>NZ_JBSFKQ010000085.1:0-17560 GCF_053598615.1 Kitasatospora sp. NPDC001095 | reverse complement strand
GTACGGGGACGCGACCGCGCTGGGCGCCCTGGCCGCCGAGTGGTCCACCGCGCCGGAGGCCGCGCCCGCCGTCGACGCCCCCGACCGCGCGGACTCGGGTCCGCCGCGGCCGGCCGTCGGGATGGCCGTCAGGATGGCCGTCGGAGGCGTCTCAGGCCTTCCGTCCCAGGCCTTCCCTCTCAGGCCCTCCGCCTCACACCTTCCCGTCCCCGCCGAGCAGGCCGGCCTGGGCTGCGGTCAGCCGGCCCTGGGCGTGCAGCCAGCGCACCGTGTCCGCCATGGTCTCGGCGGTCGGCCTCGGAGTCAGCCCGCCGGTGCTCGCGGCGGGGTCGACCGGGGTCGCGCAGGCGCAGGTGTAGACGGCGCCGTACTCGGCGGGGATGTGCCAGGGCCAGCCGCGCTGGACCAGGGTGGCCAGGGCGCCGACCGGCAGCATGGCCCGGGCCGGGAGGAAGACCGCGGGCAGGCGCCGCCCGGTGACCTCCCGCAGGGTCCGCACGTACTGCCGGGTGGGCAGGTGGTGGCCGGGCCCGAAGTGCCGGTCGGAACCGGCCCGCGGCGCGGTCAGCAGCCTGGCGTGCAGCCGCGCGGTGTCGCGGACGTCGCCGACCGGGAAGCCGCCGAGCGGCCAGATCGGCATCAGCCCGCGCAGGGCGTTGCGCAGCCGGGCGTTCTGGTCGCCCAGCCCCGGGTCCCGCGGGCCGAGCAGTGCGGGCGGGTAGCTGATGACCACCGGCGCGCCGTCCCGCTGGTGGGCCCGGGCGATCCGCTCGGCCGCGGCCTTGGTCGCCATGTACGTGTCCCGGGGACGGCCGACCGGGGAGTGCTCCCCGAGCGGCCGTCCGGGGGACGGCAGCAGGGCGACGATGCTGGAGACGTGGACGATCGGGTCGGCGCCCGACCGGCGGGCGGCCGCCAGCACCAGCTCCGTCCCCCGTTCGTTGGTCCGGCGCATCCGCGCGTTGTGCCGGCTGTCGAAGGAGTACACGGCGGCCGCGTGGAGCACGGCGTCGGCGCCGCGCACCGCGCGGGCCGCGCCGCCCTCGTCGGTCACGTCCCCGACGACCAGGTCGACGGCGCCCGGGTCCACCTCCAGCAGGCCGAGGGCCCGCTCCGCCGCGGCCGGGTCGCGGACCAGCATCCGCACCCGGTGCCCGTCGCGGACCATCGCCGCGACGGAGTGGATGCCGACGAACCCGGTGCCGCCGGTCACGCTCACCAACATCGAGCCCATCCCCCCGCTCAGCCGATCCCGTCCGGGTCCGCGCCGATGCCCCGGTGGAAGGCGCCGCGGTAGAACAGCAGCGCCTGCCGGTCGTCGGCCCAGTCCGCGGCCAGCACCTCGCCGAGGAAGATGGAGTGGTCGCCGCCGTCGTACTGCTCGGCCAGTTTGCACTCCAGCCAGGCCAGCGAGCCGGCCAGCAGCGGGGCGCCGGTGAACGGTCCCGGCTGCCAGTCGAGGCCGTGGAACTGCTCGGCCCCGCGCGGCCTGCCCTTGTTCGCGAAGTACCGTGCCAGCGGCTCCTGCTCGGCGCCGAGTACGGAGACCGCGAAGGACCTGGTGACGGTGATCGCCTCGTGCATGGTCGCGGAGCGGGCAACGCAGCAGAGCACCATCGGCGGTTCCAGGGAGACCGAGCTGAACGCGTTGGCGGTCATCCCGTGGACGTACTCGCCGCCGGTGGTCATCACCGTGATCCCGGTGGCGAACCTGGCCATCGTCTCGCGCAGGGCGCCCGGCAGGACGGCCCGGTTCTCGGTGGCCGGCCTCCGTACGTCCGCCGGCCGGGCGTTGACCGGCAGCCGGCCGTTGCCGATCACAGCGCCCGCCCCGTCTCCACCGGCCCGCCGGGCGCGGCCTGCGCCGCGACGGCCCGCGCGACGGCCGGCCCCTCGGCGTACGGGGCCAGCGCCAGGCGCAGTTCCTCGGGCACCCGGGCGGGGACGGTGGCCGTGTTCGGCCCGCGCATGCACGCGATCCGCTGCCGGCCGCGGGCGACCAGGTTCTCCTGTTCGCCGTCGATCCGCAGGTAGTCGAAGGTGAACTGGATCTGGGTCTGGGTCAGTTCCTCCAGGCGCATCCGGACGGACAGCTCGTCGAAGGAGGTGATCTCGGCGAAGAAGTCGCACTCCACCTTGAGGGTGAACAGCTTGAGGTCGTCCCGCAGTTCGGCGAGCACCCCCGGCGCCTTGTCCTTGAGGAACATCTCCCGGCAACGCCCCTGCCAGCGCAGGTAGTTCACGTAGTAGACGTTGCCGACGAGGTTGGTCTCCTCGAATCCGACGGTGTGCCGGATCTCGTAGTAGGACGACATCAGTTCTCCTTCCCGACGAGGACCGCGAAGAGCACCGGCTCCGTGCGGTCGTTGACGGTGGTCACCCAGGTGGCGACGGCCGCGTCACCGGCGGACAGCACGACCCAGCCGCCGGGGTGGACGCGGTCGAGCGTCAGCGCCTGGGTGGTCGCACCGGACTTGCGCAGGCACTCCAGCGCGCTCCAGACCCTGGTGCCGGCCACCGCCGGGCTGCAGCCCGCCTCGGCCACCAGCAGGTCCCGCAGGGCGAGTTGGCCGGCGCCCAGCAGCGCGTCCCAGTCCTCGGCGGTCCGCTCCAGGACGGTCTCGACATCGCAGGCGAGCCGCCCCCGCCCGGCCACCGCCAGGGTGAGTCCGGGGCCGTGCGAGGCCGACACGGTGACTCCTTCGAGCCCGGGCGCGCCGGCGAGTTCGGGCTTGCCGTCCGGGCGGTGGCGCAGTTCCACCGGCCGGCCCAGCGCCCGGCCGAGGGCGGTCTCGGTGCGGGCCCTGCGGTCGCCGTCCGCGGCGCCGGTCTCCGCCGTGGCGTCCGCCGCGGGTTCGACGACGACCGCGCGGCTGCCGCCCAGCACCCGTTCCAGGCCGCGCTCCAGGTACGAGCCGAGCATCGCGGGCACCCACGGGCCGGCGCCGTCGCGCTTGCGGACGGCGACCAGGGTCAGCCCCTCCCAGCGCTCGACGACCTTCCCGGACGGGGTCCGCACGTCGACGTCGTAGACGTAGCTGTCACCGTCCTGCGAGCGCTCCCTGGCGTCGAGCACCACGTACTCGGTGTCCTGGTCGGCCGGATCGGCCAGCCAGAGCCGCTCGATGCCCTGCGGCAGCAGGGTGGCGTCCGGCACGCAGCACTGGATGGCGTGCATCATCGCGTCCCGGGTGCCGGGGTCGGCGAGCAGCTGGTCCTGCGGCAGGTAGGCCGCGAACCACGGCGCCTGGGCGGTGGTGGAGATCTCCGCCAGCGCGTGCCGGGCGCCGGCCCGCCGGTACTCCAGCAGGCGCTGGAACCGCTTGCCCTGGAAGAGCACGCTGCCGTACAGCTCGGTCACCGGGTCCACCGGCACCGCCGGCAGGCCGAACCCATCCGGCACCGGGGTGTCGGGCACCTCGGTCCTGGGGTAGCGCAGCCTGGCCCGGAAGTGGTCGGCCGCGAAGTCGGTGCCCTCGCTGCGCAGCACCACGTCGACCGTTTCGGGGTCCCGGACCAGGGCCGCGATCCGGATGGTGGTCGAGCCGCCCGGCCGGACCACCACGGGGCGGCGGAACTCGACGTCCTCCAGCAGCGGCGGGCCCTGGTGGCCGCTCACCGCGGCGGCGACCTGGGCCATCGCCTCCATGCCGAGCACGGCCGGGAAGAGCAGGTCGTCCTGGAGCCGGTGGTCGCTCAGGTACGGGTCGCCGCCCTCGGTCAGCTCGGTCTCGGTGATCAGCTCGATGTCCGGGTGGTGCGCGACCACCCGCTCCACGAACCTGGTCAGCGGCAGCTCGCGCCGGGCTGTGGTGAGGGTCGGCAGGCCGCCGGCCCGGCCGCTGACCACCAGGACGGGGCCGGCCGACGGGTCCGCGAGCACCTCGCGCAGCACCTGGATGCCGTTCTCGGTGGAGATCGGCGTGATGCCCTCGCGGATCAGCGCCTCGACGACGCCGAGCCGTTCGCCCATGCCGGCGCCGGACCAGACGGACCACTCCAGGGCGATCGCCCGGGCCTTCGGGTGGCGCTGCTGGAACCGGAGCGTCAGCTCGGTCATCCAGTCGTTGGCGGTGGCGTAGTGCGCCTCGCCGCGCAGTCCGGCCCGGCCGATGATCGAGCCGAAGGTGATCAGCAGCTTCAGGCGGTCGGGTTCGACGGCCGCCAGGACGGCCTCCAGGCCTTCGGTCTTGGGTGCCAGGGTCCGGTGGAAGTCCTCGACGGTGAGCGCGTCCAGGGCGGCCGGTTGGTTGCGTCCCGCGCCGTGCAGCACCGCGGTGACCGGGCCGAGCCCGCTCTCCAGCAGGGCCACCGCGGCAGCGGTCTCCTCGGGCGAGGTCACGTCGGCGCGGGCGTACCGGTAGCGCAGGCCGGCGGCGTCCATCCGGGCGAGGTTCCCGGCGAGTTCGCGGTCGGCGGCCGGATCGGCGCGGCCGATCAGGGCCAGGGCCGCACCGGAGTCCTGCGCCATCGCGAGGGCGCACTCGGCGGTGATGCCCTTGCCGCCGCCTGTGACCAGCAGGACGTCCCGGGCGTCGAGCGGGGACTGGCCCTCGGCCGCCGGACGCAGCTGCAGCGGCCGGAGCACCGGGACGGTGCGGCGGCCGTCCGGCTGGTACCGGACCTCCGCGAAGCCGGCCGTGGCGGCGGTCTCGGCGACCACCCGGGCCACCGCCTCCTCGCGGGCCGCGCCCTCGGGGGCGGTGTCGGGCAGCTCGACCACCGTGGTCGGGACGGACGGGTGCTCCAGGTGCAGGGTCTTCGCCAGCCCGGCGGCCCCGAGCCGGTGCTGGACCACGACCAGCCGGGTGCCCTCGGGGGCGGCCAGCACGGCCCGACCCGCGGTCAGGAAGAGTTCCGCGTCGTCCGGTCCGCACGCGTCCGGGAGGCAGAGCAGCACGCCGTCGCCGAGGCCCGCCGCCGCGAGCGCGGTGCGCAGCGGCTCGGCGAGCGGGTGGCCGGGCGTGCTGTAGGCCGTCCACGCTCCGGCGGAGTCCTGGGGGCCGGACTGCGGCCAGGCCGCCGGGGTGGGCAGGGCGGGCCGGGCGGCCTCCAGGTGCTCGACCGCGAAGGGCCGCACCCACGGGGCCACGCCTGCGACCTCGGCCGCCGACTCGCCGCCGTCCTGCGCGGTGTCCGCCAGCTGGTCGATCAGCTCCGCGATCCCGCCGAGGTTGACGGTCGCGTAGTTGGGGGTCGCGGCGAGCACCGGCCGGCCGAGCGCCCGGGTGACGTCGTTGACGATCTGGCCGATGGTGATGGAGCTCAGGTGCAGGTCGTCCATCGGGTGGGTCTGCGCGGTGACGGAGTCCAGCGGCAGCTCGACCCGCTCGGCGGCGAGCCTGCGCAGCAGCTCCAGGGTGGAGTCCGCGCCGGTGTCCGCGGCCCCGGGCTGTCCGGCGGGCGCGTCCACGGCCTGGCCGCCGTCCTGCGCGGCCAGCTCCGCGTCGATGGCCGGGGCCGCCTCGCAGGGGTTGGCCAGGAAGGTCATCGCGCCGTCGGCGGGCAGTGGCCGGAGCAGGCGGTCGCCGAACAGCGCCTGGGTCCGGACGGGCACGCCGAGCACGTACGCGGCGCCGGCGATCCTCAGCAGCGGGCCGAGGGAGGCGCTGTCGGTGTCGACCGCCAGGGTGGCGCGGTCCGGTGCGATCTCCGCCAGCAGGCCGGACAGCACCCGGCCCGGGCCGACCTCCACGACCAGGTCGGCGCCGTCGACCGCCACGGTGGCGGCCTCCTGGAAGCGGACCGGGAGCAGGACCTGCTCGCGCAGGACCTCACGCAGGTCGGCGGACGGGTCCAGGAGCCGGCCGGTGACGGTGGAGGCGATCGGACGGACCGGCTCGCTGAAGTCGAACTCCGCCAGTTCGGCGGCCATCGCGACCGCGGCCGGCTCGACCAGGGGCGAGTGGAAGGCGTGCGAGACGTTCAGCCGGGTCGCCGTGACGCCCTCGGCCGCGGCCCGGCGGCACACCTCGTCGACCGCCTCGGCGGGGCCGGAGAGCACGGTCTGCCGGGGCCCGTTGTAGCCCGCGACGACCACGTCCAGTCCGGCGGACAGGGCGGCCGCCCGCTCCGGGGTGGCCGCCAGGCCGGCCATCGCGCCGCCTCCGTGGCTGGCCCGGGCCATCACCTGGCCGCGGATCGTGGCCAGGCGCACCACCTGCTCCTCGTCCAGCGCGCCCGCCCAGTGCAGGGCGGTCAGCTCCCCGAGGCTGTGGCCGACGGCGGTGTCGGCCCGGATGCCGAGCGCGTCCAGGACCCGCAGCGCGGCCAGTGAACCGGTGACGATGCGCGGCTGGGCCACCTGGGTGGCGACCTGGTCGGCGCCGGTGGGCGGGGCGGAGGAGCGGAACACCTCCTCCGCCGTGGCGAACCGGCGCCGGATCGCGCCGACGGCGCCGCGGCCCGAGCCCTGGCCCGGGAAGAGGTAGGCGATCCGGGGGGCGGTCCTGGCACGGCCGAGGAAGACGCCCTCGCCGGCCGAGAAGGCCTCCCGCGCTCCGGAGTCGAGCAGGGCGAGGAGCCGTTCCAGGCCGCGCACGGCGTCGTCCGGGCTGGTCGCGACGACGGCGGCGCGCACCGGGCCGCCGGACAGCCGGTCGGCCAGTGTGCCGGCCAGGTCCGCCAGTTCGGCCTGGGCCAGCTTCGGCACCAGGTCGAGCAGCCCGGTCAGCTCGGTGCGCAGCGCGGCCGAATCCGGGCCGTCCAGCAGCAGCAGTTCGGCGTCCTGGCGGCCGGCGACCAGCCGGGTGGTGCGCTCGTCGAGCGCCTCGCGCCGGGCGCTGCCGGGGGCCTGGGTGACGGCGACGTGGGTGTTGATCCCGCCGAAGCCCATGGCCGACACCCCGGCCCTGACCGGCTGGTCGGCCGGCCAGAGTTCGGCCTGGCGCGGGACGTACATGGCCGCCTCGTCGCCGAGCAGGCCCGGGTGCGGGTCGAGGTGGCCGGTGCCCGGGGGGATCACCTGGTGGTGCACGGCGAGGGTCGCCTTGATCAGGCCGGCCACGCCGGCGGCGGCCTTGGTGTGCCCGAAGTTCCCCTTGACCGTGCCGAGCGCGGCCGGACGGGCCGTCGGGTCGGCGGCGCGGCGCGCGGAGGAGAGCGCCTCGATCTCGGTCGCGTCGCCGAGGGCGGTGCCGGTGCCGTGGCCCTCGAAGTAGGAGACCGTCTCGACGCCGTAGCCGGCCCGGTGGTAGGCGCGGGTCAGCGCCAGCCGGTGCCCGCTCGCCTCGGGCCGGGTGATGCCGCCCTTGCCGTCGGAGGAGACGCCCCAGCCGCTGATGCTGGCGTAGATCCGCCGGCCCTGCGCCAGCGCGTCGCGCTCGCGCATCAGGACGAGCATGCCGGAGCCCTCGCCGGGCCAGAAGCCGTTGGAGTCCCGGTCGTAGACCTTCATCTCGCCGGTGGCGAGGGCGCCGGTCTTGGCGAAGCCGATCACCTCGAACGGGTCGATGGAGAGGTCGACCCCGCCGGCGACCGCCACGTCCAGTTCGCCGTCGGCCAGGGCCTTCGCCGCGGTGACGACGGACAGCAGGGAGGAGGAGCAGGCCCCGTCGACCGTGTAGCCGCCGCCGCGCAGGTCGAAGTGGTTGCAGATCCGGCCGGCGATGGTGTTGGCGAGGCCGCCGGCCAGCGAGTCCTCGTCGATGGCGGGGAACGGCGCCTTGTACTGCGGTTCCAGTTCCTGGAGGAACTTCGCCACGTCCCCTTCGGACCAGCCCTGGCCGGTCAGCGCGGCGGCCACCGTGCGGCGCACGTACGGCCACCGAAGCCGCATGATGTTGGCCCGCGAGAATTCCCCGGTGAGGCTGTTTCCGACGACCACGCCGGTGCTCTGGTGGGGAAGTCCGGAACCGTCCGGGAATCCGGCGTCGGAGAGCGCTTCGGCGGCCACGTCGAGGGCCAGCCAGTGCGTCAGGTCGGTGGCCCGGTAGGTGCTTCCGGCGACGCTGTACTTGATGCGGTCGAAGGCGTAGTCCCGCAGGACCGCAGCTTTTTTCGTGTAGTGCCGGTCGGGCGCGCTCCGGTCCTCCGACCAGTAGTCCGCCTGGTTCATGCGCTCGTCCGGCAGCCGCCGGAAGGCCCGCCGACCACCCAGTACGTTCTCCCACAGTTCGCTCGCCGAATTGGCGTCCGGGTAACGGAGGCCGATTCCCACGATAGCGATCCGCTCACTGCTCACGTATTCACCACCCATGGAGATGAATTGACGGCAAATCTGTTGCCGACTCGACACCCTGCACTGTCGTCAATAGTGCGGCGGCGACCGTCCGGCTGTCTTCTCCGAGTTTGCTTTCCGCCTGGTGGGGGGCGGTGCTTTTCCATAACGGTGTGATTCCACGCCGCCGCTATTCGATAACGGCGTCATTTTCCGCGGGCCGGCCCGGGGGCTCCCCGGGGGCCGGCCGGGGCCTTCGCCGGGAACGCGCCGAGGCTCCCGCCGGTCGGCGGGAGCCTCGGGTGTGCGGGCCGTGCGCGGGGTCAGGGCCTGTCTGTCGGGCCCTGTCCGGCGGCCGCGGGAACGCGGTCGGCGAGCCGGGCGCCCAGCTCCCGGGCCGCCGTCAGGGCGGCCCAGGAGGTGAGCTCGATCAGCGTGGCGTCGCCGGGCCGGCCGCGCCGGAACTCGGCGACGAGGCCGTCGTCGACCTGGTACGAGGCCTCGGCGGTCAGCAGGGCCAGCCGGCCCGCCGGACGCTCGTCCCCGGGCAGGGCCGCCACGGCGTCCTCGACCCAGCCGCGGCTGATCCCCGGCGGCCGGCCGTCCCAGTCGGCCAGCCGGTCGGCCAGCAGGGCGCGGACGCCGTCCGGCACCGACCTGGCCCCCGCCGCGTCGATCGCGGCGGCCGCCCGGGCGAAGGCGCCGGCCACGCTGGGGGTGCCCGCCGCCCAGCGCAGGTCCTGCGGCAGCGGCGCGGAGGGCAGCAGGTCGAGCGAGGTCCCGGCCGGCGGGGCGACGCGCGCGCTGCGGCGCATCAGCCGGCCGAGGACCGCCCTCGCCGCCGTTCTCGCGGCCGCCGGGAGTCCGGTCGGCAGCGGGCTCGGCGCGAGGAACAGGTTGACCATGCGGTTGAGGTAGTGGAAGGTGACCGCCACCCCGACCAGTTCGGGCACCGCCTGCGCGGAGAACGGCGGCGGCGCGCCCTGGTCCCGGTCCGCCCGGAACCAGTCCGCCGACGCCTCGACGGCCGCCCGGGCGCTGCCCGGGGCGGACACCCCGGGCAGCAGCGCGGCCAGCGTCGTCCCGTGCACCTCCACGCAGTACGGGCAGGAGTTGGCGGCCGAGACCGCCGCGGCCACCGCCTCCTTGGTCGCGCGGTCGACCCGCCCGCCGGCGACCAGGGTCTCCCGCAGCATCACCCAGGAGGCGGCGAGCACCGCCGGCGAGGCGGCGTGCAGGCCGATCGGCGGTGCCAGCATGCCGAACTCCCGCTCGACCTCCGCGAAGACGCCGGCCACCTCCTTCCCCGCGTCGGCCGGCCGCACCGGGGCGACCCGGTGGACCTGCGCCATGGACCTGCGCAGGGCCGGCCGCAGGAACGGCGTCGTCATGTGCGTCCTCCTCCAAGCTCGGTCTGGAAGCCCGGTCCGGCGCCGGGCGCTACCGGCGCATCAGGCCGGGCAGCTGCACCTGCACGCCGCGCCGGCCGCTGGTGGCGCCGTCCGGCGCGGGCGCGCCGTACTTGACGTTCACGCCGCGCTGCTGCGCGGCGGCCACGATGCCCGGGACCGCGCGCTCGGCGAGCGCCGAGATGGTCAGCGCGGGGTTGACCGTGAGCGCCCCCGGGACGGCGGAGCCGTCGGTGACGAAGATGCCCGGGTGGTTGCGCAGTTCCTGCCGGTCGTCGAGCGCCGAGGTCCGCGGGTCGTCGCCGATCCGGCAGGACGCCAGCGGGTGCACCGTGTAGGCGCCCACCAGGTCGTTGGTCCACGGCATGACACGGGCGAGTCCGTCGCGCTCCAGGATGTCCTTCACCACGGCGTCCGAATCGGCCCAGGCGCGCAGGGTGTTGGCGGTCGGCCGGTACGAGATCGGCCCGCGCCCGAGCATCTGCTGGGAGATCCGCTGCGCGTTGCCGGTGGGCGGCGGCGGGCCGAAGACGCCCTCGTTGTCGTCCTCGATCATGGTGAAGACGGTCAGCCAGGACTGCCACTGCCGGACCAGTTCCTTCTTCTCCACGCCGAACCAGCTGGGCCCGCTCGCGTCGGGCACCTGCGCCAGGATGGTGCCGAACCCCGGCGGGAAGTAGAGCTGTTCCAGGGAGAACCGGGAGTGTTCCGGCAGCGAGCCGTCGAGGTTGTCCCAGCTCGCCACGACCGGGCCCTTGCCGATCTGGTTGGCCCGGAACGCCGGGCCGTCGGAGCGCTTGAGCCCCAGCAGGTCGCGGGCCTTGTCCTCGTCGACGATGGCCGTGTTGAGGCGCTCCCCGTTGCCGGAGAAGTAGCGGCCCACGGCGTGCGGCATCTCGCCCAGGGCCGCCTCGGAGCGCTGGAGGATCACCGGGGTGGCGCCGGCGCCGGCGGCGAGCACGACGATCTTCGCGTCGATCGTGCCGCTGCCGACGTGCACCCGGTAGTCCTCGTCGTCGACGACGCTGTAGTGCACCCGGTAGCCGCCGTCGTCCGTCCGGGTCAGTTGCTGCACCTCGTGCAGCGGCCGGATCTCGGCGCCGTGCGCGAGGGCGGCCGGCAGGTAGTTCAGCAGCAGGGAGCGCTTGGCGTCGAAGCGGCAACCGGACATCATCCAGTTGCAGTTGGTGCACTTCGCCCGGTCGATGGCGGCCGGGACGGGGTTGGCGGTGCGCCCCGCGTGCTCGCAGGCCGCGGCGAACAGCCCGCCCGAGTAGGTGACGTCGTTCCAGTCCTGCTGGGTGATGGGCAGCGCCTCGGCCACCCGGTCGTACCAGGGGTCGAGGACGTCCCGGTCGATGGCGGCCGGCCACATCCGCCGGCCGATGCTGCCGCGGCGCTCGAAGACGAACCGCGGCGCGCGCGGCATCGCGGCGAAGTACACCACGCTGCCGCCCCCGACGCAGTTGCCGCCGAGCAGGCTCATGCCGTCGCCCACCACGAAGTCGAAGATCCGGGTGTACGAGGAGCCGAGCAGGAAGTCGTGGTCGAAGTCGTCGGCCTTCAGCCAGGGGCCGCGCTCCAGGATGGTGACCTTGGCGCCGCCGGCCGCCAGGTGGTAGGCCGCGATGGCGCCGCCGAAGCCGCTGCCCACGATCAGGACGTCGGTGCTCTCGGTGCTTGTCATGCGGGACTCCCTGAAGACGTGGTGTCCGGGTGGGGATCGGCCAGCTGCTTGCCGTACGAGAAGTCGGGGAACCGCCACAGGCCGTCCTCGTCCGGCTTCATGAACCCCATCGCCGTGAGGCCCGGGTGGCCCGCCGCGAGCGCGTCCGCGGTGTGCATGTGGGCGGCGGTGTCGAAGGCCATGTTGGCGAACAGCGCCAGCAGGACCCACAGTTCACGTTCCTGGTGCTCCTTCCCGGTCAGTTCCTGCACCAGGCCGGTCCGGTCCGCGAACGGCAGCGCGACGAACGGCGGCACCGAGTCGTCGAGCCGCAGGCCGTGGTCGTCCGCGTACGCGCTCGCGTGGCGGTTCAGGGCCTGCTCGTAGTCGTCCAGGGCGTCCGACAGTCCGGTCGCCGGCGTCTCCAGCAACTCGATGGCGCCCGCCTGGACGGCGCCGCCGCCGGTCGAGGCGCCGGCCACCGCCCGGTCGTCGGGGGAACGCTTCTCGCCCGGGACGATCGTGTCCGCGAACGCTTCGAGCGTCATGGTCCGGTAATCGTGTCGATCCGAGGTAGGCGAGCCCACCGGCATCTCCTCAGGGGCTTGTCGAAAAGCGGGCCCGGCACGCACCGGCCGTCCCGATTCGCATACGCGACAGTGGCATCGTGCGCGCAATACGCCCCCGCAAGCATCTCCTGTGTTGCTGATGGCCTCCGGGGCCGTTCAAACATGAATTCCGGGACATCTCACCGGACGGCATGCCGAGGGCACGTGCCACCGGACCATTGCGTCTGTCATGTGCCTGCTGCTACGGTCGTCACTTGCTATGGCCGGCGACACTTTTCAGCTTCGCCTTTACCGAAGGGGGCCTCCCTTCGCTTGCCTGGCACCTCGTCAGTCGGCCTGTCAGCGCGGCCGCGACTTTCGTTCCCGATCATCGCAAGGGTGGAATCTCTGTTCATCCGCAGGTGCGGCGGAGAAGCTGGAGTCAATCATGACAACTGCCATCGAGCAAGCTGTTTCCCGGGCCATCGAGACCATGCACGAGAACATCGGCGAGCTGCTGACCATAGACGACATGGCGCAGGCCGCCATGTACAGCAAATTCCACTTCTCCCGTGAATTCCAGCGAATGACCGGGGTTTCGCCGAGGCGCTTCCTCTCCGCCATCCGCCTCGAAACGGCCAAGCGCCTCCTCATCGAAACGTCGTTCACGGTGACCGAGATCAGCCACCGCGTCGGGTACAACAGCGTCGGCACCTTCAGCTCACGGTTCGCCAGCAGCGTCGGCGTCCCCCCCACCGTCTACCGCCAGCTCGGGGGTTTCACTCCCCGGATCGAGGTCGACCCGCGCGGCCTGTCCCGGAGCACGGAACTCTCGACCTTCCGCGGCGAGATCCGGGCCCCCATCGCGGGGGACCTCGGCCGGGTGTACGTCGGGCTGTTCCCGACCCGCGTTCCCGAGGGGCGGCCCGCCGCGTGTACCGTCCTCCCCCGCCCCGGCGTCTTCTTATTCGACCAGGTGCCGGCCGGCACCTGGTTCCTGCTGGCGCACTCCGTCCCGGCCGCGTTCGACGAGGTACTGACGGGCGACCGCCCGGTCTCGGTGGGATCGGTCGGACCGATCGAGGTGCGGCCGGACGTGCCGCTGCTGCCGATCGAGCTCCGCCTGCGCCAGGCCCGGGTCCTCGACCCGCCGGTGCTGCTGGCCCTGCTGGACGCCCGGGCGGTGGCGCTGACCGCGCGGGCCGCCCCGATCACCGACACCGCCTGAGCCAGCGGCCCCGGAGCCCGGCTTCGAACCCGCGTCCGCGGAGCGTTCGGAGCCGGGCCCGGGCCCACACACGGAGCCCCCGCGACGATCCCCGGAGGGACGGTCGCGGGGGCTCCGCCGTGCGGCCCCGGGGCCCGGTCAGCCGGCCGGGTGCACGGTCATCGGCAGGCCGCCGCCCACCCGCAGCGACAGCATCGGCTCCGCCACCACCCGGTGGCCCGGCACCTTCCTCAGCCGCAGCTCCCGGGCGACCATGGCGATCGTGAACGTCGCCTCCAGCAGCCCGAGATGGTTGCCGATGCAGAAGCGCGGCCCCGCCCCGAACGGGATGTAGGCGTAGCGCGGCCGGTCGACCGCCCGGTCCCGGTCGAAGCGCTCCGGGTCGAACTGCTCCGGGGCGTCCCAGAACCGGGGGTGGCGGTGCAGGGTGTACGGGCAGATCAGCACGTCGGCGCCGGCCGGGACGTGGTACCCGCCGACCTCGTCGTCCGCCTGGGCCTGCCGCGGCAGGATCCACACCGGCGGGTAGAGCCGCATGACCTCCTCCACCACCATCGAGGTGTACCGCAGGCGGTGCAGGTCCTCGAACTCGGGCAGGCGGTCGCCCAGCACCTCGACGGCCTCGGCGTGCAGCCGGTCCATCACCTCGGGGTGCCGGTCGGCCAGGTAGAAGGTCCAGCCGAGGGTGCTCGCCGTGGTCTCGTGGCCGGCCAGCAGCAGCGTGACCAGCTCGTCGCGCATCCGCTGCCGGGCGACGGCGCGGTCGGGCTCCTGCCGGGTGGCGACGATCAGGCGGGACAGCGCGTCCTCCCCCTCGATCCGGGCGCCGTCGCGGGAGACCCGCTCCGCCACCAGCCGGTCGACCACCCCCTGCAGGTCCTGCCGGGCCCGGCGGAAGCGGAGCTGCTTGGACAGCGGCACCCAGCCGGGCACCATGCCCATGGTGACCATGTCGAACATCGCCTGGTCCTGCACGGCCTCGAAGTCGTGCCCGACCGCCTCGAAGGCGCTGAGGTCGACGTCGAGCAGCGTGCGGCCGAGCACCCCGAGGGTGAGCGCCGTCATCTCCTTGACCACGTCGACCGGCCCGCCGCCCTCGTGCGCCCGCAGCCGGCCGACCAGCTTGGCCGCCTCCTCCGCGACGGCACCGGCCTGCTGGACGATCCGCTTGTGCTGGAAGGCGGGCTGGATCTGCCGGCGCTGCTTGCGCCAGAGTTCCCCCTCGCTGGTCAACAGGCCGTTGCCGAGGGCGCGTCGGGCCTGGGCCAGGCCGATCCCCTTGTGGTAGTTGGCCGCGTTGTCCGCGAGCACGTGCTTGGCGTGGTCGGGGTGGTTGAAGAAGTAGAGCGTCTTGGGGCCCATGGAGATCCGGACCGCGTCGCCGTACTCCGCCGCGGCGGCGCGCATCATCTCCAGCCGGTCCCCCACCAGCCTGCGCAGCAGGACCGGGGCGGCCCGGCGCGGCGGGCCCGGCGGGACCTTCCGCGTGGCGGCCACGGCTAGCACCCCCCGACGTTCCGGAAGCGGTCGGCGATGGCCTGGCGCCACAGCTCGAACGCGGGCACGGGGCCCGGCACCGGCTCGGTCGGCCGCAGCTCCTGGGTCACCGCGGCCGCCTCGACGGGCCCCATGCCGCAGAACACCCGGGTGGCCAACTCCGTGTGCGGCACCAGCAGTCCGGCCCGGATCCGGGCCTCGGCCGCGAACGCGCTGCCCTGCGCGACGATCGCCCGGTGCTCGCCGGCCCGGTCCCGGAACGCGCACAGCTCGGCCTCGTCCACGCCCCCGGCGTAGGTGGCCGCCAGTCCGGCCCCGCCGTAGAGGTCGGAGCGCCTGGACTCCGGGAACTTCTCGATCATGGTCGCGACCAGGTCCGGGTCGGTGCCGCCGACGAACCACAGGGCCCGGCCGATGCCCTGGTCGATCGCGCGGCCGGCGTACGACGGGGCGTCGTGGGCCGGCCAGGGGAACGCCGGGTCCCGGTACTGCCGGTGGACGTACCGGTCGGTGCGGAAGTACGCCTGGTGGAAGCCGTACCCGTCGAGCACCAGCCAGCGCAGCAGCGGGTCGAGCGCGTCGATGTCGGGCCAGAGGAACCTCGGCAGCCGGGCCATCGCCCAGCCGATCCCGACGTACACCATGTAGACGTGGTCGGCGCCGCGGCCCTGGAGGCAGCGGGCCACCGAGCCGCCGCCGGACAGCCGCAGCCCGTCGAGCATGGCGAAGCCCATTCCGGCGCCCTCGTAGGCGAAGCCGCGGAACCGGTCCGGGATCTCCTCCAGCGGGTATTCCGCCTCCGCCGGGTTGCGGGCCTCCACGGCGTGCGCGTAGCCCTCCAGGAAGCGCGCGCCGACCGTCTCCAGGAGTTCCTGGGCGGCCGGCGACTTCCGGTGGAAACCACGTGTTTCCATGAGCGTCTCAGAGGTGCTCGGAGTGAGAATTCGACGTCGGAGCGTCCGCCATGCAGTGGACACGCCTTACTCCTCTCAGGTCTCCCGCGGGGCGGCCGATCCGCCCCGCGGCTGCTTCGCACCGGGCCTAGGCGTCGCCGAAGTGGGCGCGCACGTTCGCCCGCCACCGTTCGTACGGGGGCGGACCGCCGGCGGCGCCCGGGGCGCGGTCGTCCACCGCGCAGTCGTCGGCCGCCTTCGCGGCCGCCTCGACCGACAGGCCGGTCAGGCCGGTCGAGGCGGTCTCGCAGTGCGCGGGGACGAACCCGGCGTACGCGCGCGCCTTGGAGGCGAACACCGAGCCCTGGGCGAGCTGCGCCCGGTGCGGGCCCGCCGCTTCGCACAGCCCGGCCAGGCCGTCGGCCGTGCCGCCGCCGGCGAAGGTCGCGGCCAGTCCCACGCCGCTCCACAGGTCGCCCTGCCGGTCCGCGTCGAACCGCCGCACCGCGTCGGCGACCTGCGCCGGCGAGCCGCCGTGGATGAACCACAGGGCCCGTCCGACGCCCTGGTCGAACGCCCGCGGGAAGTACTCGGGCGCGCCCTGCCACGGGTACGGCTTCGGCCGGCGCTGCTCGTCCACCCAGCGCCGGGTGTGGAAGTAGGCGAGGTCGAAGCCGTAGCCGTCGACGGCCAGCCAGCTCATCGTCGGGTGGTAGGGCGTCCCGGCGAGGTCCGGCAGCACCTTGCGCCACAGCGGCCGCGGCAGCCGCGCCATGGCGAAGCCGATGCCGATGTACGCCAGGAAGATGTGCGGCTGTCCGGGACCGGCCAGCAGGTCCCGGGTGCGGTGGCCCCGGCCCATCGCGTCCAGGACGGTGAAGGCCATGGTGGCGCCCTCGTAGGCGAATCCGCGCTGTTCGGGCTCGACCAGGGCGAGGCGGCGCTCGACCTCCCACTGGCTGCGGGCGTCGATCCCCCACTCGAAGCCGCAGACCACCGCGCGGGGCACCGCCTCCAGCCGTTCGGTGGACTCCGTGGGCGTCACCGGGAACCCGCGCCCGGCGAAGGTCACCGAGGCCAGTGACGGTGTCAATACCAGTCGGCGCAACGATCCCAAGGTCGTCGGCACGATCCCTCCCAGGCTCACATCGGGAATTGACGGCTCCTCCATGCTCCTGACGTCACGTCATGGCCCGCATCTCCACGGTTGCGTTTCCGGGGGCCTCTTCGGACCCGCGTCTTCGGGAGTGCTCCGCGTTCCCTCCGTTCGGCCCGGCCCGGATCCCGGGCGCCACAATGGAACCGGCCCGTACGAGACCGGGTTCCCGGCGTCGTCGGTCCGTCCCCGTGAAGGTCGTCCCACCGAAGGAGAGCCGTATGAGCACGTATCAGCGGAACGCCGAGGCCACGCCCGGGTCGCTCTGGGACCGGGCGCCCGACCACCTCGCCTACCGCGGTTCCCGGGAGAACATCACGGCGCTGCTGGGCGACCGGCCCGGGGTGGCCGGGGTCGCGGTGCCCGCCTGTCCGGAGTGGACCGTGCTGGACCTGGTCGGCCACCTGCTGGAGGTCTGCCGGACGGTGGCCGCCGACGCGCCCGGCAACCTGTGGGAGGTCCCGCACGCCGACTCCGGCGACGGCCTGGACGGCCTGCTCGCCGAGTGGGCGCGGTTGGACGCCCCGGTGGAACGGGTGCTCACCGAGTCCCCCCAACTGCGGCACACCATGCTGATGATGGACGCGTTCACCCACGAGATGGACCTGCGGGCCGCGCTGGGGGAGGCGGCGGTCCCCGACCACCCGTCCTACCCCTCGTCGTTGGACCTGGTCGTCCGGGGCTTCGCCAACGCGGTGCGCACGCAGGGGCTTCCGGCGCTGCGGATCGAGGCGCCGGGGGCCGAGTGGCTGGCCGGCGACGGCGAGCCGGCCGCCGTCCTGCGCGGGCACCGGCACGACCTGCTGCGCTCGCTCACCGGCCGGCGCTCGCTCGACCAGATCGCCGAACTGGCGTGGAGCGACGCGCCGCAGGCCTGGCTGCCCGCGTTCACCTGGGGCCCGTTCCGGCCGCCGGCACGGCCCGTCGAGACGGAGGCCGGGCGCTAGGTTCTGTCCGCGGCCGGCAGAACGGCGCTGTGGCGCTGCCCGGTCCGGGCCGCGCCCC
>NZ_JBSFKQ010000084.1:0-18216 GCF_053598615.1 Kitasatospora sp. NPDC001095 | reverse complement strand
CACCGGCCACAACGCGAACTCCTTCCCCCCGGCCTCCTACGTCCACGCCTACAACGCGGACGGCAAGGAGATCTACAACCAGAAGACCCAGCCCAATGTCAAGGGCGCCCACCAGTAGGCGTTACTTCAGGGCTTGGTGGGGGCGGCCACCCGGCGGTAGCGAGGGGACGCGCGGCGGATGAGCACACGCAGTGTGACGACGAGTGGATCCGCTCCACCACCCACCTCTTGTCGGCCCGGACCGGGGCGGGTACGCACAGGGGCGTCCGTGCGGTTGACGCAGAGGGTCGCGTTCACGATCCCTAGCAGGGCACGTCGCCGCGGCAGCGCCACAGGGTCTCGCGGTCCGGGTAGACGTGGGCGTTCGGAGAGAGCATGTGGCCGACCCACTGCTGCCCGTTCCCGGCGGCGACGAAGGCCTCCGCCTGGTAGGCGAGCGGTGTGCCGCGGCGGGGGGTGACGCACTCCTCCGGATCGCTGGTGAAGGTGGCCCCGGGGGCGACGGTGGTGTGCACGACGGAGCGCCCGGGGTCACAGGAGTGCAGGACACCCGACCAGAAGCCGGCCACCTTCGCGGTCACCTCGATCGGCGCGTCCGTCGGATTGTCGACCCGGACCGCGAACAACACCTGGCGGGGCTGCACCATCGCGCAGGCGCGCAGCCAGGTGCCGGACGGCCCGGCCTTCGGCGCCGAGCAGCGGCTGTCCCCGCCGAGCGCGCCGACCTCCACCGCCTGGGCGAGGCCCTCGGCCGACTCCGCCGACTCCGCCGCCGGCCCCCGCCGGGCCGCGCCCGCGGACGGCGCCGTCACCACCGAGGCGGTGTCGTCGGGCCCGCCGTTCCCCGCCCACAGCGTCCCGCCGGCCACGACCACGGCCACGGCCACGAGCGCCAGGGCCCCGGACGCCGCACCCCGTCGGCGCCGCCACTGCCGCGCGACCCGCCACACCGCCGGCCGGGCGTCCGGTGGCCCGTCAGCGACCTCCGGACGCGCCAGGACCGGTACGGCTGCGGCCGCGGCGTTCGGTGGCCCGTCAGCGACCTCCGGACGCGCCGGGACCGGTACGGCTGCGGCCGCGGCGGTGGGGACGGCGGTGGTCCGGCGCGCCACGCGGCGGTCGCGCTGCCCGTGGTCCGCCGCCAGCCTGGCCTGCCGGTGCCAGCGCTGCCAGCGGGCCAGCTCCGCCGGGTCCGTGCCGAAGATCCGGGCGAGTTCGGCGAGGACGGCGAGGTCGGGCAGCTCGGTGCGGCTCGGGTCGAGGTAGCGGCTGATCGAGGAGGTGCTCAGCCCCCGGACGTTGGAGCCGCTGAGCCGGTCCCGCAGTCGGGCCGCCACCCGGTCCAGGGACAGGCCGCACGCGCCGAGCCCGTCGTTCAGTGCGCGGACGAGCAGGACCCTGGGGCGCTCCCGCTCCTCCGCCGTGGCCCCCGCGGTCTCGTCCGACGGTTCGTCATGCATGCGCTGTTGTCCCAATCGCTGTCCCGGTATGCATCGTTTCCGCACGTCGGAGCGGTGGGACGGGAAGTGGGCGAGCTCTGGGACGCCACGCCGGCCGAGGGGCCTGGTGACGGCCAGGGAGCGTCCGCAGGATGGTCCCACGACATCGCATCGACTCGCCGACTCGCTGACTCGTCGACTCCCGCCGCGCCACCGCCTCCCGGTCCCCGTGTGCCTCCGGCACGCCCGCCGACTGTAGGGGAGGCGACCGGGCGACGGGCAGGACCGGTTCACCCCAATGGAGGAGCTCTCATGAAGCTGTACAGGCGCATCTCGACCGCCGCCGCGCTGGCCGCCCTCACCCTGCTGCCGGTGCTCGGCACGGCGACCGCCGCTCCGGCGGTGTCCGCCGCCACCGTGCGGGACCGCGTCGTCTCGGTGGCCCGGGGGGAGATCACCCCCGACGGCGCCTCTCCCGAGAAGACCGGTTCCTGCGACAAGTACTTCGCCTACCACAGGAACGGCGGATCCTGCGCGAAGACTCCGTGGTGCGCGGCCTTCGCCGAGTGGACGTGGCACCAGGCCGGGATCGAGGAGACGCCCGACGTCCTCGCCGCGCGCGGCATCGGCAAGTGGGGCAGGGAGAAGGGACTGTTCCACACGCGCGGCGCCTACACCCCGAAGCCGGGCGACCTGGTGATCTACGGCGAGCCGGACGGCGGCACACCCGGCCACGTCGGCGTGGTCGCCGCCGTCCACCGCGACGGGACCCTCGACACCGTCGACGGCAACCTCGGCGACGCGGTCGCCGTCCGCACCCGCCTCGACCCCTCGAAGGTGAGCACCAACCAGCAGCCCGTCTCGGGCTACGTCAGCCCGCCTGGCGCCTGAACCCCCTCGCACCGCCCGCACCCCCGAACCGGAAGGACCATCGTCATGGAACGCACCGCCCGTCAGGGCCTCGGCCTGATCGCCTCGCTCGCCGCAGCCGCGGCCGCCCTGCTCGCCGCCCCGCAGCCCGCCCACGCCGGCCTGGACCCGTGGTCGTGCGTGGAGGGACGCGTCTGCGCCTACAGCGGCCCCGACGGGACGGGACAGGTCTGCGCCTGGCCCTACGACGACCCGGACTGGCAGGCCGGGGACACCTGCAGCTGGTCCGCCACCACCAAGGTCCGCTCGGTCTACAACCACGGCACGTCCGGCAGGCCCGTCGGCTTCTACACCGGTGCCGACTACACCGGCCAGCGGGTGGTGTGCACGGCGGCCGGCGCCAAGGGCAACTTCTCGCAGAACGGCGGCACCGGCGTCCACCTCCGCTCCCACCGCTGGACCTGCTAGCCCTCCTGAAGGTGTCCCGGTCCCCGCCCGGCGGGGACCGGGACACGCTGCTGCCGCCGCGGCCCACACCCGTGGCCAGCCGCTCCAGGCGACGACGGCGCTGACCGCTCCCGGCGGCACTCCCGGGCCACAGGCCCGCGTGTACAGCCGCAACGGCCTCGTCAACTCCGGTGGCGTGGTGGCCGGAAGCGTGCGCGACGTCCACGTCCCCGGTGCCGCAACCGCGGCCCCGGTCTGGCCCGTACAGATCGGTGCGCTGCCCGCCGTCGCCGACTGCTACCGCCACCGCCCGTCCCCGGACGGCACTCTGCGGGCCGGCGGCGCCGGGGTCCTGAGCGGGCCGGCGGGCATCGGCAAGACCCAGGCTTGCGCCCACCGCGCCCACACGGCACTGCGGACGGGCGCCGTGGACCTGGTCCTGTGGATCGACGCGTCGACCACAGCGCCGCCGGGACCCACACCCTCGCCAGGGACCCCACCATCCGCCTCCACGCGGTACACGGGCGCTTGTTCGGCGCCGCCCACCCCTTCACCCTCGCCTGCGCCGCCAACCTCGCCCTCTATCTGCGCATCAGCGGTGACCCCGGCCCGGCTGTGGAACGCTGTCGTGTACGGATCCCGAGAAGGGAGCACACATGGCGGGTTGGTACCGACGCCGGGCGGAGCTGGCCCGGGTGGGCGGAGAGGCCAGCCTCAGAGGGTTCTGGAAACCGATTGGCCAGCCGCTGCCGAGCTGCGATGATGCCTCCGTTTCCCAGACGGAGGACATTTGTTCGTTTTCGTGTGTGCGGGGTGCGGCGCTGAGCTGACCACTCCGCTGTCCCGGGTCGCCCTGCCGGTCCACGCCCATCAGACGTACGGGAACGGGATTCAGCTTCCGGTACTCATGGAGTCGGGCACCTTCGCCGTGGACCCGGAGCCCTGGGGGCCGCCGTGGCGGACGTGGGAGGAGATCCATCCGGACGAGGCGGCCGCCCGCGGTGTCTACGCGCCGGTCTACGCCCTGTCCGACGGCGCGCCGGGCGCGATCGTCATCGCGCCCGGTGACGCCCGCGGAACCGTGCTGATCCCGGACAATCGCGGAGGCGGCTACTGTTGCGGCCTTGACGGGGCCGACGGCCCCAACGTGGCCTGCGTGGAGTGCGCCTTGCCCGTGGCGAGCCGGATCGACGACTGCTCGCTCTGGCAGGCCATGTGGCTCGCCCCGAACGCCGTGCGCCGCCTCCCCGTTGAAGGCGCCGACGTGGCACCGCTCACCTGGGCGGAGCTGATGGCGGAAGGGAAGCGCACGCCCCCGTTCGAGCCGATCGTCACATGGAGGTCGCGGATGGGGGCGGGCCACTGGTCGAACCACTGGTGGTCGTGGAGCCCGCAGTGGGAGGCGGCGGCCGGGCGGGCGTTCGCCCACCTGCTGGTGGCTTCGGGGGGCTGGCCGGTGATCCTGCCGGACGGCTTGGTCGGGGAGGTGTTCCAACGCGCGCTCGACGCCCTGCTGCCCGCGGGTCCGCCGGCGCGGCGCGCAGTCCTGGCCGGACCGGGACGGCCGACTCCCGGCAGGGACGCAGACATCCTCCTCGTGCCGTCCCATCCGCAGACGGGGGAAGTCTGGGCCCCGGCCGACACGGCGGCGTACCCGGTGCCGTTGCCGTTCGGGGTGTGGTTGTGGCTGGTTCTCCCCGAGCGGGACCTGCCCGTCCCCGCGTCGGGCGGCCTACCCGACGGCGTCCTCCGCGACGACTTCGACCCGCCCGCGCCGCGCCCCCGGCACCTGTTCCGGGCCGACTCGGGAACGTTCCGACACACCCTGGCTCGACTGCCGGCCGTCCGCAGCCCGTGGCTGCGCGAGATCCTCGACGGCCTCATGCGGTACAGTCCCGCCGGCTTCTTCTAGCCCCAATGCCGTGTAGATAGCGGCTGCGGGCTTCCGTTACGGGTCTGGTGTGATCACGATGTCGATGCTGATGGTGGTTTTGTAGCTGGTCCGGTCGATGGTGCCTTTGGCGTTGTGCTTGGAGATCGCGCGTTTGACGACGCGAGGTCGGGTGCGGATGCGCCGGTCGGGCATGAGGTGGGCCAGGACTCGTCGGCCGATGGTGCCGACGAGGTCGATGACGGGGTCCGCGATGACGCCCACGGCCTGGATGATCAGGTCGCGGGCGGTGTTCAGGGCGATGGTGAAGCCGGCCCGGTCGGGGTCGACACCGGGACGGGTGCCGGTGGAGTCGGCCATGGCCAGGCGCAGGACCTGGTAGGTGACCAGCAGCGCGTGGACTTCCTGGTCGAGGCCGGCGGGGGTGCGGGCACGCAGGACGCGGCCGCCCAGGATGGTGGACTTGATCTCCAGGTAGGCGGTCTCCGTCTCCCACCGCTGGTGATACAGCGCGATCAGTTCCGCGGCGGGATGGGTCCGGTGGTCGGTCAGGGTGGTCACCAGCCGGTAGAGGCCGGTGTGGCGGCCGGTGGCCGTGGCGATGGTGATCTCGCAGTCGATGACGCGAACCGCGACGGTGCCGAGTCTGGCCAGGTAGGAGCCGTCGCGGTTGCGGTGAAGGACGGGCAGGTGGCGGCCGTTCTTCACCCGGACCAGGACGTGGGCGCCGGTGGTGGCGATGGCGCTAACGAGGCTCTGGGCGGCGAAGTCGCGGTCCAGCAGCACGATCATGCCCTCGCGCAGGCTGCGGAGCAGGCGGGGCGCATAGGTGGTCTCACCGTCTGCGGTCGGTCCGAACACCGCGTCCAGCACGGAAGGGTACCGCAGGACGCCAGGACCAGCAGTCGCAGCGCCGGATACCCCGAACCACCGTTGTTGCAGCGGTGCTTGGTGTACACAGCCAGGTTTGCCGGGCTGTCGGGGACCGCGATCGTCGTGCCGTCGATCGCGCAGACCAGCAGCCCCCGCCACCACGTCCCGGTGGTGCGGATTCCGGCGGCCGGGCCGCGCAGCAGGTCGAACAGCCAGCGCAGCGGCTCGGCGCCCACCCGTTTGCGGGCCTGCGCCAGAGCACCGCCGGTCGGGTCCGCGACCGGCAGACCGTCCAGGCCGGCCGTCAGCCGTTGCCGCACCTGCCGCCAGCCCAGCCCGGGGAACAGACACCCGGCCAGCAGCAGATACACCACCACCCGCGACGGCAGATCCGGGACCCGGGCCTGCGTCCTGCCGGTCTGTGCCAACGCCTCGTCGACCATCTCGAACGGCACGATCCGGGTCAATTCGCCGAGATGGACGGGCGCGAACGCCCCTGCGGCAACCACAACTTCGCGAGAGATGACAGACTGAGCACCCACGGAGCTCCTAGCCGAACAGTGATCTTGGTCGACACGGTTCCAGCAGGGAGCTCCGTCCCATTTCAGCCCACTTGACGAAGCCGCCCGAGGCGCTATCTACATGGCATTGCTTCTAGCCCACGCCACGGTCACTGGTCGGCCGGGCCAACCCCTGCCGAGTCGAGCCGTGGCCGATTCTGGCCCAAGCCCTCTCAGCGAGGCGACTCAGCGTCAGAGGAGAAGAACACGCTTGCGTACCCGTGCGGATGTGACGGGAGGTAGGAGGCGATGGTGACTCCATGAGCGGCGGTCATCGCGTCGCGCCGGCCACCCCACCCAAGGCCGGCCGCTCCCGGCTGCGCGCGGTCGGGTGATTCTGTAGCCCTGACGGGCTCTCACACTACGGTGCGCGGAGTTGGAATGTAAGGCGGGTGGAGGCTGATGCAGCCGGCAGCAGAGTTCGTCTATCTGATCACCACTGGGAGCAGTGGCACGGCGACGATTGGACACAGCTCCGCGCCCCGTCCGCTTCACCTCCCACCCGAACCTGGACGGCAGCGGGTCGGTCGGTGCCGGCGTGGGCTCGATGCGGGCAGCCGCACCCGCGCGGATCCTCGGGACTCACGCCTACAGGCCGCTGCCAAGACCTGCCCAGAGCGGAACCGGATGTGGTCGGCGGGCTGATCGTTCACCCGTTGAGGAGGACGACGGGCGACGCCGGCTGTTACGCCTCACCCCAGCCGTTCGGTGTCGCACTGGTGTTGGCTGGGTCAGGGTGAGCGGACTCTGCGGAATCGGACGTATGCGCTGCGCAGCTGATGGGTACGATCGAACGGTCTTTCGTTAGGGGAGGGCTGGTTTCGATCAGCCGTAGGGGGTGGGGCGGTCCATGTCTGATCGCATGACCGAGTTCGACCGCATGATGAACCCGTGGGCATACGATGCGAACGGCAATCTGACCGCGAAAGCCAGAGGCCAGGAGGCTGCCCGGACGCAGATCAACTCGGCCGGCGCGGCGGCCGGCGGCTTCTCGGTCGACCTGGCGTCGCTCGACAGCGCTGCCGCGACTGCCGACCAGATCAACTGCCGTTTGGGAGGCGAGTGCGAGAGCGCTGACGACGAGATGGCCGCGGTCGCGGGCGGGCTCGCCGGCTTCGGCATCGGCGCGGCGTGCAAGGAAGCGTCTGCGACTTGGGACAAGCAGATTCAGTCGCTTTCGAAGGTCATCGGCGGGCTCGCGCAGAACGTGCGGTCGACGGCCAAGAACTATCGCGATGCCAATGCGGCCATCGCGGGTACCTTCCAGCCCAACGGGGGTTGATGCGTCGTGGTGGGTTTTCATGACCTGACGAACGCGAAGGTGGACTGCCTGGGTTCGGCCGCGGGTGCCTGGGACGAGGTCGCCGCGAAGCTGAAGGCGCTGGACGGCGAGTGGAACAGCGGCGTCGTCGTCAAGGTGAACGGTTCCGGGTGGAGCGGCAAGAGCGCCGAGTCGGCGAAGCCGGCTCTCCAGCGCGGTAACGATCAGCTGGACGCGGCCGCGGTGGAAGCGGCTGCGTTGGCGTCCGTGCTGCGGCAGGCGGCGACTGAGATCCAGGCCGCCAAGGACACGGCGAACGCGCTGGTCACCGAAGCGGTCGCGGCGGGACTCACCGTCAGTGCCGACGGTACGGTCAGCTGGCCGGATCCCGACAAGGCGATCCGGCAGGATCCACAGGCGGCGGCCGCGTATCACGACAAGTACCGGTCGAAGGCCGGCGATATCCGGGCCCGGATGGACGCGGTTCTTCGCGACGCCTCGGAGGCGGACGAGCGGGCCTGTTTCGCCCTGCGCGCCGACGCCTCCACGGACAAGGACGGATCCTTCAACGCACAGGCCGTCGGCGGCGGCGCGGAAGCGGACGCCAAGCGGGCGGTCCAGCTGGCCGCCAAGGGAAACAAGCTGTCGGACGCGGAACTCGTCGAGCTCAACAGCCTGCTGCACACGCACGCGGCCGACGCGCAGTTCACGACCAGGTTCTACCAGGACATCGGCCCCAAGGGACTTCTGATGTTCTGGAACAGCATGGTCGGCGACGACAACAGTGTCGCGGGCGCGAGCGGCGCCCGCTGGAAGCAGTACCAGGAGTTGCAGAAGAACCTCGGGACCGCGCTGGCCACCGCCACACGCAGTACCAGCCAGCCACACCTGTCGGACCAGTGGGCGGCCGACCTGCGCAAGGCCGGAGCCGAGCCGCTCTGGGAGACGCCGGAGACAACAGCAGGCAAGCCATGGGTCCCACGGGGTTACCAGGTGCTGGCCGGGATCCTGCGCACCGCGAACTACGATCCGCACTTCCTGAATCCGATCGCCGAGCACGTCCTCCAGCTCGACTCCAAGGACACGCACCCGACCATGCGGTTCTGGAGTCCGGCGCTTCTGAGCAAGAGCCCCGAACGGCTGGGCTTCAACATCCTCGGGCAGGACGGCGGAGCCGGATTCGAGCCGGTGACGGGAATCATGGAAGCGCTGGCCCACAGCCCGGAAGCGGCCACCAAGTTCTTCCACGACAAGCCCACCGCCTACAACACCGACGGCACGGTCAACCCCGGCGGCAGCCCCAAACCCGCCGACTACCTGCACTACCTGGCCCACGACAAGGAATTCAGAGGAGACACCGTCTCCCAGAACAAGGACATCGTGGCCGGCGCCCTGGCCAGCGGACCCACCGCGTTCGGGCACGCTCTGGAGGCCGCGACGAGCGGGCACCCGTACGACGACCTGCCCTCCACGCCGGCGAAGCACACCGCCGACCAGGCGGACGTCATGAGCAAGGTCATGAAGGAGTTCGGACGGGACGAGGGCGGCAGCCTCGCCCGCATCACCGACAAGTCCGGTGCCGGCGCACCCGTGGCGGCCCTACGGCCGAGCCTGGGGAACATGACCGCCGACTACATGGGTGACATCCAGCGCGCGATGTCACCGTGGGACCACACGCTGCCCGTGAACGGCGAACCGGCCAGACTCAGCACGTCCGACGTCCGTTCCGTGCTGAACGTCATCGGTCGCGACCCGGGGGCCTACGGCAGCGTCATCAACGCCCAGCAGGCCTACACCACGGCTTTGATCCACGGGACCTTCGCCGGTGGTGAGACCGACACCGCGAAGCTCGCCATCCCGGTGGAGAACGCCGCCAACGCCGGAGGAGCGGTGGCCGGCGTACTCAACGAAGCCCGGGCCGATGCGGTGTTCAAGCAGCACGCCGCCTCGGACAAGGAGTTCAACGACGCGGTTCAGAACGGCTCATTCTGGGCCAAGACAGCTTTCAGCACGACCCTGGGCGGCATCACCGGAGGTGTTGCCAGTGCGGCCGGCGCATCCGAAGCATCGGACTTCATCGTCGACCAGATCCTGCAAGGGGTCACGGCGAGCGTCCAGCAGGACACAACGGCGGCCGCCCAGGCGGAAGCCGGCCAGCAGTCGGACGGGGGCCGGAACTCCAACGCGATCAGTGCGGCCCAGGCGGTCCGGGACGCCGCGAAGGGCTCATCCCTGACACAGGCGCAGATCGAGGACCTCGCGGCACGGGTCGGCGGTCAGGCCGCGCAGGGCGGCGCGGTGGGCGCCGGGGCGAACAGTACCGCCAACGGAAAGAAGTGACACCCACATGCCGCGGTGCCGGGTCGACGGCAGCGGGAAACGCGCCGACCCGGCACCGGAAATCGCAGCCGGCGAGAACACCGGCTGCCATGAAAGGAGAAGCGTACGGGTGAAGGTCCGTCGATCACGGCTGGCCACAGCCGCCCTACTTGTCGTCGTGGCCGGCGGCCTGTTCCTGTGGCAGCGGACCCAGGACCCGGGCACCGCTCAACAACCGGCAGCTCGTATCCCGCTCGGCGAGTGCCAGGGCACCCTTGACGACAAGCGATTCAGCGAGATCCTGCACTCCACCTCGACGGCCACGGTGCAGGCGACGTTCACACCGCCTACAGAGTCCACACCGGCCTACCTGTCGTGCACGGTGATCGGCAACAACCAGCAGAGGCTGGTCGTTACCGCCGTCGGCGCCGCCACCGAGGCGGAACGCATCCACAACGAAGGACAGCAGGTAGCGAAGGACTTCCTGCCGTTCTCCGACGGCGAAGCCGGTCAGCGCTCCTCCGTGGTGCGCTTCCCCTGCGTGGTCAGGACGACGCCCGATGATCCGGGCCGCACCTGGTACTACACGGCGGCCCTCGAACTCCGGACATCGGCGGGCTCGTCCAATCCGCCGCCCGGACGGCAGAAGATGGCCGATCTCTCCGTGGCGTTCGCCCGCCAGGCGATCGACAAGGCGCCACTGGGGTGTACGAACACGATCCAACTGCCGAACGGGCCGGTCGTCTTCAGCTGACCCAGGCGGGCGGCACCTGAGCGGCGTCCTGTCGGTCGTGCCGCTGCTGCGCAGCACGGCGGAGTCATAGGCCGACCTGGCGCTCGGGCCGGGGTGAGCCAGGCGCAGGCAGCTCGAACTCGACCCGCCCCACGCCTCACCGAACCGTTCCCCCCTCGACCCCTCGACCCCGCGCGGCTGCGCCGGTGGGCCGGCGCGCAACCACGGCGGCCGGGCGGCGGCCATGCCCTGGCCCGTCCGGCCGCCCGGTCAGTGGGTGGCTTCGGCGGCGACGCCGACGAGCTGGAGGATGGCGTGGCCCCAGGAGGTGGCGGCGATCAGGACGCCGAAGGTGACGGCGGTGAAGACGGTGAGCGCCTCGTCGGCGCGGCTGCGGGCCTCGGTGCGGCGCCGGAGCCGCAGGACGATGATGATCGCCAGGAACGCCGTCGCGCTGATCGTGTACTGCACTGCTCCACCCCGACCCGGTATTTGCTCTGTGTGAGGCCTCGGTTACCCGGGCCTACTGCATTCGGGTGAGCGTGCCAGAGCCGTTCCCCGTCCGAGGCCGGTTCGGGAAAACCCGGTGGGTGCGAACGGCCCCGCGGCGCGTTGTTGGACAACTCCTGTCCCCGTGGCAGGTGATCTTGATCGTTTGCCAAACAATCTTGATCGGCATCAGCCGGGCTGGTGGCAGTCGAAGAGCGGCACCCTGTTGCCGGGTCGTTCGGGTCGAGGTTGGTGCGCACCTCTCTGGCGAGGATCTGTGACGGGCGGAAGCGCAGCGGTGCCGTACCGACCGGGCGGGCCGACGGCGGTGGCGTCGTCGCGGCATCGGCGGGGGGTGGCCGCGCTCACAGTGACGGCCCGGTCGGCGTTGACTCAGCGTGATGGGGGTGGGGTAACCGGTGGTGCTGTCGGGCCCGGGGCGGTGAGTGCGCTCACATGCGGATGCAGGGCACGACGACGGCTAGGAATGTCCGTTTTGTCCGCTTTTTACGAAGGGTGGGTGGTATTTGCGCAGGTCAAGGAGGGCGGATCGCTCCGGACGGGCCCTTCCTTCGAATCGGAGCCACTCTCCTCGCTACGACGGCGGATCGTAGCCGGGGGGTCTTGGCGGGCCCCGTCGCGGTCTGGCAACTTGGCATTCGTCGCCAGCCACACCGGCACCTGTCCCGCCGGTGAATGGCCTACCGCCAAGCCACGCCCCACGACCGTTCGGCCCCTGTCCGGCCATGGTCCAAAACGGGGAGTGACTCGGCCCAACCCGATCGAGGTCTTGCTCTACATGCCCGTTTTCAAGCTCCGTATGCGCACCTCCGCCGCGATCCTCGCCGGCGCCGCCGGTCTGACCGCCCTGGGCGCCGCCGTGGTCCCCGCGGTCGCCTCGGCCGCGGACGCCTCCCCGCAGGCCCTCGCCGCCCAGATCGTGCCGGCGGACCAGCTCGCCTCGTTCAGCCAGATCATCTCCCACGAGTCCGGCTGGAACGTGACCGCGACCAACCCGAGCTCGGGCTCGTACGGACTGGGCCAGGCGCTGCCGGCCTCCAAGATGGCCTCCGCGGGTGCCGACTGGAAGACCAACCCGTCCACCCAGATCAAGTGGGCGCTGGACTACATGAACACCCGCTACGGCAGCCCGAACGCCGCCTGGAACTTCTGGCAGTCCCACCACTGGTACTAAGCCGACCCGTCGGCTTCCCCCACACCCCGGGGGCCGGACAGGGACCACCGGAGTGACCCACGAGGGCCCGTGCCGCGCAACCGCGCGACACGGGCCCTCGCCCCGTTCCCCGATCGTCCGGACAGCGTGGCGGTGCTGCGCATCGGTGACGACACCGTCCGCAAGGGCGGCCGGCCAACCTCGCGGCCGACCGGGGGCCCGACGGGCAGCCGGATCAGCCCGGAGAGGGCAGGGCCGAGGAGTGGTGGTTGAGGATCAGCCACCTGCCTCCACGCAGCTCGTAGACGAAGGTGTACCGGGCGTCGACCGTGGACTTGTGGCCGTTCTTGTCGGTCAGCGTGAACTGGTAGAGACCCGTGTCGACGGCGCTCGTGGGGTCCAGGACGGTGATGAACCGCTCCTGGATCTTTCCGACGGGCTTGCTCGCCAGGAACTTCGTGAAGTAGTCGACGATCCCGGCGCGACTGGTGCGGATGTCGGAGACGGTCGGCAGCAACACGGCATCGGGAGCGTAGAGGTCCGCGACACGGTTCGGGTCGCCGGTGGCCAGAGCCGCGTTCCACTTGTCGAACAGGGCGGCGATCTGTTGTTCGGTGGGGAGTCGGGTGGCACTCACCACGACGCTGCGCGCAGCGGGAGGCTGAGCGCCGCTTGCGGTCCCGTACGTCGCCCCCGTTCCCGTGAACAGGGCGGTGGCGGTGAGGGCGACCGCTGCACAGTACTTGCGTCTCATGAACGCCTCCTGTGTCGTCGGTGGTCCATCAGACGGACTCGCCCAGCGTCTCTCGGCGGAGCTGCCCATGCACCTCGAAGCGACGGGGGAGCGGCCACGCGGCGCCGATCGACTCCTGCGATCCGCTCGTCTTCGGAGACGAGAAGGCCGAAGCCCGCCGCCGCTCTTCTGCCGTCACACGGCCATCTCCAGGACGTCCGGCGGCAGCCCGTGCGCCGTAGGCGGCCGCGCCGGAGGTGTTGTGGATCCGACGGAGCGTCAGGTTCGCTGGCCCGGTAGGCGCTGTGCGCGTTCGCCGTGCACGCCCACCCCTCCCAGCCCGTCGCGAAGGCACTGCATCGACAGCACGGCCGGCCCGCCCGTCGCGGACGCGCTGCGGTTCCTCGGTGGCGCCAGGGTCGTCCTGGGCGGCCTGACGGTCGCCCGCCACCCGGCTCGGTCGATGCATCTCTGAAGCTTCCTCTGTGCGACCAGTCGGTTACCCAGCGCTATGATGTTGATCATGTTCATTCTTGAGCTGACCTACATCGCGCCGCTCGAGCGCATCGAAGCGGCCCACCCCGAGCACGTCGCCTGGCTCGACTCGAACTACGAATCCGGCGTCTTCATCGCATCGGGCCCCAAGGACCCCCGCGATGGTGCGGTCATCGTGGCGGTCGGTGTCGACCGGACGCAGATCGAGGACATCGCCAGGAGCGACCCGTACTCGGTGGCAGGGCTGGCCGAGTACACGGTCACGAACTTCCTCGCGATGAGGACTTCGCCGGCGCTGGAGGAGTACCGGCACCAACCGCCGCCGTCCCGGTAAGTCGCTCGGCCCGTGCTCCTCGTGGTGGCAGCACCCGGGAGAGGGGGTGTGCGGGCTCGCTCCGATGGAGTCGATGAACCGGTCACCGCTCCCGGCGGACGGCGAGCAGGGCCGCGTCGTCCGTCAGCCCGGAGCCGACGTACGTCCGCACGTCCAGGAGCAGTTCGTCCAGCAGGGCGTCCGGCTCCCCGTGCGGCAGGGCGGCCAGGCGCTCGGCGAGCGGGTAGAACCGGTTCGCCGCGTCCCGGGCCTCGGCCACGCCGTCCGTGTAGAGCAGCAGCAGGTCGCCGCGGTCGAAGGCGAGCGACTCGGCGTGGTAGTCCCCGCCGACCAGGCCGAGCAGCGCCAGCGGCGGTGCGTCGACGGACGGCTCCACCGTGCTGACCTGACCGTCATGGCAGAGCAGCGGCGGCGGGTGTCCGCAGTTGACCACGACCGCCGGTCCCGGCGTGTCGGGGATGCTGACCAGAACCGCCGTGACGAACTCCTCGCTCGCCGGACGACGAACGAGCGCCGAGTCCAGCCGCCTGGCCACCTCCGCCAGATCCGGCTCGGCCCGCGCGGCCTCACGGAACACCCCCAGCACGTCGGCCGCAGTCTCCACCGCGGCCAAGCCCTTGCCGCACACGTCGCCGAGGAACAACCGCACCCCGTACGGGGTCGGCATCACCTCGTACAGGTCCCCGCCGATCCGTGCCTCGGCCTCCGCCGCCACATAGCGCACCGCGACCGCCAGCGGCCCCATCCGCCGGGGCACCAGGCGCAGCAGGGCACGCTGCGCGGCCTCGGCGACCGTGTGGACCCTGGCCAGTTCCCGCTCCTGGGCCATCACCACCACGACGTTGGCGCAGCTGAAGAAGGTGACCATGACCACTGCGGCCGCCACGGTCACCATCACGACCGCGGGCACGGCGTCGTCGTAGGCCGCCATGGCGACGACGAGCGCGCCGGCGACCACCCCGGCCGTCAGCGGGACGGTGGCCCGGCGGGTGCCCACACCGGCCAGGACGGGGAGGGCGGCGAGTATCGGGGCGAACGTGACATCGGGCCCGCTGACGAAATCCAGCGTCACCGTGATCGCGATCAGCACATAACCACCGATCGTGACCCGGCGCGACCACCTGGGCAGGAACCGCGGCGAACGCCACGCCCTCGTGTTCGAGACATCAGCCACCGGACTGCCCTTCTGTCCCGCTCGTCCCCACAGCCGCGTCGTTTCCCCCACTCCACAGTTAAACGTCTCTCCTCTCCCGGATCGACCGGCAGCGCCGCGTCGACACCTCCGGCCCGCCCGGTGCGGCCCGCGCTCCGGAGCCGGACGCGCTCGGCGTGATCCGGGGAGCGCCGATGGCCGGTCGCGGTCGTCAGCCCTCGTCGGGCAGGGCCTGCTCGGTCCAGATGGTCTTTCCGTCCTCGGTGTAGCGGGTGCCCCAGCGCTCGGTGATCTGGGCGATGATGTACAGGCCGCGCCCGCCCTCGTCGTCCCGGGCGGCCTGACGCAGGTGCGGCGAGGTGTGCCCGGTGTCGGAGACCTCGCAGATCAGGCTGCGGTCCCGGATCAGCCGGACCCGGACCGGCCCGGGGGCGTACCGGATCGCGTTGGTGACCAGCTCGCTGACGATCAGCTCGGTGGTGAACGCGAGCTCCGCCAGGCCCCATTCGTCCAGCCGGTCGGTGGCCAGGCGACGCGCCCGGGCGACCGCCGCCGGGTCGGGCACCAGCTCCCAGTCGGCGATTTGCCCGGCGTCGAGCCGGCGGGTGCGGACCAGCAGCAGGACGGCGTCGTCGTCCACCGGCCCGGGCAGCAGGGTCGCCAGCGCCTCGTCGCACAGGCTCTCCAGCGGCCGGCGCAGCCCGGCCAGCGTCTCGGCGAGCCCGCGCCGGCCGTCGACGGCCTCCACCAGGCCGTCCGTGTACAGGGCGATCAGGCTGCCGGCCGGCAGGTTCAGCTCGGCGTGCTGGAACGGCGGGCCGCCCAGCCCCAGCGGCCGCCCGGCCGGCAGCTCCGCGTAGCGGACGCCGCCTGCCGGGTCGGCCACGACGGGCGGCGCGTGGCCTGCCCGGGCCAGGCTGCACCGGCCGTCGACCGGGTCGTACACCGCGTACAGGCAGGTCACGCCGCCGCCGCGCGGGCTGCCCTGGCCGTTCTCCTCGCGCACCACGTCGTCCAGGCGGGCGAGCAGTTCGTCCGGATCCAGGTCCATCCGGGCCAGCACCCGGACGCCGACGCGCAGCCGGCCCATCGCGGCGGCGGCCCGCAGACCGTGGCCGAGTACCTCGCCGACCACCAGGCCGACCCGGCTGCCGGACAGCGGGATGACGTCGTACCAGTCCCCGCCCACCCCGGATCGGGTGTCGGCCGGCAGGTAGCGGCTGGCCGACTCGACCGCGCTCAGCGCCGGCAGCCGATGCGGCAGCAGGCTGCGTTGCAGCCGCAGCGCCGCGGTGTGCTCCCGGGTGACCACCGGCATCAGCGCCGCGCCGATCAGCAGCGCGCCCAGCCCCAGTACGGTCACCCCGCCGACCTGGCCGAGCAGCGGCAGCCGGAGGGAGGTCGCGCCGTAGTCGGGGGCGGCGTAGACGTGGAAGGCGGCGTAGCAGAACAGGAACAGCATGATCAGCCCGCCGATCCCGGGCAGCACGCCCTTGAACACCAGGTCCCGGCGGCTGCGGGTGAGTACCCGGCGGTAGTACCAGACGCAGGCGAAGCCGGTCAGACCGTAGTAGAAGGCGATCGCCAGGCCCACCGAGCCGATGGAGTCGGCCAGCACGTTGCGGCTGACCGAGGTGAGCAGCACCAGGAAGGCGATCGACACCAGCCCCATGCCGACGGTCGACCAGGTCGGGGTCAGGAACCGGCGGTGCAGCCGGGCGAAGCCGGACGGCACGGTCTTGTGCGCGGCCATCGAGAAGACGGTGCGGGCGGTCGGCAGGATGGTGGTCTGGGTGGAGGCGACCGCCGAGGTCAGCACCATCAGGATCAGCAGTTTGGTGAGTGCGTGGCCGAGCCCGGCGGTGCCGAACACCGCCCCGCCGAGGCCGGAGAGCACGTCTCCGGAGTTGTCCGGGTTGGCCAGCCCGATGCCCGTGGTGCCGACTCCGGCGAAGGCCTGCGCCGAGGTGGCGACCAGACCGTAGATGCCCAGCAGCAGCACGGTGGACAGCACGGCGGCCCGCCCGGGGGTGTGCCTGCTGTCCGCGGTCTCCTCGTTGACGGTGAGCGCGGTGTCCCACCCCCAGTAGATGAACACCGCGGCGAGCACCCCGGTGGTCAGCGCCTGGGGGGAGGGGACGTTCAGCGGATTGAACCAGGAGGCGGAGACGTGCGCCGCGGTCGGCGGGCCGTCGGTGTAGACCTTGACCAGGGCGGTGACGGCGAGAAGCAGCAGGACCGCGACCTCCAGGCAGAGCAGCCAGCGCTGCACGGCCGCCGACACCTCGATGCCGACGTAGCAGACCGCCGTCATCAGGGCGATCCAGACCACCCCGGCCACGGTGGTCCATGTCCGGCTGGTCGCCAGCGACTCCAGCCCGACCAGCCGGAAGCCGTAGATGCCGGCGATCTCGGCCAGGTTCGCCATCGCGATCACGTCGGCGACGATCAGGCCCCAGCCGCCCATCCAGCCGGCTCGTGGGCCGAACGCGCGGGTGGCCCAGGTGAAGGTCGTCCCGCAGTCGGCGTCGACGGCGTTCAGTTCCCGGTAGGCGTACGCGATCAGCAGCATCGGCACGAACGCCAGCATGGTGATGATGGGGGCCTGCAGTCCCACCCCGGCCACGATCACTCCGAGCGTCGCCGCCAGGCTGTATGCGGGCGCGGTCGAGGAGATCCCGATCGCCACCGACGAGAACAGCCCCAGGGCGCCCGATCTGAGCCCCTTCTCACCGGGGCCGGGCCCGGGTGCGAGCGGCGCGGTGGACTCGGCGGGGCGAGGGGAGCTCTTCACACCAGTTACCCACTCCGCGTCTCGCGGCGGCAAGCCTTGCGATCACCATTCTCCCCGCCCGCCGGGAGGGCCGCCAGACGGGCTCGACGCGCGGCGCGGCGGGCGGCCATGGCCTGGATGCGCGATTCCCGGGCCGGGCCGCGCACCGGGTCGGGTGGGGCCGTCGGGGCAGCGGCCTCTTCGGCAGGTGCCACGAGCGCCTTCTGCCCGAACGCGAGGTCGTCCGGCTCTTCGTCGGCACCGGCTTCCCGGCCCGGGCGCGAGCGCATCGAGCCGGCTGTGCCGGGGGAGTGGTCGCGCGTGTGACGCCGGTCTCGGTCGGAGGGGCTCGTCCGCACTCAGAGCGTCGGCGGCAGTTCGGTCAGTGACCGACAAACAGGACAAACCATGACATAAACCGTGAGCCCACTCACACCGGAAAAGGTCCACGACGGACGATAGTGGCCGTGCACCGCCGCCGCCCGCGAGCCCGACCGCGACATCTGCGCAGCTCAGCACGTTGGCCGACCGCGCCACCCGCCCCGCGGACCAGTGCCGTCCGCCCATGGCTACGACCGGGGGTCGTAGCGAGGGGGTCTTGTCGGTGACCGGCCCCGCCTGGCAACAATTGCTGCATCAAGCCACACCGGCACCTGTCCCGCCGGTGAACGG
>NZ_JBSFKQ010000083.1:0-19359 GCF_053598615.1 Kitasatospora sp. NPDC001095 | reverse complement strand
GGCCGCCGATGTCGACGTGGTCGAGGCGCACGGTACCGGTACCACGCTGGGCGACCCGATCGAGGCGCAGGCGCTGCTGGCCACCTACGGTCAGGGCCGCTCGGCGGATCGGCCGTTGTGGTTGGGGTCGGTCAAGTCGAACATCGGTCACACCCAGGCGGCGGCCGGTGTGGCCGGGGTGATCAAGATGGTGCAGGCGATGCGCCACGGTGTGCTGCCCAAGACCCTGCACGTGGACGAGCCCTCCGGCAAGGTGGACTGGTCGGCGGGCGAGGTCCGGTTGCTGACCGAGGCCCGGGCCTGGCCCGAGGTCGAGCGGCCGCGCCGGGCCGGGATCTCCTCCTTCGGGATCAGCGGCACCAACGCCCACACCATCATCGAGGCCGTCACCGAGCAGGTCGCCGAGCCGGCGGGTACCGAGGCCCCGCTGTTGCCCGTCCTGCTCTCCGGGGCCACCCCGGAGGCGCTCTCGGCCCAGGCGGCGAAGCTGACCGCCCTGGTGGACGCGCCGATCGCCGACCTCGCCTTCTCGTTGGCCACCGGCCGCTCCGAGCTCGGCCACCGGGCCGCGCTGATAGCCCGTGACCGGGACGAACTGGCCGTGGGGCTGACCGCGTTGACGGCCGGTGAGGCAGCGCCCGGCGTGCTGCGCGGCAAGCCGGTGGCCGGCAAGCTCGCCTTCCTGTTCACCGGGCAGGGCGCGCAACGCCCGGGCATGGGCCGTGAGTTGTACCAGCGCCACCCGGTCTTCCGACGCGCGTTGGACGAGGTCTGCGGCCAGCTGGACACGCACCTCGACCGTCCGCTGCGGGAGCTGATCTTCGATCAGGATGCCGAGCTGCTCGACCAGACCCGATACACCCAGAGCGCCCTGTTCGCCCTGGAGGTCGCGCTCTTCCGGCTGCTGGAGTCCTGGGGCATCAGGCCGGACTTCCTGGCCGGGCACTCCATCGGCGAGCTGACTGCCGCCCACGTCGCGGGCGTGCTGAGCCTTCATGACGCCGCCCGCCTGGTCGCGGCCCGGGGCCGCCTGATGCAGGCACTGCCCGTCGGTGGTGCGATGCTGGCCGTCGACGCCACCGAGGAGGAGGTGCTGCCGCACCTCGGGGAGGCCGTGAGCATCGCCGCCGTCAACGGGCCGAACGCCGTCGTGGTGTCCGGTGCGGAGGAGGCGGTGGCCGCCTTCGAGGCCGCCTTCACTCACCGCAGGACCAAGCGCCTGCGGGTCAGCCACGCGTTCCACTCGCCGTTGATGGACCCGATCCTGGCGGAGTTCGCCGAGGTCGCGCGCACTCTTGAGTTCGCCCCGCCGACCGTGCCGATCGTCTCCAACCTGACCGGCGAGCGGGCCACCACCGAAGAGCTGACCTCACCCGAGTACTGGGTGCGACACGTGCGCGAGGCCGTCCGCTTCGCCGACGGGATCCGCACCCTGGAGGCCGAGCAGGTCCGCACCTTCCTGGAACTGGGCCCCGACGCGGTGCTCTCCACCATGGGCACGCACTGCCTGGCCGACCCCGAGCGCTCGGCGCTGATCTCCGTGCTGCGCCGGGACAAGGAGGAACCCCTGGCCCTGGCCACGGCGTTGGGCGCGCTGCAGGTGCGCGGCGTCCCGATCGACTGGGAGCGGCTCTACGGCGGTACGGCGGTGCGCCGGATCGACCTGCCGACGTACGCCTTCCAGCGCCGACGGCTCTGGTTGGAGGACGGACCGTCAGGGCCGAGCGAGGCGGCCGGCTTCGGCCAGGCGGCGGCCGGGCACCCGCTGCTCGGTGCCGAGCTCAGGCTGGCGGAGAGCGACACCACCGTGCTGACCGGACGCCTCTCGCTGAGCACCCACCCGTGGCTGGCCGAGCACGCCGTCGCCGACGTGGCGCTGCTGCCCGGCAGTGCCTTCGTGGAACTGGCGGTCCAGGCGGGCGACCGGGTGGGCAACACCCTGGTCGAGGAGTTGACCATCGAACGGCCGCTGGTGCTGCCCGCGCAGGGCGGGATCCAGCTCCAGGTGGTCACCGGCGCCGATGACGGATCCGGGCGCCGCCCGGTCACCGTGCACGCCCGCATCGAGGAGAGCGGCGCCGCATGGACCAGGCACGCCACCGGCGTCCTGGCCCCGCTGAGCGCGCCGGAACCCGCCGCGCTTCAGGCCTGGCCGCCGACCGGTGCCGTGCCCGTCGACCTCGACGGCAGCTACGACCGCCTCGCCGACCAGGGTTACGGCTACGGCCCGTTGTTCCGCTGCCTGCGGGCCGCCTGGCGGCTGGGCGAGGAGGTCTACGCAGAGCTCGCCCTACCCGAGGAGGCCGAGCAGACCGGATTCGGCCTGCACCCCGCACTGCTCGACTCCGCGCTGCACGCCATCGACCTGCTGGACGGCCAGGACCCGACGGTGATGACCCTGCCGTTCTCCTGGGAGGGCGTGGCGTTGTACGCGGCGGGTGCCTCGGCCCTGCGGCTGCGGCTCACCCCGCAGAGCACCGAGCAGCTGAGCCTGCAGCTCTTCGACGGCGCCGGCGCAGCAGTCGCCGTGGTGTCGGCGCTGCGGATCCGGCAGGTGTTCGCCGAGCAGCTGAACGCGGCCGCGGCCGCGGTCACGGCCGCCTCGGGCTCCGGCGACCTGTTCGAACTGCACTGGGTGCCGGTGCCGTTGGCGGCTCTCCAACAGGACGAAGCGCAGCTCGAACCGGACACCGTGACCATCACCGTCGACGGCGTTCCGCGCGCTCCGGCCCAGGCCGGTCAGGCTGCTCACCGCGCCCTGGCCGTCCTCCAGGAGCGGCTCGCCGAGGACCGTGCCGAGGGCGCGCCGCTGGTGGTCGTCACCCGGGGTGCGGTGGGCGTGGACGGCGCGCCGGACCCCGCGCAGGCCGGTATCTGGGGTCTGGTGCGCGCGGCGGCTGTCGAACACCCCGACCGTCTGGTCCTGGCCGATCTCGACGAGGATCCCGCCTCCGAGGCCGCCCTGGCGGCGGCGGTGGCCACCGGGGAACCGGAGTTGGCGCTGCGGGCCGGTCAGGCGTACGTCCCGAGGCTGGCCGAGGCCACGGCCTTCGAGCGCGTCAGCCCGCTGGACCCGCAGGGCACCGTGCTCATCACGGGCGGTACCGGCAGCCTCGGCCGCCTGCTCGCCCGGCACCTGGTGGGCGAGCACGGCGTCCGGCACCTGTTGCTGACCAGCCGCACCGGGGTCCTGCCAACGGAGCTGGCGGACCTGGCCGAGCTGGGCGCGACCGTGACGGTGGCCGCCTGCGACGCCGCCGACCGTGAGGCCATGGCCGCGCTGCTCGACGACATCCCCGTCGAGCACCCGCTGACGGCGGTGGTGCACGCCGCCGGGGTCCTGGACGACGCTCTGATCTCGGCGCTCACCGATGAGCGCCTGGACGCGGTGCTGCGGCCCAAGGCGGACGCGGCCTGGCACCTGCACGAGCTGACTGCGGGCCTGGACCTGGCCGCCTTCGTCCTGTTCTCCTCGGCCGCCGCCACCCTCGGGGCCGCCGGGCAGGGCAACTACGCGGCGGCCAACGCCTTCCTGGACGCCCTGGCCGCCCAGCGGCGCTCGGCCGGACTCCCCGCGCTCTCGCTCGGCTGGGGCCTGTGGGACACCGGCTCCGGGATGGCCGGCTCGCTCGGCGAGGCGGAGCTGCGCCGGCTCTCCCGGGACGGCATCCAGCCGCTGTCCGTCGACCGGGCGCTCGCGCTCTTCGACCGGGCGTTGACCTCGGACCAGTCGCTGCTCCTGCCGATGCGGGTGCAGCCCACCGAGCAGGCGCCCCCGATGGTCCGCGCGCTGGCCGCCCGGACCCCGGCCCGCCGCACCGCCCAGGCGGGGCCGGCCGCGACCGACAAGCCGCAGCTCAGTCCGCTGCCCGAGCGGCTCGCGGCGCTCTCCCCGGTGGAGAGCAGGCAGTTGCTGCTGGAGGTCGTGCGCGGCCACGTTGCCGAGGTGCTCGGACATTCGAGCGCCGAGGCGGTGGATCCGGAGCGCGCGTTCGGTGAGCTGGGTGTGGACTCGCTCTCCGCGCTGGAATTGCGTAACCGGATCAGCGCCGACACCGGCCTGCGCCTGTCCTCCACCCTCACCTTCGACTACCCGACCCCGGTGGCCATCGTCGACCACCTCTTCGACGAGCTGGTCGAAGACGTGGACGGTGTGCCGGATGTCGAAGCCGAGGTGATCCGACTGGAGTCCCTGCTGGAAGCAGCCGCTTCGGCCAGCTCGGTCAACGAGGAGCAGCGCTCCCGGGTGGCCCTGCGCCTGCGCGCCCTGACCGCCAGGTGGGCCGGCGACCTGCACCCGGAGGCAGCCGACCAGGGCGGCCCGGAGCTGGACACGGCCACCGCCGACGAGCTCTTCGATCTCCTCGACGACGAGCTCGGCAAGTTCGACTAGCAGGACCGGGGGGTCTGCCCGGCGGGATCGCGCCGAGCAGACCCCCCGGAGGCCGCGAGGCGGTGCCGGTGGCATCACCGGCACCGCCCTCCCGGCCGCCCGCCTCAGCACGAGCAGCTCGGAATCCCCGGCCCACCCCGACACCCGAAGGAAGCCCTCCCGATGCACCAACGCCAAAGCCGCCGCCGACTGCCCGCGGGGCGGTTCGGACGCGGCGGCTTCGGCGCCGGGCAGCAGGCCTTCCAACAGGCCTTACAGCGCCAACCGGCGCCAGAGCACTGGGAGTTCCCTGGTGGCCACGGCGCGCTGGCGAGGGCGGTGATTGGTGGCCGACTGGTGCTCGGGCAGCGCGGTGATCTGTCGTTCCAGGAGCTTGGACGGCAGTTCGGTGCGGCTGGCGACGTTCAACTTCCGGTACACGCGGGTGAGGTGCTGTTCGACCGTGCTGACCGTCACATGGATGCGGCCGCTGATCTCACGGTTGGTGTATCCGAGCGCGGCCAGGACGGCGACCCGGCTCTCCGCGTCGCTGAGCAGCGAGGCGAGGTCGGCAATCGGGGTGGCTGCGGGGCCGGCGGCGGGCGAGGGGGTGGCAGGGGAGTCGGCGGGCACCGGTTCGTTCTGCGGCATCCCGCCGTCCGCCGCCGCCTGCGGCTCGCCGTCGCCGGCCTCCTGGGCGGCTTGACGCTCAATCAGGCGGGCTCTGGCGTAGTCGCCCAGCTCGTAGTAGGTGGCGGACAGGTCGGCGAAGGCCAGCGCGAGTTCCAGCCGGTCGCCGTAGGCCTGCAGCAGGTCGATCGACTCGCGCAGCAGCGCGGTGCGATGCCGCGGCTGGCTGGTGCCGGCCAGTACCCGCAGGGCGATCGCCCGCGAGCGGGTGCCCAGTGGGTGGCGCTGCCCGGCCTGCTCCTCCGCCAGCTCCTTGGCGACCCGGGTGTTGCCGATCCGCAGGTTGGCCTGGGCGAGGTCGGTGCGCCAGGGGACCATCGGCTGCAGGGAGGGGCTGCGGTCGCGCATCAGGTGCCCGCAGGTCTCGAAGTCGTTCAGCGCCGCGAACGGCCGGTCGGTGGACAGGTAGTGGTGTCCCCGGGCGCGCAGGTACTGCACGCCGAAGCTGGTGTTGAACATGCTGTCCGGCACCTTGCGCCGCAGCAGCTGCGCCGCGGTCTCGTGCCGGCCCATGGCCGTGTTGGCGGAGATCGCCGTCGACAGTGGCAGGCCGATCAGGACACCCCAGGCCTGGGAGTGCAGCAGTTCGAGCGCCTCGGTGGCCTTGGCCTCCGCGGTGCCCGGATCACCCTGCAGCAGGGCGATCTCGGCTCGGATGCCGAGCAGCAGCGCCTGCCAGGTGGTCCACCCGCGCCGCACCGAGTCGCTCAGCAGCGCCTCGCAGACCTCGATCGCGGTCTGGACCTGGCCGGTGAAGGCGATGACCAGCAGAGAGATGACCGTCAGTTCCAGTTTCAGGTCGCTGACCTGGTCGCTGTACAGGGCCTCGGTCACCTGCGCCACCGACGCGGCGCTGACGCTTCCACCGACCAGCAGGGCCACCGTGGCCCACAGGGTGTTCACCTTGCCCGTGGTGGCCTGTTCCAGGGTAGCCATCTTGGCGAGGTCACTGCGGTGGCTGACCTGGGGCACGCCGAAGAAGCAGTGCCGGACGAACTCCACCTCGGCCAGCACGTGGGCGTCGCCCGGGGCGAGCGAGGCGGCCAACGCGGTCACAGCCTCGTCGGCGAGGCCGGTCTCGCCCTGCCAGAGCATGTGCCGCACCACGGTGGCCGCGTCCCGCGCTTCCAGGTCATCGCCCAGCACGCGCCGGTGGAGCGGATTGAGGTGCGGGGTCACGGCGGCCGGGTTCACCCGCCACTCCGCCCGCGCCAGCGCGGTGGAGAGGGCGTGCCGTTCGTGCTCGTCCGCGGACTCGCGCAGGGCCAGGCGCAGGTAGCCGGTGGACCGTTCGACGTCGTCCGCGGCCAGCGCCTGCTCGGAGGCCAGCCGCAGCACCGACAAGCCCCAGGGCTCGTCGACCCGGCCCGCGGCCATGAGGTGGTGGGTCACCACGGGTGCGGGCGCCCCGTCCAGATAGAGCAGTCGGGCGACCCTGCCGTGCAGCTGCGAGCGCTCGCGGGGATCGAGGTCGCTCAACACCGCGTTGGCGGCGGCGGGCAGGCGGAAGCGGTAGCCGTCGAGCAGGCCGGTGGAGCTCAGCACGTCGACCACGACCTGCACCGCGTCAGGGCCGGCCGACAGCAGCAGCGCGGCGGTCCGGGCGTTGGCGTGGTCGCCGAGCGCGGCCAGCGCCCTGGCGACGGAGAGGTGTCTGGGCTCGCCTCGGTAGAGGAAGGCCAGCACCGCGTGCCGGTAGGCGATGCTCGGCACGGGCTCACCGAGTTCGGTGCCGAACTGGGTGCCGTCGTCCAGGAGGGCGTGCATCAGCATGGGGTTTCCGCCGGTCACCTGGTGGTAGGTGGCGCTGATCTCGGCGGGCACCGGCCGGTTGGCCTGGGCGGCGAGCATCCGGGCCACGCCCTGCTCGGACAGTGGCGCCAGCCGGACCCGGTGGTGTGGTTGGCGGCTGAGGCCGTCGTGGATGAGCGGGTTCGGCAGCGCGCACTGCTCCCAGCCGGCACAGAGCACCGTGATCCGCTTGTTCCTGATCCGCCGCAGGAGGTACAGCAGGGTCTGAAGGGACTGGGTGTCCAGGAGGTGGGCGTCGTCGATGACGATGGCCAGGGGACGTTCCCTGGCTAACTCCAAGATCGGTGCGGACACGGCTTGGAGAAGGGCTTCCGGGGCGTATTGTGTGCTGCCGTGGTCCGGTCGACCCGATGCCGTTCGGTATCCGGCACCTGACGCTGAGTTGACTTCGATGTCAGGCTGTAATGAGCCTTCCAGGACATCCGTCGGGAGCTCGCCGCTGTGCAGGAGTTCCCGGATGGCGCTCATCGGCTGGGCCCGCTTCTGAGGGGAGCCGAGGGTGGTCAGCAGCCCGGCGCCGGTCTTGCCCGCGGCGTTTGCGAACTCGTGGAGCAGCTTGGTCTTTCCGACCCCCGGGCCGCCGGTGACGATGACAAGCTGCCCCGCTCCGGCGACGCACTCGGCGAACGCGTCGCGTAGGGTCTCAAGTTCTCGATGGCGCTCGAATAGGCGCACCATGACCTCCCCCGTAATGGCCTCCCCCGTGGCCATTGTTCTTGAATTGAATCCGCGAAAGACTTTACCGGGGACGTCCACCCTTATGGATCCCCTTGGGTAATATCTTTGCTGTTTGACGACAATTGCTGGAAACGCGGAAGTGAAATCTTCTCTACAGCAGAAAGTCGCCTGCTGCCATCATTGGAATTGCCTGCCCCGTCGGCGTTTCGCGTGGCGTGGGCGGCAGGGATGGCGCTGTTGTCTTGGACTGGTCCAGACCTCCCGGGGTCGGGCGGGCTTGCCCGGATGCTCCGGGTCGATCGTGGACTTGTGGCTGCTCAGGGGAACACTTCCCGTTCCCTAGAGTCGACTTGACGTTATGTTTGGTACACCAGTGTTGTCAACATCGGTCTCGCCGGCTGGTCGGCGGCGGGCGATCCGCGCAGGTCCGCTGGTGGTGGCCGCCATGTCGGCGGGCCAATCGGCGCGGCAATCGACATGCTTCGGAAAGCGGGGGCCGGTTCGCTCCAGGGGGCAGTAGGGGGTGACCCCGACACCCCCTGATCCCTAGCCTCCCAAAGGCGGGGACATGGACCGACGAGCCGGGATCCCGCGTTTCCGAAGGCATCGATCCCGATCGGATGACTGCGTTGGCGAACAACGAGGACCGACTGCTCGACTATCTCAGGCGAACCACTTCGGATCTGCGCGAGACGCGGCGCAGGCTGCGCGAGTCGGAGTACCGCGCGCACGAGCCGATCGCGATCGTGGGGATGGCCTGCCGGTATCCCGGCGGGGTCGCCACGCCCGAGCAACTGTGGGACCTGGTGGCCGCCGGTGCCGACGCGGTGTCGGACTTCCCGGCCGACCGGGGCTGGGACGTCGAGTCACTGTACGACCCCGACCCCGCGCGGGCGGGCAAGACCTACGCCCGGACCGGGGCGTTCCTGCACGACGCCGCCGACTTCGACCCGGACTTCTTCGGCATCTCGCCGCGCGAGGCGCTGGCGATGGATCCGCAGCAGCGGCTGCTCCTGGAGACCTCCCACGAGGCCTTCGAGGACGCCGGCATCGTCCCCGCGGCGCTGCGCGGCTCTCGTACCGGCGTCTTCGTCGGCGTCATGTACAACGACTACGCGACCCGGCTGCTCTCGGTTCCGGACGACCTCGACGGCTATCTGGCCAACGGCAGTGCCGCCAGCGTGGCCTCGGGCCGGGTGGCCTACACCTTCGGCCTGGAAGGGCCCGCCGTCACCGTCGACACGGCCTGCTCGTCCTCGCTGGTGGCACTGCACTGGGCGGTCAAGGCGCTGCAGTCGGGCGAGTGCACGCTGGCGCTGGCGGGCGGGGTGACCGTGATGTCCACCCCCGAGACCTTCATTGACTTCAGCCGGCAGCGCGGCCTGGCCCCCGACGGCCGCTGCAAGGCCTTCGCCGAGGGCGCCGACGGCACCGGCTGGGGCGAGGGCGCGGGCATGCTGCTGGTCGAGCGGCTCTCCGACGCCCAGCGGCTCGGCCACCGGGTGCTGGCCGTGGTCAAGGGCACCGCGATCAACTCCGACGGAGCCAGCAGCAGGCTCACCGCACCCAACGGCCCCTCCCAGCAGCGGGTGATCAAGCAGGCGTTGGCGAGCGCCGGCGTCTCCCCGGCGGACGTCGACGTGGTCGAGGCGCACGGCACCGGTACCGCGCTGGGCGACCCGATCGAGGCCCAGGCCCTGCTCGCGGCCTACGGCCAGGACCGGCCCGAGGGCCGGCCGCTGTGGCTCGGCTCGATCAAGTCCAACCTCGGGCACACCCAGGCCGCCGCGGGCGTGGCCGGGGTGATCAAGATGGTGCAGGCGATGCGGCACGGCGAACTGCCCAAGACCCTGCACGTGGACCGCCCCTCCACCCAGGTGGACTGGACGGCGGGCGAGGTCCGGCTGCTGACCGAGGCCCAGGAGTGGCCCGAGAGCGGACGGCCCCGGCGAGCGGCGGTCTCCTCGTTCGGGATCAGCGGCACCAACGCGCACGTGGTCCTCGAACAGGCCCCGGCGCTCGAACCGCAGACCGAGGCGGACAGCGAGCCGCAGGCCGGGGCGCAGGACGAGGCGGAGACCGCGAAGAGCCAGGCGCAGAGCGCCGACGCCCCGGCGGTGACCCCCGCACCGCGACTGGACGCCGTCCCGTGGCTCCTGTCGGCGCGCACCCCCGAGGCGCTTGCCGAGCAGAAGGGCCGGCTACACGCCTGGGTCGAGGCCCGCCCCGAGCTGGACCCGGCCGAGGTGGCCTTCTCGCTGGCCTGCACCCGCTCCTCCTGGGAGCACCGCGCGGTGGCCGTCGGCGGCTCCACCGAGGAGCTGCTGGCAGCCCTGGTCCTGGCTGCGGGCACCGCGGTCGGCAACGGGAAACTGGCGTTCCTCTTCACTGGGCAGGGCTCGCAGCGCCTTGGCATGGGGCGGGAGCTGTACCGGGCGTTCCCGGTCTTCGCGGCCGCCTTCGACGAGGTATCCGCCTTGCTGGACCCGGAGCTGGAGATCCCGCTTGCCCGGGTGATCGAGGCGGAGCCGCAGCTGCTGAACCGCACCGACTACGCCCAGGCGGCGATCTTCGCCGTCGAGGTGGCACTCTTCAGACTCGTGGAGTCGCTGGGCGTGTGCCCCGACTACCTGGTCGGCCACTCGGTCGGCGAGCTGGCCGCCGCGCACGTCTCCGGCGTGCTGTCGCTGGAGGGCGCGGCCGCCATGGTGCTGGCGCGCGGCGGCCTGATGAGCCGGCTGCCCGCGGGTGGCGCGATGGTGGCGATCCGGGCCACTGAGGCCGAGGTGCTGCCGCTGCTCTGTGAGCGGGTGGGCCTGGCCGCGGTCAACGGGCCGCGCTCGGTGGTGGTCTCGGGCGAGGAGGAGGCGGTGCTGGCGCTCGCCGCCCGGTTCGGGAAGAGCACCCGCCTGACCGTCTCGCACGCCTTCCACTCCCCGCTGATGGAGCCGATGCAGGCCGAGTTCGCCCTCGTCGCCAAGGCGCAGTCCTACGGCGCGCCGGGCATCCCGATCGTCTCCACGCTGACCGGCGCCCTGGCCGGCGCCGAGGAGCTCGGCTCGCCGGACTACTGGGTCGACCACGTCCGCCGACCCGTGCGGTTCGAGCCGGCGCTGCGCGCGCTTGCGGCCCTGGGCGTGCGCAGGCTCCTGGAACTGGGACCGGACGCGGTGCTGACCGCTATGGCGCAGGACTGCCTCGACGGTGACTTGGTGGCCGCCGCGACGATGCGCCGCGACTCGGCCGAGACGAGGGAGCTGCTGGGCGGCCTGGGGCGGTTGCACGCCGACGGCGTGCCGGTCGACTGGGCCGCACTTTTCGAAGGCCGTCGCCCGAACCGGGTCGACCTGCCGCTCTACCCGTTCCAGCGCACCAGGCTCTGGTTGGAGGCCACCGCCGCCGGCGGCGACCCGAGCGGCCTCGGTCAGCTCCCCGTCGAGCACCCGCTGCTGGCCGCGGCGACCGAACTGCCCGATTCGGGCGGGCTGGTGCTGACCGGGCGGCTCTCCCGCTCAGCCCAGCCCTGGCTGGCCGACCACGCCGTGCACGGCACGGTGCTGCTGCCCGGTACGGCCCTGGTGGAGCTGGCGATCCAGGCCGGCGACCGGGTCGGCTGCGCCCTGCTGGAGGAGTTGACGCTCCAGGCGCCGCTGACCTTGCCGGAGCAGGGCGCGGTGGCGGTGCAGGTCGCGGTCGGCGCCGAGGACGCCGGGCGGCGCACGGTCGCGGTGTACTCCCGGCCCGCGGACGCGCCGGACGCTCCGTGGAGTCAGAACGCCGGCGGACTGCTCACCAGCGCCGCTGAGGAGCCGCAGTTCGACCTACGGGTCTGGCCGCCCGAAGGGGCCGAACCCGTTGAGCTGGGCGAGCTCTATCCCAGGCTCATCGGGGTCGGCTACGGCTACGGCGAGGTGTTCCAGGGACTGCGCGCGGCGTGGCGGCGCGGCGAGGACCTGTTCGCCGAGGCCGCCCTGCCCGACCGTGCCCGGGCCACGGCCGCCGCCTTCGGTCTGCACCCGGCGCTGTTGGACGCGGCCCTGCACGTCAACCTGATCGACTTGGGTGACGGCCAGGCGGTGCTGCCGTTCAGCTGGGGCGGGGTCTCCCTGCACGCCGGCGGGGCCGGTGAGTTGCGGCTGCACGTCGCCAAGGCCGGCCAGGACGCAGTCTCGCTGGCGGTCGCGGACGGCACCGGCGCGCCGGTGGCCACCGTTCGCACGCTGGTGGCCCGCCCGGTCTCGGCGGGGCAACTGGCCGCCGGCCCGGGGGAGTCGCTCTTCCGCCTGGAGCAGGTTCCGCTCGACCCCGCCACGGCCGAAGCCCTGCCCGCGGACGTCGTGGTCTGCGGCCCCGACGACCTCGCTCTCGGCGTGCCGGTCCACCCGGACCTGGCGTCGATCGAGGCAGCGCCGAGCCTGATCGTCCTGCCGGCGGCCACGGTCGCCGGTGAGGTGCCCGCCGCGGTGCACGGGAGTGTCGGCGAGACCTTCGCCGTCCTCGGGGCCTTCCTCGCCGACCGGCGCTTCGACCACTCCCGGCTGGCGGTGGTGATCCGGGCCGGTGAGCTCGCCCACGCGCCGCTGGCCGGACTGGTGCGGGCCGCCGAGTCGGAGAACCCCGGTCGCTTCCTGCTGGTGGACAGCGACGGCACTGCGGGCCTGACCGCCGCGCTGGCCTGCGGCGAGCCCGAGGTCGCGGTGCGCGAGGGGAAGCTGTCGGTGCCCAGGCTCGCCAGGGCGAATCCGGCGCAGCCGCCGAAGTTCGACCCCGAGGCGTACGTGCTGATCACCGGCGGCCTCGGCGGCCTGGGACAGCTGATCGCCCGTCACCTCGCGGGCTCCCACGGCGTCCGGCGGCTGCTGCTGACGAGTCGGCGTGGCGCGGACACCCCCGGCGCGGCCGAGCTGAGGGCCGAGCTCGAAGGGCTCGGCGCCGAGGTCGCGCTGGCGAGCTGCGACGCGGCCGACCGCGGCCAACTCGCGGAGCTGCTGGGCCGCTACCAGGTCGGCGCCGTGGTGCACTCGGCCGGCGTGGTCGACAACGGGATGCTCGCCGCGCTCAGCCCCGAGCAGGTCGAGCGGGTGCTGCGGCCCAAGGTGGACGCCGCCTGGAACCTGCACGAACTCACGCAGGACCGCGAGCTCAGCGCCTTCGTGCTGTTCTCCTCCACCGCCGGCCTGCTGGTCGGTGGCGGCCAGTCCAACTACGCGGCCGCCAATGCCTTCCTGGACGGCCTCGCGGCCCACCGCAGGGCCGTCGGGCTGCCCGCCGTCTCGATGGCCTGGGGCCTGTGGTCCGAGGTCGGCGGCCTGGCCGACCAGGTGGACGCCGCCGATCTGGAGCGGATGCACCGGATGGGCCTGCCACCGCTGCCCGCCGCCCAGGGCCTGGAGCTGTTCGACGCCGCCCTGGCCGCCGAGGACGCCCTCGTGGTGCCGATGCGACTGGACGTCGCCGCGGTGCGGGCCAGGACCGACGGCGTCCCGACGCTGCTGCGCGGACTGGTCCGCGGCGCCTCGCGCCGCGCCGCCGGCGCCGCGGGCACCTCCCGCGCCGATGCGCAGAGCGGCTGGCGGGAGCGCCTCGCCCCGCTGCCGGACGCCGATCGCGACCGCTTGCTGCTGGAGTTGGTGCTCTCCGGGGTGGCCGCCGTACTCGGCCACACCTCGGCCCAGGCGCTCGACCCGAACAAGGCGTTCCAGGAGATGGGCTTCGACTCGCTGGCGGCGGTCGAACTGCGCAACCTGCTCGGGACGGCCACCGGCCTCTCGCTGCCCGCCACCCTGGTCTTCGACCAGCCGGCACCGGCCGTCCTGACCGCCTACCTCAAGGCCGAACTCGTCCCCGGCCCGGCCGACCAGGCCCGGCTGATGGTCGCCGAGGTCGACCGGCTCGAAGTCGCGCTGACCGCACTGCCGGACCAGGACGGTTCACACGCCCGGATCACCGCGCGCCTCGAAGCGCTGCTGCGGACCTGGCGTGACACCCACAGCGCGGGCGGCGAGGCGCCGGACGACTTCGACACCGCCACCGACGAAGAACTCTTCGCGACGATCGACAACGAATCTGGAGTCCAGTGATGGTAGACCCGGCCAACGTCGACAGGCTCCGCGACTACCTGAAGCGGGCCACCAGCGAGCTGGAGCGCACCCGCCGCCGGGTGCGCGAGCTGGAGGAGCTCAACCGCGAGCCGATCGCGATCATCGGGATGGCCTGCCGCTACCCCGGCGGCATCCGCTCGCCCGAGGACCTCTGGCGGATCGTCAGCGAAGGCGCCGACGTGATCTCCGGCTTCCCGGTGGACCGCGGGTGGGACGTGGAGAACCTCTACGACCCCGAGGTCGGCAAGCCCGGCAAGAGCTACGTGCGCCAGGGCGGCTTCCTGCACGACGCCGCCGAGTGCGACCCCGCGTTCTTCGGCATCAGCCCCAAGGACGCGCCCGGCACCGACCCGCAGCAGCGGATGCTGCTTGAGACCTCCTGGGAGGCATTCGAGCGGGCCGGGATCGACCCGCAGTCGATGAAGGGCACCCGGACCGGCGTCTTCGTCGGCCTGATGCACCACGACTACGTGGGCGGCACCATCTCCGGCAGCATCGTCTCGGGCCGGATCGCCTACACGCTGGGCCTTGAGGGACCCGCGGTCACCATGGACACCGCGTGCTCCGCATCGCTGGTGGCCCTGCACCAGGCGACCCAGTCGCTGCGCCGCGACGAGTGCGAGTTCGCCCTGGTCGGCGGTGCCGCGGTGATGGCCAGCCCCGAGATGTTCATCGAGTTCAGCGAGCGGCGGGCGCTGTCGGCCGACGGGCGCTGCAAGTCCTTCTCCGAGGACGCGGACGGCGCCGCCTGGTCGGAGGGCGCGGGTGTGCTGCTGGTGGAGCGGCTCTCGGACGCCCGGCGCAAGGGGCACCGGGTGCTCGCGGTGATCCGGGGCAGCGCGATCAACCAGGACGGCGCCTCCAACGGCCTGACCGCGCCCAGCGGCCCGGCCCAGATTCGGGTGATCCAGTCGGCGCTGGCCGACGCCCAGTTGTCGCCGAACCAGATCGACGTGGTGGAGGCGCACGGCACCGGCACCAAGCTCGGCGACCCGATCGAGGCCCAGGCGGTCATCGCCGCCTACGGGCAGAACCGGCCCGAGGGCCGGCCGATGTGGCTGGGCTCGATCAAGTCCAACATGGGCCACCCGCAGGCCGCCGCCGGCGTGGCGGGCGTGATCAAGATGGTCATGGCGATGCGCCACGGGGTGCTGCCCAAGTCGCTGCACTCCGAGCGCCGCACCTCCGCGGTGGACTGGTCGGCGGGCGACGTCGAGCTGCTGACCGAGGCCCGGACGTGGCAGACCTACGGTCAGCCGCGCCGCGCCGCCGTCTCGGGCTTCGGGATCAGCGGCACCAACGCGCACACCATCCTCGAAGAGGCCCCGGCCGAGGAAGTGGCGGAGCGGGCGCCGCGCGCCGCCCTACCGGCCGTGCCCTGGGTGCTCTCCGCCAAGACCGCGGAGGCGGTCAAGGACCAGGCGAGCCGGCTGATCGCCGCGGCCGATGACCTCGATGTGCTGGACGTCGGCTTCTCGCTGGCCACCACCCGCGCCCTGCTCACCCACCGCGCCGCGGTGGTCGGCCACGACCGCGCCGAACTGCTGGAGGGGCTGCGCGCGCTGGCCGAGGGCCGGGAGCTGCCGCAGGTCGCCGCCGGCCCCGGTAAGCTCGCCGTGGTCTTCTCCGGCCAGGGCTCCCAGCGCCCCGGCATGGGGCGCGAACTGATCGAGAGCTTCCCCGGGTTCGCCCGTGCCTTCGACGAGATCTGCGCCGAGTTCGACCAGCACCTGGAGCGGCCGCTGCGTGAGGTGGTGCTGGACACCGAGTCCGAGCTGCTGAACCAGACCGTCTTCACCCAGGCCGGCATCTTCGCCTTCGAGGTCGCGCTCTACCGCCTGCTGGAGTCCTGGGGCATCCGCCCCGACCTGCTCGGCGGGCACTCGATCGGCGAGGTGGTCGCCGCCCATGTCGCCGGTGTGCTCTCGCTGAGCGACGCCGTCACCCTGGTCGCCGCGCGCGGCCGGCTGATGCAGGCGCTGCCCACCGGCGGCGCGATGGTCGCCATCCGGGCCGGCGAGGCCGAGGTCGCCCCGCTGCTCACCGAGGGCGCCGACCTCGCCGCGGTCAACGGCGAGCGCGCGGTGGTCGTCTCGGGCGACGAGGAGGCGGTGCTCGCGGTTGCCGCCCGGTTCGAGAAGACCACCAGGCTGAAGGTCTCGCACGCGTTCCACTCGCACCGGATGGACGACATGCTGGAGTCCTTCCGGGCCGTGCTCGACAAGCTGGAGTTCCACCAGCCGCAGCTGCCGGTCGTCTCCAACCTGACCGGATCGCTCGCCGACGAGCTGACCTCGCCCGACTACTGGGTGCGCCACGTACGCGAGGCCGTCCGGTTCCACGACGGTGTACGCACCCTGGCCGCCGAGGGCGTCACCCGGCTGCTGGAGGTGGGCCCGGACTCGGTGCTCACCGGCATGTCCCAGGACATCGTGGCCGAGGTGGTCGCCACCCAGCGTCGGGACCAGGGCGAGGCCAAGGCGCTGCTGACGGCGCTCGGCCGACTGCACGTCAGCGGCCTGAGCCCGGACTGGTCGGCGCTGTTCACCGGCGCCCGCGTGGTGGACCTGCCGACCTACCCCTTCCGGCGCGACCGGCACTGGGAAAACGCCCCGTCCATCACGGCGGCCACCGCCCCGGGCCGCGGCGGCGACGGGGGCGGCGAGTTCTGGGAGCTGGTCCGGGAGCAGGACGTGGCCGCGGTCGCCGCCACCCTCGGCGTGGACGACCAGGCCCCGGTGGCCGCGCTGATGCCGGCGCTGGCCTCCTGGTACGACCAGCGGCAGGCCAACGCCACGGTGGACGGCTGGCGTTACCGCGTCGGCTGGCGGATGCTGCCCGGCTCCGAGGACCGCGCCGCCGCGTTCCGCTGGCTGGCCGTGGTCTCCGAGGACCTGGCCCAGGACCCGTGGGTCGAGGCCGCGCTGGCCGCGCTGCGCGAGCGCGGCCACCAGGTCGAGCTGCTCGCCGTGCCCACGGCCGCGCAGCAGCGCACCGCCCTGGCCGAACTGCTCGATGGTCACGGTGCGGTGGACGGCGTTCTCTCCCTGCTGGCGCTCGACACCCGGGCCGCCGTGACCGCCGCGCTGATCCAGGCACTCGGCGACGCCGGCATCGAGGCCGGGCTGTGGGCCGTCACCCGGGACGCGATGGCTCACGAGTCCTCGGCCCGTCCGAGCGGATTCAGCCAGGCCGAGGTCTGGGGCCTGGGCCGGGTGGCCGCGCTGGAGCACCCCGAGCGCTGGGGTGGCCTGCTCGACCTGCCCGCCGAGCTCGGCCCGCTCACCCTGGCCCGACTCGCCACCGCGCTCACCGCCTACGGCGACGAGGACCAGCTGGTCCTGCGCGAGTCCGGCCTGTTCGCCCGCCGCCTGGAGCACGCGCCGGTGCGGCCCGGTGCCCCGTGGCAGCCCACCGGCACGGTGCTGGTCACCGGCGCCACCGGCGCGGTCGGTGCCCGGGTGGCGAGCTGGCTGGCCGAGCAGGGTGCGGAGCACCTGCTGCTCATCAGCCGCCGTGGCGAGGCAGCGCCCGGCGCCGCCGAACTGCGGCAGGAGCTGGCCGCGACCGGCACCAAGGTCACCTTCGCCGCCTGCGACGCGGCCGACCGCGAGAGCCTGGCCGCGCTGCTGGCCACCGTCCCGGCCGAGCATCCGCTGACCGCCGTGATCCACCTGGCCGGCGTGCTGGACGACGGCGTGCTGGACGCGCTCACCCCCGAGCGCTTCGCCACGGTGCTGCGGCCCAAGGCGCAGGCCGCCCTGAACCTGCACGAGCTCACCGCGGAGCTGGACCTGTCGGCGTTCATCCTGTTCTCCTCGCTCACCGCCACCGTCGGCGGCGCCGGGCAGGCCAACTACGCGGCCGCCAACGCCTTCCTGGACGCGCTGGCCGAGTACCGGCGCGGCGAGGGCCTGGCGGCCTCCTCGATCGCCTGGGGACCGTGGGGTGGCGGCGGCATGGCCGACCACGGCGCCGTGCGTGACGCGGGCCGCAACCTCGGCATCTCGGCGATGAACCCCGACCAGGCGCTGACCGCGCTGCGCCGGGCGCTGGAGAGCGGCGAGACCACGCTGACCGTGGCCGACGTGGACTGGACCAGGTTCGCGCCCGCCTTCGGCGCCGCCCGGCCCAGCCCGCTGCTGGCCGACCTGCCCGAGGTCCAGGGACTGGCGGCGGCCGGCGGCGGTGACAACGCGGTCCCCGACGGCTTCGCCCAGAAGCTGGCCGCCCTGACCGGCGGCGAGCGCAAGCGCGCCCTGGTGGACCTGGTCTGCACCCAGGCCGCCACCGTGCTCGGCTACGGCGCGGCCGGCGGGATCGATCCCAGCACCGCCTTCCGCGACCTCGGCTTCGACTCGCTGACCTCGGTGGACCTGCGCAACCGGCTCAGCACCGCCGCCGGAGTGGCCCTGCCGGCCACGCTGGTCTTCGACTACGCGACGCCCGCCGCGTTGGCCGAGCACCTCGGAACCGAGCTGGGCGAGGGCGAGGACGGCTCCTCGGCCGACCTGCTGCTGGCCGAACTCGACCGGCTGGAGGCCGCGTTCGGTGGGCTGAAGGTCGAGGAGATCGAGCAGGGCCGGTTCACGGCTCGCCTGCAGGCGATGCTCAACGGGCTGACCGAGACCCTGTCCGCGGCCGGCGGCGAGTCGGTCGCAGGGCGGCTGGAGAACGCCTCCGCCGACGACGTCTTCGCCTTCATCGACAACGAGCTCGGCACGGCGTGACGACGTGAGCACGACCGCCGACCCCGCCCCGCACGCCAGGCTGAATCTTCCGCACAGAAGTGGCGACACTCGATGACCAACGATGACAAGCTGCTCGACTATCTCAAGAGGGTCACCGCTGATCTGGCCCAGACCCGGCAGCGGCTGCGCGACGTGGAGACCGAGGAGAAGGAGCCCATCGCCATCGTGGCGATGAGCTGCCGGTTCCCCGGTGGCGTCAGCACTCCCGAGGAGCTCTGGCGGCTGGTCGACGAGGGCACCGATGCCGTCACGGACTTCCCGGACAACCGGGGCTGGGACGGCGCCGCGCTCTACGACCCCGATCCGGACGCGTCCGGCAAGAGCTATGTGCTGCGGGGCGGTTTCCTGCACGGGGCCGCCGACTTCGAGCCGGACTTCTTCGGCATCTCGCCGCGCGAGGCGCTGCTGATGGACCCCCAGCAGCGGCTGCTCCTCGAGGTGGCTTGGGAGGCGCTGGAACGCGGCGGCATCGCGCCGGACTCGGTACGCGGCGCCCGGATCGGGGTGTTCGCGGGCACCAACGGCCAGGACTACCGCGACGTGCTGGCGAAGCTGCCGAAGGACCCCGAGGCGGCGCTCGGCACCGGCGTGCTGGCGGCGGTGATGGCCGGCCGGATCTCCTACACCCTCGGCACCGAGGGGCCCGCGGTCACCATCGACACCGCGTGCTCCTCGGCCCTGGTCGCGCTGCACCTGGCGGTGCAGGCGCTGCGCCAGCGCGAGTGCACGCTGGCGATGGCCGGCGGTGTCTCGGTGATGTCCACCCCGGGAGCGTTCATCGCCTTCAGCCGTCAGCGCGGGCTCTCCCCGGACGGCCGGTGCAAGTCCTTCGCCGACGGGGCGGACGGCACCGGCTGGGGCGAGGGCGCCGGGATGCTGCTGCTGGAGCGGCTCTCGGACGCCCGGCGCAACGGGCACCAGGTGCTGGCCGTCATCCGTGGCTCCGCGGTGAACC
>NZ_JBSFKQ010000082.1:0-20009 GCF_053598615.1 Kitasatospora sp. NPDC001095 | reverse complement strand
CCCCGCCCCCGCCCCCCCCCCCACCGGGAGCGGGCCGGGATCGAACCGGGTCCCGGCCGGGATCGCGTCGGGAGCCGTCCGGGATCGGGTCGGGAGCCGGACGGGACGACACCCCCGTGCGGCCGGGACAGTGGGCGGCGCACGGTGGATCGCGTAGGCGGGCCGCAGAGCCCGCCCACGAGCGGAAGGAGCGCCCGTCATGTCGGGCACCGTCATCACCGACCTGCGCCGCCGAGGCGCCGTCGACCCCGGCCGCCTGCTCGCCGGACCGCTGCGCGGCGTCGGCCTGCAACGGCTCGACCCGGGCTGGTGCACCGAGTTGGTCGCCGACGGCATCGAGCACGCGATCTACGTCACCGCCGGCTCCGGGCTCGCCGAGCTGCCCGAGAGCGCCGTGCACCAGGACAACCGGGACAACCCGGATCACCCGGAGCGCGCCGGGGCCGGCTTCCCGCTGGTCGAGGGCACCGCGGTGGTACTGCCGCTCGGCTCGCGGACCGTCCTGACCGCCGGGACGGCGGGCCTGGAGTTCTTCCACGCCCTGCTCGCCGTCCCGCTCCCCTCCCGAGGAGGTGACCCCAGGTGATCGTCACCACCGACGCCGGCGCGGCCATGGTCCTCATCGGCCCGAACGGCGAGCGCGTACGGATCCGCTCCCTGGCTCGGAGCTCGATGCTCGCCAGCGCCTGCGAGGCCTTCGACCACCTGCGCCTGAGCCCGGGCGCCCACCACGTCCTCCCGGGCCGGCCCGACACCGAGACCGTCCTGCACGTGCTGCGCGGCGCCGCCGTCGTCGGCCGACTCTCCGACGAGCCCGAGCACCTGGCCTCCGAAGGAGACCTGCTGCTGGCCCGCCGCGGCCGCGCCCTGCACCTCGAAGCCGGGCCGCTCGGTGTGGAGCTGCTCTGCCTGACCCTCGCCGTACCCCGGCACTCCGCCGGCACCCGGGCCGCCCCGGCCCGGCGCCGCGCCACCCGCCGGAACCGGCCCTGACCGGTCCCACCAGTCCTCGTCGGAGGAACCCCTCGTGATACTCGTCCCCGCCGCCGTTCCCCGCACCGCGCCCGCGTTCCAGCGGCTGATCGACCCCGAGCAGCGGCCGGCCGTCCGCGCCGGACTCACTGTCGAGGCGCTGCCGCCGGGCGTCCGGGTCGAACAACTCCCGTACAAGTCCGTCGAGTCGGTGACCGTGGTGCTCTCCGGCCGGCTGTTCGCGGCCGGCCGGATCCTCTCCCCGGGCGAGGCCCTGCACCACCGGCCCGGCACCTCCTACCGGCTCACCGCCGTCCGCGGCACACCGACCGCCGTGCTCACCGTCCGCCCCAACCCCGCCAGGGCCGCCATCCCGACCCAGCGATCGGACTCGGCGCCCGCCCGGAACTGGCGCCAGGTCGACGTGGGCACCGTCCGCCTCGCCCCGGGCACCACCTGCGGCCCGTACACGGACCGCTCGGCCGACACCTTCCTGCTGCTCCTCTCCGGGGCCGCCGTCTTCCTCGGCGAACTCGGTGAAGTACCGCTGATCCCCGGCGACCTGGTCTACGCCAGGGCGGGCGAGCGGTACGGCCTGCGGGCCGGGCGGCGCGGACCGGTCACCGCCGTTCTCGGCCGCGTCGGCGCCCCCGGTGCCGGAGCGGCGCCGGAGCGGGAGGACGGGCCCACGCGCCTGGGGCAGGTCGATCCGCAGAGTTGAGAGAACAGGGCGACCTGCAAGTCGTCGAGACGGATGACAGATGACGGATGACAGATTTTGAAATCTGTCATCCGCCCGTCATCCGTCATTCAACTGTTCCTGGTCATCGGAGAGCGCGGCAGTACGGCCACCACCTGGGTTCCCCCGTCATCCGGCAGCGACCGGATGGTGCACCGGCCGCCGACCTCCGCCGCCCGTTCCGCCATCGACCGCATTCCGACTCCGCCGCCACCCGTTCGCAGACGCTGGTCGGCCTGGTACCCCACGCCGTCGTCATGCACGATCAGTGTCAGTTCCTCCGCGTCCACCCGCAGCGTCACACGCGCTGTTCGAGCTCGGGCATGCCGCAACACGTTGTTGAGCGCCTCTGCCGTGATGCGGTACGCCGTGTTCTCCACTACCGCCGGCAGGTCCGGTAGTGGATCCGATGACAGCTCCACCGTCACGGTCAGCCCGGTCCCGCTGAAGGTCTCCGCGAGTCGGCGTACCGCTCGCGTCAGACCGAACTCGCAGACCGGCGCGGGCCCGAGCCGGTCGGTGATCCGGCGGACCTCCTTGATCGCCAGCCCCAGGCCGTCCGACACCTTGTGCAGGGTGCCCGCGAGCCTGCCGTCGGCCTCCGAGCCCGCATTGTCCACCTGCAGTCGCAGTCCGGCCAGGGCCGGCCCGAGCCCGTCATGGATGTCCCGCCTCAGCCACCGCCGTTCCTCCTCCCGCGCGGAGACGATCTGTTCCCGGCTGGCTCGAAGGTCCTCCTGGAGCCGAAGCGAGGCGACTGCCGGTGAGGCCTGGTCGGCGAGCGAACGCAGGATGTCGACGTCGCTGGCGTCCAGTCGCTGCTCGCCGGAGCGCAGGCCCACGGTCAATGTGCCGATCTTCATCCCGTTATGGAACAGCAGGAAGTCCTGGCTGAGTCCGCCCAGTCTTCCGGTCGTGGCCAGGGTGCGGTGCCCGGACTGGGTGATGACGGAGAGGGCGACTCCGGGCAGTCGTAGTTCCTCGGCGACCGTTGAGCACAGTGTCTCCGGAATGTGCTCCGGATCGACGACCTGCCGCAACCTCCCGGCGAGCGTGCGCAACACCTGGTACGGCTGTGCGCGCTTGCCGAAGTACAGCCGGTCGACCAGGGCGACGGCTCCCCGCGCCGCACGGGGCAGTGCCGCGCCGAGCGCGTACACCAGGGCGATCAACACCAGGGCTGCCGCGCCGTGGCCAGGGACCAGCCAGTTGGACAGCACGGCGGCGGCCACCACGAACAGCCCGGTGACGCCTGTGCCCAGCAACAGCCCGATCAGGACATTGCGGGCCGCTCTGTCGAGCCGCCAGCCGTGATGCTGCACGACCAGGAAACCCACGACGGCCCAAACCAGACCCGCGACGGCGTAGAGCACATAGGTGAGCCAGAAGTGCACACTCGACAGCCGGGCGTACAGGGCCTCGGTCGCAGCGAAGAGCGAATACGTTCCGAGCATCGCCAGCACCCGGAACCGGCGCCTGCGAGTCACTTCCGCGTCGCTGCCCCGGCTGCGGGATCGCAGCATTCGAGTCAACAGGACGACCGCCAGGAACCCGAGGAGGCAGTCGTTGATCAGCCGGTCGTGGTCGGCCCAGGTGCCGGCGACGGTGCTGAAGAAGCGTGCCGGAGGGGTGCCCGCCAGCGGATTCGGCCGTCCGAAGGAATGTGGACGGTCGAGCAGCGCAGCCGCGGCCGGAACCGTGTACAGCGAGACGGCCGCGATGTACCACCACCATCGTCGGGTCGTCAGCCGACCGTTCGGTAGCCATAGCGGTAGCGCGTAGATGATCGTCGAGCTGACCGCAAGGCCGATCACCTCGACGACCAGGATGGCGCCGATGAGGCCGGGGGCAGTGACCTCGACCCAGGCCGGTGCGGTCGGGGCGAGGGTCAGGACGAAGCTCAAGGCCCACATCAGGAAGACCCAGCCGAGCGGGCTGCCGGGGCGGTGGGCATGCAGCAGCATGCCCGAGGCGGCGGCCGGAAGGATGGCGAGCAGGTTGAGGAGTGCGTCCCGGGGGACGGACACGCCCGGATCGCCCAGGTGCACGAGCACGTAGCAGATCCACAGCGTCGCGACGATGAAGCAGACCGCCGTGACGACCGCGGCGGCGGTCAGTTGCCGCTCGGCCCGCGTGCGGTGCGGATGAGAGATCGCCGTGGCCATGGCATCACCTCTTGGACGGGCTCGGTCGACAGGGCACCGGTCCCGGGGACCCAAGCCTCGGCGGCCCGGTGTCCCGGGTGCCTGAGGCACCGGTCTCGGATCCTGGCGCAGGCGGGCCGACACGCCGAGGGGTTCACCAGCATGTCACGGAAAGTCATGCTATCGCCGCTGATAGTGTCGCCCGCGTGGATGAGGAGCAGCCAGTGGAACCTCCGGACCCCAGCACGGAAAGGGCCGTCCGTGTACTGATCGTCGATGACCACCCCCTCTTCCGGGAGGGCCTCCGGGCGGCCCTGGAGAGCACGGACGACATCTCGGTCGTCGCCGAGGCCGAGCGGGTCGCCGACGTCCCGCGGGCGGTCGCCCGGCACCGCCCGACCGTGGTGATCATGGACCTCTCGCTGCCCGACGGCTCCGGACTGGAGGCCGTCCGGCAGCTCGCCACCCAGGAAGCCCCGCCGCCGGTGCTGATGCTGACCATGTCGGACGACGACGGGAACCTGCTCGGCGCCCTCCAGGCGGGCGCGCGCGGCTACCTGGTCAAGGGCGCGGGCCGGGAGGAGGTGCTGCACGCGGTGCGGACGGTCGCGGCGGGCGGCGCGGTGTTCGGCGGCGAGGTGGCCGGGCGGATCACCGCCCTGCTGGCCGGGGCGAGGATGCGCGAGGCGGGACAGCTCTTTCCCGAGCTCACCGCCCGCGAGGCCGAGGTGCTGGACCTGGTCGCGCGCGGGCTGGACAACCGGCGGATCGCCCGGGAGCTGGTGGTCGCCGAGAAGACCGTCCGCAACCACATCACCCACATCTTCGAGAAGCTGCACGTCGCGACACGCGCCGAGGCGGTCGCCCGGGCCCGCGACATGGGCCTCGGGGACGGCCGGTCCTCCCCGGAGAGGTGAACCGGGGGGTGCCGGCCCTCCCCGGAGGGATGAACCGGGGGTGCCGGCCCGCCGACCGGCACCCCCGGGGTCCTGCCGCGCGGCCCTACGGCTGCATCTCGTACGCGCCGGAGAGCGCCTCCACCCGCGCCCACACCCGCGCGTCCCGCGCCGGGTCGGCGACCGGGCGGCGCACGTTCGCCAGAGCCCAGGCAGCCTGCTCCTCGGTGGCGGAGGCCTTGCCGTGCAGCTCGGTGGCGTGCGCGGAGAAGTCGCGGACCAGCGCGTCGAAGATCCGGTCCAGGACGTCCGCGTCCAGGCCGGTCAGCTCGGCCTGCTCCAGCACCAGCTGTCCGTAGACGATCAGCGCGAACAGCTGGCCGATCTCCAGCAGGAAGTCCAGGTCCGCCTGCTGCTCCTTGCTCGGCGCGTTCTCGAGCAGCAACTCGCAGAAGCCGTCGGCCTGTTCGCGGAAGCGGGCGACGTTGGGCAGCTCGGCGTGGCGGTCGTAGGCGGCGCGCCAGTCGTGGAACCGGATCGCGCCGAGGCCGCGGGCGGGCCCCTGCCGGAACAGGAAGGCGTCGTCGGCGGCGTCCAGGCGGGTCGGCACGGGGGCGTAGTCGGCGGGCGCGAACAGGTAGTTGCCCATGAACTTGAGGATCAGCGCCAGGTTGACGTGGACGGTGCCCTCCAGCTTCGGCAGGCCGCGGATGTCCTTCGCGGCCTTGTCGAAGTAGGTGTCCGCCTCGAAGCCCTTGGCCGCGATGACGTCCCACATCAGGTCGATGACCTTCTCGCCCTCGGTGGTGACCTTCATCTTGGTCATCGGGTTGAACAGCAGGTAGCGGCGGTCCTCGGGGGAGGCGCTGCGGAAGTAGTCCACGGCCCGCGCGCTGAACAGCTTCATTGCCGCCAGGCGGACGTACGCGTCGGTCAACTCCCGCTTGACGTGCGGGAAGTCGGTGACCCGCCGGCCGTACAGCACCCGGTTGTGGGCGTGCGTGACGGCCTCGTACATCGCGTGCTCGCAGATGCCGACCGAGGCGGTGCAGAGGTTGAACTTGCCGACGTTGACGGTGTTCAGCGCGGCGTCGAAGGCGGCCTGGCCGGTGTGCAGCACGTCCTCGGCGCGCACCGGGTAGTCCTCCAGGCGGAACTCGCTGACGTACATCTGCGCGTTCACCACGTTCTTGACCAGGTGGTACGCGTCGTGGCGGCTGTCGGCGGCGAAGAAGACGTAGCCCTCCGGGCCCTCGACGTCCGAGCGGCGGCCGAACACCGAGACCAGGCCGGCCACGTTGCCGTTGCCGATGTAGTACTTGGAGCCGCTCGCGGTGAAGCCGCCCTCGCCGTCCGGGGTGAGGATCATGTCGGTGGAGTAGATGTCGGCGCCGTGGGTGCGCTCGGAGAGGCCGAAGGCCATCACGTGGCCGTCGGCGAGGAGCTTGGCGGCGCGGGCGCGGACGGCCTCGTTCTCGCTCTGCCAGACCGGGCCGAGGCCCAGGATGGTGACCTGCCAGGTGTACCAGTAGCCGAGGCCGTAGAAGCCGAGGATCTCGTTGAGCTCGGCGATCCGCGCGGTGTCCCAGCGCTTGTCGGAGTCGGCCGCGGCGGGGGTCAGGAACTCCGCGAACAGGCCCTCCTTCGCGGCGAAGTCCAGGAAGTCCGCGTACCAGCTGCGGTCGATGTAGGTGTCGATCAGCGCCTTCTTGCCGCGGGACTCGAACCAGTCCACCGTCGCGCGCAGCAGTCGGCGGGTCGGCTCGTCGAACTGTACGGGGTCGTAGCTTCGCGGGTTGAAGAGCATCGAGGGGCTCCCGGGGGTCGAGGGTGTGAGAGGTCGAGGGTGCGAAATGGGCGGCGAGCCGGCCTGCTGGCCAGCCTGACTGCTGGCCTGACTGCCGGTCGGACCGCCGGCCAGGCCGGTTGGTCAGGCCGGTTGGTCAGGCCGGTCGGTGGCGAGGCGGCGTAGGGTGGCGAGCACGTCGTCGAGCCAGGCGAGAGTCATCCGCTCGTACTCGATGCCGCCGCGCAGCACCACGTGCTGGAGCTGCTCGCGGGCGTCGAGCGCGGTGGTGTCGGGGAAGTCCCGCTGCTCGCCGTGCAGGTAGCGGGCGAGCAGGGCGGCGTGGCTCTCGCGGTGCCGTTCGACCTCGGAGACCAGCGCGGCCGGGTCGTCGAAGGCGGCGGCCCGGATCTTGACCGCGAGCTCGTGCCGGACGGTCTCCGGCTCGACGGGCTCGCGCAGCCAGCCGGCCAGTGCGGCGCGTCCGGCCTCGGCCGCCGAGTAGACCTTCTTGTCCGGGCGCCCGTCCTGGGGGACCTCCTGCGCGGCCACCCAGCCGTCCGCCTCCATCCGCCGCAGCACCCGGTAGATCTGCTGGTGGGTGGCGGTCCAGAAGCGTCCGATCGAGCGGTCGAAGCGCCGGGCCAGCTCGTAGCCGGAGCCGGGCTGCTCCAGCAGCGAGACGAGGATCGCGTGCTCCAGTGCCATGGCCCGCATCCTGCTATGCAACGAGTTGCATAGGCAATGGCGGCCCGGGCGGTTGAGACGCAGGTCACCGGCGTGATCGGATGGTTATCCACCATTCCCGGCCATCGGGTGCAAAACGGTGGATAAGGGCCAGAATGGGTACGGGGCAAGCGCCTTACCGGTTCCGACCACAGGAGGTGGTATCGGTGGCAACCCATATCCCGACGACGGGCATGGAGCACCATCCGGACATCGTCGAACTCCGCGAACGCTACGAGCGGGTCACTTCGACCCCCCGTGCCCAGGGCATCGAAGCCCTGGCCGTCCTGGCCGGTCTCTTCCTGGCAGCATCGCCATGGATCGTCGGCTTCACCGCGTACAACACCCTGACCGTGACCTGCCTGATCGTGGGTCTGGCCTACACGGCCCTCATGGCCGGCTACGGATCGGCCTACGAACGCACCCACGCGCGGGCCTGGGCGGCCGCCGCGCTCGGTGTCTGGACGATCATCTCCCCGTGGCTCGTCTCCGGGTCCGTCGCGCACGGCAAGAACATCGTGACCTGCATCATCGTAGGCGCCGTGATGTTCCTGCTCGGCCTCGCGGCGATCTCGATGGCGACCATGACGTCGAACGGAGCATCGATGCGGCGCGGCCGGGCCGGCCGCGCCAAGGGCTGATCTTCCCCACAGCCCATGACCGGGGCGCGGAGGGCCCAACCGCCCGCCGCGCCCCGGCGTGCGTCCCGACACGCCTGCCGGGACGGTGGCGCACACGCCTGCCGGGACGTCGGCCGCGCCCCGGCGTACGCCCCCGCGCGCGCCCCGGGCGCCGGCGTGGTCCGGCCCCCGTTACGGGTGCGTCATCCGCAGGACGTCCAGGGCCTCGTCCAGCTGCTCCCCGGTGAGCCTGCCCTGGTCGACGTAGCCGCGCTCCAGCACCACCTGACGGATCGTCTTGCGCTCGGCCAGCGCCTGCTTGGCGACCTTCGCCGCCTCCTCGTACCCGATGTAGCGGTTCAGCGGGGTCACCACCGAGGGCGAGGACTCCGCGTACTCCCGGGCCCGTTCGACGTTGGCGGTGACGCCGTCCACCGTCCGGTCGGCCAGCAGCCGGGCGCTGTTGGCGAGCAGCCGCACCGACTCCAGCACGTTGCGGGCGATCACCGGGAGCATCACGTTCAGCTCGAAGTTGCCGCTGGCACCCGCCAGTGTGACCGTCGCGTCGTTGCCCACCACCTGGGCGGCGACCATCAGCACCACCTCGGGCAGCACCGGGTTCACCTTGCCCGGCATGATCGACGAACCCGGCTGGAGGTCCGGCAGGTTGATCTCGCCGAGCCCGGTGCGCGGACCGGAGCCCATCCACCGCAGATCGTTCGCGATCTTCGTGAACCCGACCGCCACCGTGCGCAGTTGACCGCTCAGCTCGACCAGGGCGTCCCGCGCGCCCTGCGCCTCGAAGTGGTTGCGCGCCTCGGTCAGCGGCAGGCCGGTGGCGCGCGCGACCTCCGCGATGACGGCCGCCGGGAAGCCGGGCGGGGTGTTGATGCCGGTGCCCACTGCCGTTCCACCGAGCGGGAGTTCGGCCACCCGGGGGAGGGAGGCCAGCAGCCGCTCCCGCCCGTTCCGCACCTGCGCCGCGTAGCCGCCGAACTCCTGGCCGAGCGTGACGGGCGTGGCGTCCATCAGGTGCGTGCGGCCCGACTTGACCACCCCGGCGAACTCGGTGGCCTTGCGCTCCAGCGCCTCCGCGAGGTGCTCCAGTGCCGGGACCAGGTCGTGGGTGACGGCGGCGGTCGCGGCGATGTGGATCGAGGACGGGAAGACGTCGTTGGACGACTGGCTGGCGTTGACGTGGTCGTTCGGGTGGACCGGCCGGCCCAGCCGCTCCCCGGCCAGGGTGGCGATCACCTCGTTGGTGTTCATGTTGGAGGAGGTGCCCGAGCCGGTCTGGAACACGTCCACCGGGAACTGGTCGTCCCAGTGCCCCTCCGCGACCTCCTCGGCGGCCCCCGCGATCGCCTCCGCCGTCTCCTCGTCCAGCACCCCGAGCCGGGCGTTCACCCGGGCCGCGGCGGCCTTGATCCGGGCCAGCGCGGCGATGTGCGCCCGCTCCAGCCGCTGACCGGACACCGGGAAGTTCTCCACCGCCCGCTGCGTCTGCGCCTGCCACTTCGCGTCGGCCGGCACCCGGACCTCGCCCATCGAGTCGTGCTCGATCCGGTACTCCTGCGGCTTCGCCTGCTCGCCACTCATCGCGCGCTGCACCTCCTGTACGGGCCGGAGCGGCCCGGAACGGATCTTCGCTCACCACAGCCGCGCGCGGGGCCCGGGTATTTCCGCTCGGGCCGGGTTCTTCCGCTCGGGGGACTCGGTTCCGGCCAGCCGGCCGCCGGGGAACAGGTCGACGAGGGGCCTGCCCCCGAGGCCTACCGCCCGGGCCTACCGCCGGGGCAGCTCGGCGCGGACCAGCTCGCCCGGGGCACTGCCGGCCTGGACGACGAGGCCCCCGCCCGGGGCCCAGACACCGGAGCCGCCCGAGCTGTCCGGGTACTCGCCGGTGGCCCCGGCACAGGTCGCGAGCACGCACCACACCCCGTGGGCGGCGGCCCGGTCGCGGAAGTGGCCGTCCCGGCGCTCGGCCTGGGCGGCGCCGGGCCCGTAGAGGGTGGAGGCGACGTAGGCGTCGATGCCGAGCGCGGCGGTCTCCTCGGCGTGCGCCGGGTCGGCGGCGTCCGCGCAGACGGCGAGGCCGAGCCGCAGGCCGTCCAGCTCCAGGACGACGGGCTTCTCGCCGGGGGCGAAGCGCTCCACCTCGGCACCGTGCAGGCGCGTCTTCCGGTAGACGACCTCGGCGCCCTCCCCGGTGACCGCCAGCGTGGCGATGGACTCGCGCCCGTCGGCCTCGAGGACCGGCGCCCCGACCAGGGCGACGGCGCCGGTCGCGGCGCACGCCGCCACCAGCGGCGCGAGCCGGGCGTCCGCCGGGTCGACGGCCGGTGCGGCCAGGTCGTAGCCCGTCAGCGACAGCTCGGGGAACACCACCAGCCGGGTGCCCGCCTCGCGCACCGCCTCGGCGTGCCGGGCGACGTTCTCGGACACGGTGTCCGGACGGCCGGCGGCGGCGCAGAGGGGCTGGGCGACGGCGACGGTCAGCGCTCCGGGGACGGTCAGTGCTCCGGGCTCGGGACGCGCGGGTTGGGGGCGCGCGGGCTCGGGACGCGTGGGCACGGAAGAGTTCGCGGACGAGGGCATGGCGGAGCCTCCGGCGGGCGGGCGGGGTGATCGTGATCAACCTATGCGCCGGCCGAGCGGGCGGGCAACCGGGTCCGGACGAGGAGCGGGGCAGGTGGAACGGGTCTCCCGGGGTCGATCGGGCCGACCTCACTCGAAGGAGTGAGATCCCGGTCAGGCGCTTCAAACTGCCGCGCGCCCCTTCATACGCTCCGAACTGGGCCGGGCGGACTCCGGCCGGACCCGATCGCCGCAGCTCGGCCCGGGGGACCAGCACGAGGGGGCGGAGACGCGGATGACCACAGGACACGGCCCGACGGGCGGAACGGGCGGCGGGGCGAAACCGGACGGAATGATCCCGATGAACGCCCGGACGGACGTACCGGTGAGGCCCCCGACGAGCACCCCCGGGGGCCTCACCCGTCGGCAGCTGCTGGGTGCGTCGGCGGCGCTCGGCGGCGCGGCGTGGCTGCTGCGCGGCACCGTCGGACCCGACAGTGTCGAGGCGGCCGCGCCCGTACCGCCCGGACTGCCCGCCGGCACCGAGCTCTACCAGCGGGTCTTCCAGAACTGGTCCGGCGAGATCCGCACCGACCAGCTGTGGACCTGCGCGCCCCGCACCCCCGAGGAGGTCCCGGCGCTGGCCGACTGGGCGCACGCCAACGGCTGGCGGCTGCGCGCCTCCGGCTACCGGCACACCTGGGCGCCGCTCACCGTCGCCGCCGGGACCCAGGAGAGCGCCCGGGTCCTGCTCGTCGACACCAGCCGGTACCTGACCGCCATCAGTGCCGACTCGGCCGACACCGTTCGGGTGCAGACCGGCGCCACCATGGAAGCACTGCTCGCCCACCTGGCCGACCGCGGCCTCGGCCTGACCGCCTGCCCGGCCCCCGGCGAGATCACCGTCGGAGGCGTGCTCGCCATCGGTGGCCACGGCACCGCCGTCCCGGCCGCCGGGGAAGTACGGCCTCAGGGCCACGGCTACGGCTCGGTCAGCAACCAGGTCGTCCGGCTCACCGCCGTCGTCCTCGACCCGGCCACCGGCCGTTACACGTTGCGCACCTTCGACCGCTCCGAGGCCGACAGCGCCGCCTTCCTGGTGCACCTGGGCCGCGCCTTCCTCACCGAGGTGGTGCTGCGGGCCGGCGCCGACCGGCCGCTGCGCTGCGTCAGCCGGCTCGACATCCCGGCGAGCGAGCTCTTCGCCCGCCCGGTCGCCGGAACGGGAGCCGGCGCCGGGGCCGGAGCCGGAGCCGGAGCCGGGAGCGGCGAGGGCGGTGGGCTCGGGGGTGTGCTCGGCGGGGTCGTCGGCGGCGTGCTGGGCGGAGTCCTCGGTACCGGGGGAGGCCCGCGCACCCTGGCCGACTTCGTGGAACGCGACGGACGGGTCGAGGCGATCTGGTTCGCCTACACCGAGTACCCGTGGCTCAAGACCTGGACCGTCACCCCGACGAAGCCGCTGGCCTCGTTGGCCGTCGACCACCCGTACAACTACCCCTTCTCGGACAGCGTTCCGGAGCCGGTCGCCCGGCTCGCCGGCGAGATCGTCACCGGCGCCTGGGCCTCGGCCCCGCTGTTCGGCCAACTCCAGTACCTGGTCGCGAAGGTGGCGCTCACGGGCGACATCACGGATGTCCTGCTCTCCGGTGACCTGCTGCGCCGGCTGCTGAGCGGCGAGGTGCTCACCCACCTGCTCGCGGGCGGACTGCGCTCCGACCTCTGGGGCCCCTCGCGCACCCTGCTCCAGTACGTCCGCCCGACCACCCTGCGGGTCACCGCCAACGGTTACGCGATCCACCTCAAGCGCGCCGACATCCAGTGGGCGGTCAGCGAATTCGCCGCCCACTACCGGGAGTTGCTCGCCACCTACCAGGCCCGAGGCGAGTTCCCGGTGAACGGCGCGGTGGAGATCAGGGTCACCGGCCTGGACGACCCGGCCTCCTCCGGTGCCCCCGGCGCCCGGCCCCCGCTGCTGTCCGCGCTGCGCCCGCGCGCCGACCGGCCCGACTGGGACACGGCGATCTGGCTGGACGTCCTGGCCTTCCCCGGCACGCCCGGACTGGAGCGCTTCGCCCGGGAGTTGGAGCAGTGGCTGCTGCGCACCTTCGACGGGACCAGGGCGGGCCTGCGGGTCGAGTGGTCCAAGGGCTGGGCGTACACCGACGAAGCCGCCTGGTCCGATCCCGACCTGCTCGGCCGGGTCATCCCCGACAGCCTGCGGGCGGGCGGCGGGCCGGGCTGGGACGAGGCGGTCGCCGTGCTGGACCGCCACGACCCACACCGGGTGTTCGGAAACCCCTTCCTGGACGGCCTGTTGAAGTAGCCTCTCGCGTCACCTCGGGTATTGACGGTGAGTCAGGTGTGTCAGATGTGTTCCATGACGATCACCGCGAGGGTGTCGGGAGACAGTGCGCGGAACACGTGCGGAGCGTCGCCCGGGTAGCTCACGTAGTCGCCCGGGCCCAGCTCGACCGGCGCCTCGGTCGGCCCGACCAGCGCCCGCCCGGCACCGATCATCACGTGCTCGACGGTGCCGGGCATGTGCGGGTCGGAAGCCCTGGTCTCGCCCGGCTGGGCCTCGATCCGGTAGATGTCGCGCCGGGCGTTGGGCGGGCAGGAGGAGAGCACGGTGGCGGCGTAGTCGGCGCGCTCGGAGTGGGTCACCGGGCCCTCGCCGGCCCGGATCACCTTGACGGCCGGGCGCGGCGGGTCGACAAGCCGGCTGAACGGCACGTTCAGCGCGACCCCGAGCGCCCACAGCGTCTCCACGCTGGGGTTGCCCGAGCCCGACTCCAGCTGGGACAGCGTGGACTTGGCGATGCCCGCGCGCCGGGCCAGCTCGGCCATCGACAGGCCGCTGCGCTCGCGCTCTCGCCGGATCGAGGCGGCGATCTGGCCGATCAGCTCGACGCCGCCGACGCCGCCGGGCCCGCCGACGCCGCCGGGCCCGCTGGGGCCGCCAGTGCCGCCAGTGCCGCCGGCCCCGCCGGGGCTCGTGGCCGGGGTGGTCTGGTCACTCATGCTCGCCACTCACGCTTCCTCCTGGCCCCTTCCACGGCTGCCGGTGCGGCTGATGCCGCCGTTCATGCTGCCACGGTCGGCCAAGTCGACCATCGTTCGCCCGATCGGTCTACCTGTTCGCCTTGACGAACGGCGCCGGTGCGGTTCACTCTAATGAACATGCGTTCGCTAATCCGAACATTGGAGCGTGCCACCCTTCGGGACGTCGCTCTGGTCTGTCTGGCCGACGCCCTCGTCGGCGCCTCCTTCGGCGCGATCAGCGTCTCCGGCGGCCTGCCCCTCTGGGTGCCCGTCGCCCTCTCCGTCCTGGTGTTCGCCGGTGGCTCCCAGTTCGCGGCGGTCGGCGTGGTGCTCTCCGGCGGCGGCGCCCTCGCCGCGGTCGCCACCGGACTGGTCCTCAACGCCCGGCTGCTGCCCTTCGGCTTCACCGTGGCCGACGTGCTCGACGGCCCGCGGTGGCGACGCCTGCTGGGCGCGCAGCTGCTCACCGACGAGACCGCCGCCTTCGCCCTGCAGCAGGACGAACCGCGTCGGCGCCGGGCCGTCTACTGGCTCTGCGGGATCGCGCTGTTCGTGGTCTGGAACATCTCGGTGCTGCTCGGAGCGCTCGCGGGTGGGCTGATCGGCGACACGGACGCACTCGGCCTGGACGCGGCCTTCCCCGCGGTGCTGCTCGCGCTCGTCCTGCCCTCGCTCGCGGACCGCCGCACCCGTACGGCAGCGCTGGTGGGCGCGGTGGTCGCGGTGGCGGCAACGCCGTTCGTCCCGGCCGGGCTGCCGGTGTTGCTGGCCCTCGTCGGACTGCTGTTCGCTGGACGGCCGGCCGCAGGAAAGGCGGACCGGAAGGCGGCGGACGACGCGGGCGCGGTGAACGGGAAGAAGGAGGCGGTCCGATGATGCCGCTGTACGCGATCCTGCTGCTGGCGGCCGGAACGTACGCCTACCGGCTGGCCGGGCCGCTGCTCGCCGGCCGACTCGCCCTCTCGGAGCGACTGCGGCACCTGCTGGCGGTCGCGGCGGCGGTGCTGCTGGTGGCCCTGGTCGCGACCGGTGCGCTGACCCAGGGGCACGGCTTCGCGGGATGGGCTCGACCGGCGGGCGTACTGGTCGCGGGGGTGCTCGCGCTGCGCCGGGCGCCGTTCCCGGCGGTGGTCGTCGCGGGTGCGGCGACGACAGCGGTGCTGCGGCTGTGCGGGGTGGGATGACGGCGGGCGGACAGATGTCAGCTGACAGAGTTTGAAATCTGTCAGCTGACATCTGTCGGCCGTCATCTGTCGGCCGCCGTCCGTCCACTCTCATCCGTGCGCCAGTCATCGGCCACCGGTCACTGCTCCTCCCCGGCGCCCTCGGCCAGGCGCTCCGCCTGGACCTCCGGCCGCTTGCTGTCCCAGAGCAGCTCCCACACCTTGAACACGCAGTGGTAGTCGCGCATGCTCCCCTGCGAGATCAGCAGGTAGGTGTCCCCGTCACGGAGCAGCGTCCGCCGCCGACTGTTGAACGGGTGCTGCGGCGTGTAGGAGGGGACGAGTCGCTTCAGCTCCTCGACGGCATCCTCCCGGCTGCCCTCGACCTCGGCCAGCACCTTGCTGCCCCAGGTCCGGTCGTGCCCGCTGCCGACCGTCTCCTCCACGACCAGCGCCCAATGTGCCATGCCCTGCCCCCGCTCCGTCCCCATCCGATCCGTTGTGCCCCCGCCGGCCGCTGCTTCGGCCGCTCGGCCGCTCGGCCCGTCAGCGCGTCGGCCCGTCAGCGCGTCGGCCCGTCAGTCCGTCACCGCGGCCCGGCCCGTCGGCGACTTGAAGAAGATGGTGGTCGGCCGGAGCGTACCCCCCGGGTCGGCCGCGAAGTCCGGCACCGAACCGACCCGGCTCCAACCGGCCCCGTCGTACAGCTGCTCGGCCGGGCTGCCGGTCTCGGTGTCCAGCACCAGCAGCCGGATGCCCAGCGCCACCGCCCGCGCCTCCAGGGCCGCCAGCAGCCGCCCGGCCAGCCGCTGCCCCCGGTCGGCCGGGTGCACCATCAGCTTGGCCACCTCGCCCCGGTGCCGGCCGTTCGCGGCGGTGGCCGGCCGCAGCTGCACCGTGCCGGCGAGCCGCCCGCCGACCCTGGTCCGCGCGGTCCACAGCACCAGGCGCCCGGCCGCGACGTCCGGGCCGAGCGCCCGCCACCACGCCGCGGCCTCCTCGGGCGCGAGCGGGGCGAGGAACCCGACCGAGGCGCCCGCGCGCACCGTCTCCACCAGCAGTGCGGCGAGTTCCTCGGCCGAGTCGTCCAGCTCCCCGGCCGTCAGCTCGCTGACCGCGTACGCGTCGTCGGACATGTCGCCATCCTCACTCGTTCGCGCCCGCCCACAGCCCGGCCGGGTGCGCGATACTCGCCGGTATTCCGCCGAGAGTACAAGGAGCTTCGATGACGAAGCCGACCCGGATCGACCCGTCCGACCTGCTCGCCGTCGGAGACCTGCTCTCCGACGAGGAGCGGCTGATCCGCGACACCGTCCGCCGGTTCACCGAGGAGCGCATCCGCCCGCACATCGGCGACTGGTTCGAACGCGGGGTCTTCCCGGCCCGCGAACTCGCCCCCGAGCTCGGCGCCCTGGGCGTGCTCGGCATGCACCTCGACGGCTACGGCTGCGCGGGCGCCGACGCGGTGGCGTACGGGGTGGCCTGCATGGAACTGGAGGCGGCCGACTCCGGGCTGCGCAGCTTCGTCTCCGTCCAGGGCTCGCTGGCCATGCGCTCCATCCACGCCTTCGGCTCCGAGGAGCAGAAGCAGCGCTGGCTGCCCGGCATGGCCGCCGGCGAACTCATCGGCTGCTTCGGCCTGACCGAACCGGACTTCGGCTCGGATCCGGCCAACATGCGTACCCGGGCGGTGCGCAAGGGCGGCGGGGGCGGCGACTGGGTGCTGTCCGGCAGCAAGATGTGGATCACCAACGGCAGCATCGCCGACGTCGCCGTGGTGTGGGCGCAGACCGAGGAGGGCGTGCGCGGCTTCCTGGTCGAGCGCGGCACCCGCGGTCTGACCGCCACCGACGTGCACGGCAAGCTCTCGCTGCGCGCCTCTGTCACCAGCGAGCTGGCCTTCGACGAGGTGGTGCTGCCCGCTGACGCCGTGCTGCCGGGGGTGGTCGGCCTGCGCGGACCGCTCTCCTCCCTCAACGAGGCCCGCTACGGCATCCTCTGGGGCACCGTCGGTGCCGCCCGCGACTGCTACACCGCCGCCCTGGACTACGCCAAGACCCGGATCCAGTTCGACCGCCCGATCGCGGGTTTCCAGCTGACCCAGCAGAAGCTCGTCGAGATGATGCTGGAGGTCGAGAAGGCGTACCTGGTCGCCCTGCGGATCGGCCGGCTCAAGGAGCAGGGCGCGGCCCGCCCGCCGCACGTCAGCTTCGGCAAGCTCAACAACGTCCGCACCGCGTTGGAGATCGCCCGCAGCGCCCGGACCGTCCTCGGGGCCAACGGCATCACCACCGAGTACCCGGTGCTGCGGCACGCCAACAACCTGGAGTCGGTGCTCACCTACGAGGGCACCAGCGAGATCCACACCCTGGTCCTGGGTGAGGCCATCACCGGCGAGTCCGCCTACCGCTGACGGCCCTGCCCCACCCCCGCCCTCTTCTCCCTCGACCGTCCCCCGCGGCCCCGCGCCGGCCCGGGAAAACCGGTGGCCGGGCCCGTCGCGGCCCGGCTACCGTCCCTGCCATGACCAGCCGGTTCGCCCCGACGCCGCCCCCGACCACCACCCTCTGGCGCCCCACCGGCCCCGAGGAGCTGGCCCTGGTCGAGGCCGCCGACTGGTGCGCCTGGCCGCCCCGCCTGCCCGAGCAGCCGATCTTCTACCCCGTCCTCAACGAGGACTACGCGATCCGCATCGCCCGGGACTGGAACGTCCCCGCCTCCGGCGTCGGCTACGTCACCCGCTTCAAGGTCGACACCGCTTTCCTCGCCCGCTACCCCGTCCAGCAGGCGGGCGGCCGGACGATCCTCGAACTCTGGGTGCCCGCCGAGGAGCTGGCGGAGTTCAACCGCCACATCGTCGGCCGCATCGAGCTCGTCCACGAGTTCCGCCCGCAGCCGTGACGTCGCCCGCCGACGCCCTGGGCACGGGGGAGCGCGTCCTGCTCACCTCGGCCCAGCGGACCACCACCGCCGTCCTGCTCGCCGAGGCCGCCGACGCCCTGCCCAGCGCCGCCGTCCTGGACGTCGGCCCGATCGCCGATCCGTACGACCCGGCGGGGAACCGGGCCGTGGTCGAGGCGAACCTGCCCCGGCTCGCGCACTGCTACGCCGCGGACCCGGAGCGGGGCCTCGGCGTGGTGCCGCGCGCCGCCGGACCGGCCGCCGAACTCGACGCGGCCGACCGCCGCTTCGTCCGGCCGTCGGCGACCGGCCGACGGGCAGCCGACCGCGAACCGACCGGCTGACGGCAACCGACGCGAGCCGACCGGCCGTGAGCGGACCGGCCGAGAGCGGAATGGCGACTTCCCGACACCTGGTGGCCACCCCGTGTTCGGTGGTGCGACGCCGACCGGTACGGCGGCCGGTGGAGCATGGCGCGGTCGGCGGCGCCCTCGGCGGGCGCGGCCGGGTGCGCACGACCGAAAGGAACCGCCCATGTCCGCTGCCCAGTGGCCCCGCCCCCGCGTGCTCGTCGTCGGGATCGACGGAGTCCGCCACGACTACCTGGAGCAGGTGCCGATGCCGCGCCTGCGGGAGGTCGCCGAGGCCGGGTTCCTGGTGCCGGTCACCGTCGCGGACACCACGCCCACCATGTCCGGGCCGTGCTGGGCCACCATCGTGACCGGGGTCGAGCCCGCCAAGCACGGAGTCTGGGGCAACCACCTGGGCGGCAACCGCCTCGACGTGTTCCCCGACTTCGCCACCCGCCTCGCCCGGGGCGACCGCCGCCGTACCTTCGTCGCGGCCGGCTGGGACCCTCTGATGATCAACGAGTCCGGCGGCCCGCTGTTCCGCGCCCCCGGCCGGCTCTCGTACATAGCCCCCGCCGAGGACGCCCCCGAGGCCTGGGAGGCGGTGGACGAGGAGGTCACCCGGGAGGCCGTCCACGTCCTCGGCACCGCCGACCCGGAGGCCTCCTTCGTCTACCTCGGCGCCGTCGACGAGACCGCCCACTTCCTGGGCTGCGGCGACGAGTACCGCGCGTCCATGCGCACCGCCGACGAGCGCCTCGGCCGCCTCCTCGACGCCGTCCGCGGCCGGGAGACCTACGCCGAGGAACAGTGGACGGTCATCGTCGTCACCGACCACGGGCATGTGGACGCCGGCGGCCACGGCGGCCGTACGGCCGAGGAGCGGACGGCCTGGGTGGCCTGCGCCGGGCACGACATCCCGGCCGGCCCGCCCACCGGCGAGATCCGCCACCCGGACGTCGCCGCGCAGGTGTACGCCTCGCTGCTGCGCCCGATCGACCCGCACTGGACCCTCGACGGCCGCCCGTTCCCGGTCGCCCGGCCGGTGCCGGCGTCTGTCTGAGACCCGGACGGCCGCGCGGGGGCGCCGCCGGTGCCCCGGGTGCAGCAGGTCGGGCTGCGGCGGCCCCGGGCTTCGGCGAGGCTCGATCGGGGCCCGGAACCCGAAGACCTCAGGGGCCCCGCCGACGGGCGTACGTCTGAAGGTGGAGACGGTACCCCGTGGGTCGGAGACAGGATCGCGACCTGGTGGTGACGAACCGACGGGTGCGGACGGGCCAGGATGGTTGCACCGGACGGCGGAGCACGCCGACCGGGCCGGCGGTGCCCCCTGAGCGGCCGTCGGCGGCGGAGACGAGCGGCAACAGCCGCACCGGTCACGACACGGAGAGGGCAGTCGGGCATGAAGAGCATCGTGAGCAAGGTCGCGATGGGAGTCGCGGGCACCGGCATGGCCGTCGCCGTGGCGGCCGTGGCAATCGGCCCACGAGTGTCCGACTGGTACGACGAACACCACCAGCAGCAGGGCTCGTACGAGACCGGCGTCCAGGCCAAGGCCGCTCGCCGGTCGATGCCGAGCTGGCTCCCCGACAACGCCTCCGGGGTGAAGTACATGATGTCCACCAGGGGTGACGACCGCCTGCTGTTCGCCACCCTCCCGGAGGGCCGGCTGCCCGCCGGCTGCAGCACCGGGCTGCCGGGCAAGAGCGCGCACCCAGTGCCGGAGGCGCTCAAGGCCGGCTGGTTCCCCGAGAACGTCGTGACCAAGGCCACCGGCACCTGCGGGCACTACAACGTGGCGCTGACCGGCAACCAGCTCTACGCGTGGCAGGACGGCGCGGCGATGCAGGCGGCGCTGCGCGCCGAGCACGTCGCCAGGCGCTGAGGCCGCCGAGCACGTCGCCAGGCGCCGCGACCGCCGAGGCCGGCGGCCGGGGCGGCGCGTCGCACCCCGGGGCACGGAGAACGCAACGGCCCGCCCGCACCATCCGGTGCGGGCGGGCCGCCGTCGTGTGCGGGCCGCGGCGGGGGCGGCCCGCCGCCCCCGCCCCCCCCCCCCCGCCCCACAGGGCGCCGAAAGGAAGAGCGGCGGG
>NZ_JBSFKQ010000081.1:0-20307 GCF_053598615.1 Kitasatospora sp. NPDC001095 | reverse complement strand
TGGTTTTGATCGGATGAGCGGGCGCCTACTGTCGCGCCCCGAGGAGCCGGCCCGAGCCCCCCGGCTTCGCCGGCTCGCTCTCCCCGCCTCTCACCCTGATAGACGTCCATCCCGCCGGGGGGTTGCACCCGGGTTCGAAGAAATTTTCCGAGGCCGCAGCGGACGGGTGAGGGGACGTCAATTCCCGCCCTGCTCCAGGAGGAACTCCTGGTAGTGCTGCAGCGGCGCCACACGGGCACCGAGCCCCGCTCCGCGCGCCAGATGTATCTGCCGCCGCGCGCGGAAGGCCGAACGCCGCGCCTGCTTCCGGCCCGCCTGGCGGCGCGTCCGCGGTGCGCCGGGTCTCATCGGTCCACGCCTCCCATCACCGGGTCGATGCTCGCCACCGAGACGATGACGTCCGCGACCTGCCCGCCCTCGCACATCGCCGCCACCGCCTGCAGGTTGGTGAACGACGGATCCCGGAAGTGCACCCGGTACGGCCGCGTGCCGCCGTCGGAGACGACGTGCACGCCCAGCTCGCCCCTGGCGGACTCGACCGCCACGTACGCCTGCCCCGTCGGGACGCGGAAGCCCTCCGTCACCAGCTTGAAGTGGTGGATCAGCGCCTCCATGGACTCGCCCATGATCTTGCGGATGTGGTCGAGGGAGTTGCCCAACCCGTCTGGTCCGACGGCCAGTTGGGCGGGCCAGGCGATCTTCTTGTCGGCCACCATGACCGGGCCGGGAGCCAGCCGGTCGAGGCACTGCTCGACGATCCGCAGCGACTGGCGCATCTCCTCCAGCCGGATCAGGAACCGGCCGTAGGAGTCCGCGGTGTCGGCCACCGCGACCTCGAACTCATAGGTCTCGTAACCGCAGTACGGGTCGCTCTTGCGCAGGTCGTGCGGCAGGCCGGTGGCCCGCAGGATCGGCCCGGTGGCGCCGAGGGCCAGGCAGCCGGGCAGGTCCAGGAAGCCGACGCCGACCAGTCGGGCCCTGAAGGCGGGGTTGTAGGTCGCCAGCTTGTCGTACTCCGGGATCCGCGAGCGCAGCAGCCTGACCGCCTCGCGGATCTGGTCCGGCGCGCCCGGGGGCAGGTCCTGCGCGAGACCGCCCGGCCGGACGTAGCCGTGGTTCATGCGCAGGCCCGTCACCAGCTCGAAGACGTCCAGGACGACCTCGCGGTCCCGGAATCCGTAGACCATCAGCGTGGTGGAGCCGATCTCCATCCCGCCGGCGGCCAGTGCCACCAGGTGCGAGGAGATCCGGTTGAGCTCCATCATCATCACCCGGATGACGCCGGCCCGGTCCGGGACCTGCTCGGTGATCCCGAGCAGCTTCTCCACCGCCAGGCAGTAGGCCGTCTCGTTGAACAGCGGGGTCAGGTAGTCCATCCGGGTCACGAAGGTGGTGCCCTGCACCCAGTTGCGGAACTCCATGTTCTTCTCGATGCCGGTGTGGAGGTAGCCGATGCCGCAGCGCGCCTCCTTCACCGTCTCGCCGTCGATCTCCAGGACCAGGCGCAGCACGCCGTGCGTGGACGGGTGCTGCGGACCCATGTTGACGATGATCCGCTCGTCGTCCGCCCGTCGCTGCGCAGCGGCGACCTCCTCCCAGTCGCCACCGGTGACGGTGTAGACGCGGCCCTCGGTCGTGTCCCGCGCTTCTGCCGACTCGTGCTCGATGCCGCTCATCAGCCGTACGACCTCCGCTCGGGTCCGTTGGTCACGGTCTGTGCGCCTGTGTCGCGACGCACGATCGGGCGCGCCGGGCCTCGGTCTCGGCAGGCCGGCCTCGCGCCGGCCACACGGGCCCGACTCGGGGCGCGGACTGCTCACGTCCAGGATCTCGCACATCTGCCGTGAACACCCGGCCGGACCGGCAGTGCACCGGCCACGGCCACGGCCATACTGCGGAACGGTCACGGGTTCCGGGCCAGACGGACCGCCTGCATGATCGGCACGCGCCGAAGGTCCGGCGGGACCGCGCAGCCGGAGCGCAGCGGCCTGCCGGGAGGAGAGGGGCGGGGCACATGACTGGCTGCCACAGGATCGGCGATCACGTCCCAGGGCGGGCCGTAGCGGGCGCCTGCGTGCCGGTTACGGTTCCCCGCCTCGTCCCTCCGGTCGGGGCGGGCGTTGGCGTCGGCCGCGTACCGGCGGTTCAGGGCTGCTTGGGCAGTGCAGGGCTGCCGTACTCCTCGAGCGCGTCGATCACCGTCCGTAGGTCCAGTCGGGTGTCCGTGCTGCCGGGACCGGTCGCTCTGGCGGACGAGAACCGGCCGTCCGGGGAGAACTCCACCCGCAGCGTCCAGTCGAGCAGTGAGAACCGCATCGCCCCGTCCTGCTCGCGCGTGACCTGCCAGCCATAGAGATGGGCTGTCGCGCCGAGGTAGTGGGCGTCGTGGCTCACCGGTGGAGGCTCGGATTCCGTCATGGCCCGATGCTCGCGTGACCGGTGCCTCAGCGCCAGTTGCCATGCCGCCCCGGCCGTGGACCCGGTGGGCCGGAGCCCGGGCCCGTACCCGGCCCGGTTCCCGCGCCTGGTGGCCCCGACCCGGTACCGCCGGCTCCTCCGCAGCCCGAGCCCGATCCGCAGCCGCCCCCTGCGCCCGCGCCGGAACCGGGCCCTCACCCTGGCCCGATGCCGGGACCCGTACCGGCACCCGAGCCGGTCACCTGACCGGCGCGACGGACAGGGAGACGCAGGGTTCGCCGGAGGTCGGACGAGCCCGCTTTCCTGGTGCAGATCCACGATGCCCAGCACGATGCGCTTCGACTTCCGGTCTGCGGTGGATGGCGTCCTCAAGTCCTGGACAGGGCCCGAGGCCCCCTCCGACGACCCGCATGCCAGGCTCCTGGAGATGCCGGCCGAGGACCATGCGATGGATCACGCGGATTTCGAGGGCGCCATCGCCGGAGGTGAGTGCGGCGCGGGCACCGTCATCCTCTGGGACGAGGGCACCCACCGCCGCCTGGCGACGGACCGCGCCACGGCCGGGCGATTCCGTTCGGTCGGACACTCGGCGGCGGTCGGTTCTCCATCGAGGTGGCGGACAACCCCGACGAGATGGGGCACCATGTCCTGCCAGAGGCCGAGGAGTCACTGGTCCGCAGTGCCGTGCCTCGGTGTCCGTGCCGCGGACCTGGATAAGGATGCCCGCGGAACCGGAGGAGGTCGAACCCTGGCCGGCCCGGGGACGGGCGGTGGCCTGGGAGGAGACCGGACATCTGACGGCCGTCGACCTGACGGCCACACACCCGGCCGCACCCAACCGCTTGGACGCCGCGCTGGCGCGAGAGGTCGTGTCCCTCGGCTTCTCCTCTCCGTGGGGCCCGGCGCGGGCTGGGGAGTTGACGGCGGACCTGAGCCGGTTGAGGGACTTCTTCGCCGCTGCCGCGGCTGCGGGCGACGCGGTGGTCGAGTTCGAGTCGGCGTGACCACCGCGATACCGCGAGGCGGCCGGGATCCGCGAGTTCCCGGCCCTCCCGTCCCTCTGGACCGGCGCCCGCTCCCGATGCGGCCGACGGCCGACCCGATCGGGGACCGGACCGCGCGCCGCTGTCGCCCGACACGGCCCTGTGGACGGGCTGACGCCGGACGAGGCCGTCGAGCTGATCGGTGACCAGCTCGTCCGGGACGGGCCCGGCAGTCTCGCTCCGGACTGCTCCGACCGCAGGGAGCGGGCCGTCGCGATGACCGTCGAGGCGAGCCTGCGGCGACTGGACGGCCCGAGTCGGCAGTGCTTCCCGCAGCTTGGCATCCTCCCCGAGGACGTCGCCGTCCCCGCCGAGGTCCTCGGCCTGCTGTGGGCGACGGGCGGCCTCGATCCCACCGGCAGTGGACGCCTGATCCGCGGTGGACGCCCGATCAGGAGACTCCCCCGGACCGCACGGTTCCCGGCGAGCCGGTCAGGGCCATGCTCCTTGCCCGGGGCTCTCGGCGGACGGCGAGGGATCACCACGCGCGTGCGCCGAGGGTCGGCGCGGCACCCCATGACCCGGTGACGGTTCTGTGAATTTCCGACATATATACTCTTTTCATATTACGGCCGTTCAGGTGGCTCTGACGGCCTCCTGACGGTTACCTCAAACCCTCGGAGGCCCTCCCGTGTCCTACCCCTTCCCGCGCCGCGAACCAACGAGAGGCGCTCGTCCCGGCGGCGGTCGGCCCGCTCTGCGCACCGCTGTCGGTGTGCTGACCGCCGCCGTCCTTTCGCTGTCGCCGGTCATACCGGCCACCACCGCCGGGGCGGCGGGCTCGGGCGGGCAGGCCGTACGGGGTTCCGGGCAGGAGCGGCCGATCGGGCCGAAGCCGGTGGTGGACCTGCTGGCGCACGGCAATCTGACGATGGCGTCGAACTCGGTGGTGTCCTGCGACCCGGAGGACTCCGCCTGTGACGACAACGCCTACAACAACAACCGGGTGAACTGGGTCAAGACCGACCCCGGCGCCCCCGGCAACACGGCCTCCTCGGCCAAGCTGAACATTCCGGCCGGCGCCCGGGTCCTGAACGCCCGCCTGTACTGGCAGCTGAACCCGGTCGGCACCTCGCTCACCTCGACCTCCGGGGACGCGTCCAAGGCGGACCAGGTGTCCGTGAAGGTCCCCGGCGCCACCGGTTACCAGCGCCTGACGGCCGACACCTACGACTGGTTCGACCAGAAGGTCGGCGGCACGCCCCCGGCGCCGCTGACCGCCCACGCGGGCGTCAAGGACGTCACGGAGCTGGTGCGCTCGGCCGGCTCCGGCGAGTACACCGTGGCCGACATCCAGGCCTGCCAGGGCCGTTCCTCCGCCGGCGACTTCGGCGGCCAGAACGTCGGCTGCTGGGGCGGCTGGTCCCTGGTCGTCGCTTACGAGGACCCGAAGGAGCCGCTGCGCTACCTCCAGGTCTGGGACGGGTACCAGCTCATCCGCCCGCCCGTGCCCAGCATCACCATGACCCTCGACGGCATCCGCACCCCGGCCGGCCGAGCGCCGGCGGCGACCATGGGCGTCATCGTCGGCGACGGCGACGCGCCGATCGCCGGGGACTCGCTGGAGGTGGGCCCCGACGCCGGCAAGCTGACCGCCCTGCCCATGCCCACCTCCGGCGGCCCGGCCACCGACAACGCCTTCACCAGCCGCATAGACCGCGTCACGGCCGACGGCACCGGCAGCAACATCACCGACCGCACCCCGAACCCGGTCGACAACGTCGGCTACGACGCACGGATGATCGACGTCACCGGCAAGCTGCCCGCCGGCAGTACCAAGGCCGTCCTGCGCGTCACCGGCCAGGGCGACGCGCTGGAGCCCCAGGCGATCTGGCTGGCCGTCGAGGCGTGTGAGCCCGACCTCCAGCTCACCAAGGCCAACAAGCCGGCCGGCGACACCAGCGGCCAGGCCCCCGGACTCGTCCAGCCCGGCGCCGAGATCACCTACACCTTCACCCTCGCCAACCGGCACCAGGACGGCACCAGCGCCGACCTGGACACCGCCACCGGCGTCACCCTCACCGACCGCCTGCCCGACGGGACCAGCTACGTCGAGGGCTCCGGCCCCGGCTGCACCGCCTCCGGACAGACCGTCACCTGCCCGACCGCCGACCTCGCCCCCGGTGCCGAGACCACCGTCTCCTTCCGGGCCCGCGTCGACGCCTCCCTGCCCCCTGGCACCAAGCTCGACGACACCGCCTCCCTCGCCTACCGCGGCGCCCAGACCGGCCGCGACCAGCAGCGCACCAGCAACACCGTCCGCAACACCGTGGCCGAGAACGCCGGCTACCGCCTCACCAAGACCGCGGACAAGACCGACGCGAACCCCGGCGACACCGTCCACTACCGCGTCGACATCACCAACACCGGCAACACGCCGCTCAGCGCACTGACCGTCAGCGACGACCTCACCGCCGTCCTCGACGACGCCGCCTACAACGACGACGCCACCGCCACCACCGGCACGACCACCTACGCCCAGCCCGTCCTCGGCTGGAAGGGTGACCTGGCCGCCGGCGCCACCGCCAAGCTGACGTACAGCGTCACGCTCCACAACCCGGCCGCCGGGGACCACACCCTGCGCAACACCGTCACGGCGGACCGGCCCGGCGGCAACTGCCCGCCCGCGGCGACCGCCGGCGAGTGCACCGCGACCGTCACGGTCCACACCTCGACCCCGGCACCCACCGGCTCGCCCACGCAGAGCCCCGGTGCGAGCACCGGCCCGAGCACCGGCCCGAGCGGTGACCACAGCCCGGCGCCCACCGGCCGGCCCAGCCAGCCGTCCTCGGGCGGCGGCATCCTGGCCAGCACCGGCAGCCAGGTCGCCCTCACCACCGGCATCGCCGCGCTCGTCATCGGCGGCGGACTGATCCTGCTGGCGGCTTCCCGCCGCAAGCGCCACCGCCACTGAGCCGGACACCGAACGGCGGCAGGGCGGTCACCACCTGGTGGTGACCGCCCTGCCGCCGTTGTGCCGCCGGGGGCCGGCCGGGGCGCAGTCGCCCCCGGCCGGCTCCCGCACCGCCTCCGCCGTCGCGGGCGGCCTGACGTTCCTTCCCCGCCGCCATTGCGGGCACCCCGGGCGTATCAGCTGGTACACGAACACTGCCCCTCTCGGCATGGTGCGTTCACGCTCGGTCTGTTGTGCTGTCCGGGTAGTGACATCGGATACCGGAGTGTGCCCATGCCCGTACACGACCACGGCCGTGAGACCGGCCGGCGCAAACCCGCTCAGCGGCCTGCCGCGCGCTCCTCCTCGGCGCCCGCCCCGGGGCTGACCCCCGATCAGGGACTCCTCGGCCTGCAGGCTTCGGCCGGCAACGCCGCCGTCGTCCAGATGATGCGCCGGGCCGGCCTCCTCGATGGCAGGCGGCGGCCCGGGCACAGCGCCGGCCTCGAGGACCGGCAAGCCGCGCACAACGTGCCCGCGGTGCAGCGCTCCTCCGTCCATGCCGTCCTGCGCACCGCCGGACGGCCCCTCGACGAGGCCACCCGCACCGACATGGAGAACCGCTTCGGCACCGACTTCACCGATGTCCGCGTCCATGACGACGGTGCCGCCAGGGCCTCCGCCGCCGAGATCGGCGCTCACGCCTACACCAGCGGCAGTCACATCGTCCTCGGCGACGGCGGCGGCGACCGGCACACCCTCGCCCACGAGCTCACCCACGTCATCCAACAGCGCCAAGGCTCCGTCGCCGGCACCGACAACGGAGCGGGCCTGCGGGTCTCCGACCCCTCCGACCGCTTCGAACGCGAAGCGGAGGCCAACGCGATCCGGGTCATGCGCGCGACCGCCCGGGTCATGCGGGCGCCCGCCGGCGAGACCGCTGTCCAGCGGGCACCGCGCGCGGTGCCGCACGCGGGAGCGGGACCGGTCCAGCGGATGGGCAAGAAGAACAGCGGTCATTGGTCCTCGAAAGGAGATGCCACAAAAGGAAAGGCCGTGGACGGCCCCAAGCAGGGCGACCACCTCTTCAACGCCCTCGGGGACGCGATGATCAGCCTCATCCCGAAGCTCAGAGAACAGAACGAGAGCCTGCTGTACGAGAGTCCGGACGCGCAGCAGGCTGTCAACGGCCTGATCGACGAGCTGCAGACGCTCGCGGAGCAGGCGAAGCGGCTGCGTGCGAACGAGGAGTACGAATCGGCGCAGGCCGTGGTGGGGGGTGGTGCCGGCCGAGCCGGTGACGCGAACTCCCAGGTCTACGGAAAGTTCGTCGAGGGCATGCGGCACGCGGCTGACATCCTGCACTACGGCGTCGCCTGGGAGGAAGATCCGCTGGTGCTGTCCGTGACCGCCGTGACGACCGCCGGCGACCTCGAGGCGAAGATCTTCGACCAGGACGCCTACCGGAGGAAGGTGCAGGAGAACGGGATGAGGGGGAAGAAGAAGCAGGACTCGCTCAACGACTGGGTCCGAGCGACGAAGGCTCACATGTTGGCACTCTTCCAGAAGTACCTGCAGGTCATGAACAGGATCCGCGAGGAATCCAGGTAGCCGCTGATCGTCGGATAGCTCCCCTCGCCCCGCACCGCGGTCCTCACGGCGCGGGGCGAGCGGCGCTCGGCTGCCCGACGGGTGGTCAGTGCTCCCCGACGGCGGTCAGTGCGCAGGGGCGGGCGGCAGGTGGAAGCCGACCTCGGCACCGCCGCCGGGGGCGGCGGTCGCGAAGACGGTGCCGTGGTCGGCGGCGACGAGGTCGTGGACGATGGCCAGCCCCAGCCCCGAGCCCGGGGTGGCCTGGGTGCCGGCGGCGCGGAAGAAGCGCTCGAAGACGGCCTGCCGGTCGCCGGGGGCGATGCCGGGCCCGTGGTCGCGCACGGACAGCCGGGTGCCGGTGACCCGGATCTCCACCGGGGTGCCGTCCGGGCTGAACTTGACGGCGTTGCCCACCAGGCGCCGGCACGGCATCCCCCTGCCGGCTGTGTCGTGCCCGCTGTCCGATGACTGTCCTGAAAGCGGTGGCCCACCGCCGTTTCCGTGGGTCGGCGCGGATTCGGACAGGAGGTCGATATATGCGGTCCGAACTGGTTCGGGCGGGAATCTTCGGCCCGTTTCTGCGTGATTCCGTAACCGGCCGGATATCGGCCAATGTCCACCGGCCGGGTTTTCCTGTTCGGCGCCGAGCGCAGGATGGTGAGCGCGTGCCGGCGGCGTGCCGGTCGAACCGAGGGAGCTGGTGCGGTGGCGACGGGCGCGGCCGAGATGGCGTGGCAGGTGGTGGCGCCGAGCGATCCGGCCCGGGCCTGGCATCGGCGTGTGCAGTGGTCGCCGCTCCACGCCGTCGGCGGATGTGTCGCCTTCGGTCTCGCTGCGATCGTGAGGTGACGACACCGGTGGCCATGGTGAACTTCCGCTCCTTGGTGCCACCGGAGGCGTGGCGCGATCTGGTGGAACGCGGACGGAGACGGACCTTCCCGCGGGGGACGCTACTGCTCCGTCAGGGCGAGTCTCCGGACTCGGTGATCGCCCTGGTCGAGGGCCAGGTACGGGTGACGCAACTCAACGAGTGCGGCGATGAGTTGGTCCTGATGCTCCGCGGGCCGGGCGAAGTACTGGGGGAGATGGGAGCCCTCGTCGGGCGCCCACGGTCGGCGAATGTGACAGCGGCGCAGCGCTGTGTGGGCATGGTGCTGCCGACCCACGCGTTCCGCCACTACGTCGATCGGCACAAACTCCAGGCGGTGATCTACCAGTTGACCGTCGAGCGACTGAACAGCCATGAGCGGCTGCGGGTCGCACTGCTGCACACCAGCCCGGTGGCCCGGATCGCGAGCGTGGTGAGCCTGCTGGCCGAGGAACTGGGCAGACCGGAGGGCGACACGGTGGTAGTGGGCCTGGGAATGGCGCGGGCCGAGCTGGCTGCCATGGCCTCGATGAAGCGGTCCTCGGCCGCAGTGGCGCTCGGCTGTCTCCAGGCGGCTGGAGTCCTCTCACTGGCGCGGCGGCATCTGATCGTCACCGACCCCGGGCAGCTGGCGGCCGCAGCCCGCGGAGAGGCGTACGGGCAAGCTCCCGGCGCGATGTGACCTGTCACACATCCGTAGCGTCCAGCGCTGGACATTCTCACCCGGCCGGCCCCGGGAAGGTGGCTGCTGCCGCGAAACGCGGTGCCAGACACGACGAGAGGAACACTTCGTGTTGCCGTCTTGGGAGCCGCTGTGGCCCTACCGGGCCGTACTCGCGGTCGACGCACGGAACTTCGGCACGCTGACCAGCCGGGACATGCAGCGTGTCAACGCGGACATCCCGCAGTTGCTCGCGAAGGCGCTGAGTACCAGCAACGTGAGTGCGCACTGGGAGCGCAGGGTCTTCGGTCAGCACACGGGCGACGGCTACGTCGCCGGTGTGGAGCCGGAGGCCCTTCCCGCCCTGGTCGCGTGCTTCCCGGGCGCCCTGCGCGACGAGCTGGCGCACCGTCAGGAGGATCGCCCCCACGGGACGCCGCTGCAGCTGCGGGTCAGCATCCATGTCGGCCCGCTTCCCGTGAGCGGCCTCGGTGTGCCGATGGTTCAGACCCACCGGTTGCTGGACGACCAGGCGTTGCGGGACCTGCTGGCACGCGCCAATCCGGCGATCACCAACACCGCGGTGATCATCTCGCAGCGGGTCCACGAAGACGTCTTCGAGAGCGGCTGCATCGGCGGCGACGCCCTGACCGGGCAGTTCGTCCCGCACCTGGTGCGGGTGAAGACCTTTCAGCGCCCCGCATGGCTGCACATCCCGGGCTTCGACTGGGGGCTCGCCGACCCCGCGATCTTCGAGCAGGGCAACGGACCCGGCCCGGCGGCGTCGGCCGACGGAGCGGGAGACCGACCGCCGCAGTCGGCGTCCCCCCGTTCGACCGGGGCCTCGTTCACGCAACACGGGCAGAAGAACGTCCAGGTCGAGCACCTTGCAAGGCTGGAGATCAAGTGAACAACTTCGGAGCCGGGGCGCCTCAAGAACCCGAACCGCAGGATGTGCCATCCGCTCGGCCCACGGAACCGATCGGCCCGGGTCGAGAGACCGGTGCCGCGGGGCCGCTGCCGTCGCAGACCGGCCAGAACTCCCCCGTCCTGACCCAATTCGGTGACCGGAACGTCCAGGCGTACATGCTGTTCCTGCAGGGCGACTTCGTGAACCGGGTGCAGGTGCCGCCGACGGACGCCGAGTTCCTCGCCTCGGCCAACGGGCGGTTCGTGCGGCCGCGGAACCCGGCGCAGTGGAATGCCGCCCGTGACACCTGCCGGACCTTCGGGGTGGTCGTGCTGAACGCCCCGCCGGGAACCGGCAGGCGGACGCAGGCGCTTCGGCTGCTTCGCGACCTTGCCGTGCGGCAGATCGACGACCTGATCCCCGAGTGGTCCAACGTGTCCACCGGACCGCTGCCGGACGACCAGGACTGCGGTTTCGTCCTCGACCTCTCCAACCTTCCCGAGCCGCCCGCCGACCGGTTCGCGGCCGACCTGGTCACCTACGGCAAGAAGCTCCGTGCCAAGGGGTCGTACCTGGTGGTGCTGGCTACGCCGGATGACTGGAACAGTCACCTGGCCGACCGGACCGTCGAGCTCACGGCCTGGCCTGAGGCGCCCGACGCTCGGGCCCTGGTGGAGGCAGAACTGCGGGCCGGACCGGTGGCCGACCGCACCGACTGGTTGAACGAGCCGGCACTGGACAGGATCTGGTCGGGGAATCCGGGCGCCCGTGAAGCCCACCGGCTGGCCGGCGTCATCTCCCGAGCCGAGAAGCGTGACGGACTCGCCCTGCTGGTGGATGAGTTCATGAACTGGCCGACTGCTGTGGAGAAGCTGCTGCAGCGGGGTGCGGCAGCAGCGCAGGAAACGGTTCTGGCGATCCGCGCGACGGTGTGGGCGGGCGCACTGCTCGACGGCGGACAGCGCAGCTCGGTGATTCGGGCCAGCGACGAGTTGCAGAAGGAACTCGCCTTGGAGCGTTCGCCCGCCCAGGTGCTGGCCGACGCCACCAGCGCGAGCAGGCTCAAGGCGGCCGGCATCGAGTCCAACGGAGAACGCGTCCACCACGACCCGAGCAAGCCCGGCCTGGCGATGGCGGTCCTGCGCAGCCTCTGGACCGAGTTCCCCACACAGCGGGGCCTGATCCGGCGCTGGGCCGTCGGCGTCATCAGCAATCGGAGCATTCCCGAGGCCGACGCCCGTCTCGCCGCCGAGGCGCTGCACAACCTGGCGGTGGACCGGCGCGACCGGTCCATCCTCGATGAGCTGGCGGACGTCCAGTCCAGCCGTCGCTCCCTCGCCGCGGAGACGCTGACGAAGGCAGCCGGCGACCCCGAACTCGGCCGCTACGTCCGCGACAGGCTGCTGCAGTGGGTCAGCAGTAGCAGAACGGCCGAGCACAAGGTCGACCTGGTGGTCGAGATCTGCGGTGGAAAGTGGGGCGAGGAGAACCCGGGGCCGGCCCTCACCCGACTCGGCAAGGCCGCGGGCCGCAAGGAGCTCGGATCGGATGGCGTGCGCCGGGCTTTCCGGCAGTTGGCCGGCAAACGACCGGACGAGGTGCGCAAGGCGGTCGATCAGTGGCTCGCCGCCCCCCGGGTGTGGGCGGACCCGAAACTGAAGCGCCAAGTGCTCGGCGTCTTCCTCGCCGTCATCGGCAGCGATGAGGGGACCGACCTCGTCCTGGCCGGCGCTGCCGAACCGGCCGCCCGGGAGCAGATCGTCCAGGCCTGGCAGGGCCTGCTGAGCATCGAGGGCGGCAAGGAGGCCGGGGTGGCCCAGATGCAGCGTTGGCGGGCCCGGTTCGACCAAGAGGACGCCGCCCAGCGGGACACGGTGCAGAACGTGCTCGCCGAAGTCCTCGGCGCGAGCGAATTCCAGCGGTTCTTCGACATGGTGATGGTGGACGACAGCGGAAGCGTCATCCCGTTCTGGCGCGAGACCCTGCGGCGCACGCACGTGCCGCCCGAGCCGCCGCGAGAGACCACCGCACCGTGAGGACCGGTGGGCCCGGCTTTCGGTGGTGGAGAAGACGGGGGCGGGTGAAGGGCCGGTGGCCGACGAAGATTCCAGGAATCGGCTTCCGAGTGCGCGGAGCCGTGAGCTTCCGCCCACCGCCCGGAGCCCGGGGTGACCGTGCGGCCGCCGAGGCGGCCGCACGGCTCGCCTTGGAGCGCACGGGGCGGGCGATCGCGGGAGATCACGCGCCGGACGAGCTGGAGATCGTCCGGCAGCGGCTCGCCCAGGAGACCCGGTCATGGCGCGACGTCGGGGACGGCTCGGAGGCCCGCTGGCGGGCACGGCTCACGCTGACATTGAGCCAGGAGGACGAGGCCAGGTCCCAGGATTACCTCGATGCCCTCCGCGACGCTCGACGGACAGCACAACAGGAGCAGGTCAGACAGGACTGGATCCGGGACGTGGTACTCGCCGCGCCGGACAGCGCACGCGTCTGGTGGCTGCTCAACCACACCGAAATCGCTCCGCATCCGGGGTGGAAGGAATTCCGGGAGCACATCCTGCCGCTCGTCGGCGCCGCCGACGACGCGCAGGCCAAGGCGGAACGCTTCGCGCACGGGGTGGCCCACCTGTGGGACAAGCTGGAGAACGACCCTGGTAGGCACGCCCGGTTCGCCGCCACCGTGCAGGACGTCTTCGACCGGATGGGGTGGGCAGACACCAGGACTTGGTGGGAGCCGTCCGAACCGGACACGAAGACTGGTGCCGGTCACGAGGCGCGGCCGCGGGCCGGCGGGTCGGGAGCGGCGAGATGAGGCTGTCCGTGTGGCGCTGGGTCCTGGCTCCGGTGACCAGTCTCCTGGCGCTGCGAATCCGGGCAGCGGGTTCGACCCGCATGCCCTTCGACGCGGCCTGGCAGTACGCCCGGTTGATGCTGCGCCCCGACGACATGGTCTATCGGGGGCGGGGACGACAGCGGCCGCCTCGCAGCGACGACCCCGGCTAGGGAACTTCTGGTGACGTCGTTCTTGCGCGGGAACGGGCTCCACCGGGCGGTCCGCACCCGCGCACCGCCCGGTGGAGTCCGGCCGCTACCGCGTCAGCAGCTCCTCCAGGACGTCGGCCCCCTTTGACGCGCCGCCCGCCCCGCGCACGATCCGGCTCAGGGCCGCCGCCCGGGGGCGGCAGGACCGGACGTCCTGGACGGCGTCGCGCAGGCCCTGCACGGTCGGCTCGGCGAGCGTCCTGCCGACCCGCAGCTCCTCCGCCCGCCGGGCGACCGCCCGCTGTTCCGGGATCTGCGGCACCGCCACGAAGGGCACCCCGTGGTAGAGGGACTCCATCGCCGAGTTCATCCCGGCGTGGCTCAGGAACACCTCGGTGTGTCGCAGCACCGCCACCTGCGGCACGTGCGCGTGCACTTCGACGTTCGCCGGGATCGGGCCCAGCGACTCCTGGTCCAGCCCGCCCACCGCCATGACGACCTGCCAGTCGCTGTCCCCGAACGCCTCGATGCAGGTCCGGTAGAACTCGGGCCGGTCGTTGAAGACGGTTCCCAGCGATATCAGCAGCACCGGGGCCTGCGACCGGGGGCTCCACTCCTCGGTGGTCTGCCGGCTGCTCAGCGACGGCCCGACGAAGTGGAAGCGCTCGTCGAAGGTGTCCCCCGCCATCTGGAACTCGCGGGGGATGAACACCAGGCTCGTCGGGGCCACGTGGCCGAACATCAGGTTCGGGTCCCCGAGGAAGGCGTGGCCCTGCGCGAACTTCCCCATGTCCTGGATCGCGGCCACCAGCCGGGGGTCGGTGTGGTCGAAGTCGGCCGGCAGGTACACCTGCGCCGCCGAGAAGGACTCGTTCTCCGCGAAGGTCGGCACCAGGGAGATCTCCGGCACGTCGAGCAGGTTCGCCAGCATCCTCCCGGTGAAGGTCACCGAGTCGTAGCACACCGCGTCCGGCGGGTCGGCCGTGAAGTGCTCGGCCAGGACGGGGAAGGAGGCACGCGCGTCGTCGAGGTAGTGCTCCATCGTCACGGCGAGCTGTTCCGCCGTGAACTCGCCCCTCGCCGCCATGTCGGGCGGCAGCTGCGAGGGCAGGGTCACCGGCGACGCCCCGGCGGCGACGGCGGCGTCCGTGGTGGCCGGTCCCGTGGCGTAGCTGACCCGGTGACCGCGCCGCACCAGCTCTTCGACCAGCGGCAGGGTCGGGTTCACATGCCCGGACGCGGGCGCGCTCACGAAGGCGACATGGGCCATCAGCTCTCCTCCAGGATGACCGGCAGGGTCTTGTGTCCGTTGGTGAAGAAGGAACCCAGCGGCTCGAGTTCGGACGACGGGACGGCCAGCCGCAGCCGGGGGAACCGGGAGAACAGCGCGGACAGCGCCGTCGTCGCCTCCAGCTTCGCCAGGGGGCTGCCGAGGCAGAAGTGCACGCCGTGCCCGAAGGTGAGGTGGTCGGCACGCGACGGCCGGGTGACGGAGAAGTCCTCCGCGTCGGCCCCGTGCCGCGCCGGGTCGCGGCCGGCCGCGCCGTAGGACAGCAGGATCGCCTCGCCCTTGCGGATCTGCACGCCGTCCGCGGAGATGTCCTCCACGGCGTACCGCAGCGGCAGGTTCGGCACCGGCGCCTGCCAGCGCAGGGTCTCGTCCACCACGTCCTCCCAGGTGCTGGTCCCGGACCGGACCAGGGCGAGCTGGGACGGGTGCGTGGCCAGCGCGTGGATGGCGTGGTCGAGCAGGTTGACCGTCGTCTCGAAGCCGGCGGAGATGGTCAGCAGCAGGGTGTCCAGCAGTTCCCGCTCGGACAGTCGTGTGCCGTCCACCTCCTGCGCGGCGATCAGGTCGCTGGTCATGTCGTCGCCGGGGTCGCGCCGTTTGGCGGCCACGAGGTCCTTGAGCAGCATGTACAGCTCGCCGGAGGCGGCCTGCACGCCCGCCGGGTCCGCGTCGAGGCTGAACACCGCGTCCACCAGCCGCCGCAGGTCCGCGCCCGTCTGCGCGGTCACCCCGAACAGTCCGGTGATGACCTGGATCGGCAGCGGGAACGCGAACCGTGCGCGCAGGTCGACCGTCTGCCCCGGCGGCACCGCGGCCAGGTCGGCGATCAGGCCGGCCGTGATCTCCTCGACGCGCGGCCGCATCGCTTCGATGCGGCGCTGGGTGAACGCCTTGGCCACCAGGCTGCGCAGCCTGGTGTGATCGGACCCGTAGGCGGTGAACATGTTCTGCATCGCGACCCACATGATCAGCGGCCAGTCCGGCGGGATGTCGCCGTCGCGCCACAGCGGCCAGTGCTTGTTCGCGTCCTTGGAGACCTTCGGGTCGAGCAGCAGCTTCTTCGTCAGGTCGTGCCCGGTGACGGCCCAGGCCGACACGCCACCGGGCAGTTCGACGGGCGTGGCCGGGCCGCGCTCGCGCAACGCGGCGGCCTCGCCGAAGATGTCGCCGCCCGAGGGGTCGATGACGTACGTGTCGGCGGACGGGGCCTGCGCGCGCACCGGTTCGGTGAAGACGGTGGTCGTACGGGGCTTGGGGGGCTCGGTGACCTCCAGCAGGGTCGCGGTGAACCGCGAGCCCATGCCGAGTCCGATCGACATGATGGTGTCGCCGGGCTTGAGGGTCTCGTCGTGCAGCAGGTGGTCCATGCCGAGCAGTTGGTCGCACGGCCCGACGTGGCCGAGCTCGCGCAGCATCGGCCAGGTGGTGCGGCTCAGGTCGATGCCGAGCGGCTCCAGCACGACGACCTCCAGTTGGGCCAGGCCCAGACCGGTGACGACGAACCTGGTGATGTCGGCGATGCTGACGCCGGCCTCCTTGGCGGCCTGTTCGACCGCGGTGACCAGTGCCCCGCTCATGAGCGTCAGGTACGGAGCCAGGCCGGTGACCTCGATCGGCGTACGGTTGCGGTGGCCCTTGGGGTCCGGGATCGTCGGGGTGGCGAGGACCTCCATCTGGGTCGCGGAGCTGTTGGCGGTCGCGACCAGGCGCGCCCGGCCGCCCTCGCGGTTTAGCACGGCCGCGACCGCACCGTCGGCCAGGAAGATCCCGACGGTGGGCTGCCAGCGTTCCCACCGCGGCGGCAGGAACCGGGCGGTGGCCGTGACCAGGGTCGCGGTCGCGGCCGGGTCGGCCACCAGGTGCGCGGCGGCGGACTGCAGCGCGGCCGAGCCGCCGTTGCTGGTCGCCTCGACCTCGTAGACGAGGGCGTGGCCGAGGCCGAGGACGCGCTGCAGGTGGCAGGAGGACGCCATGTGGTCCTGGTGGTCCATCTGCGCGTAGGCGGCCATGGAGATGTCGGCGCCGCTGAGGCCGGACTCGCGCAGGGCTCCGATCGCCGCGTGCACGGCCATCGCGTGCTCGGTGACGTCGTCGGAGCTGGTGAACGACACGAAGTCCGACAGCGCGAGCAGCCGCCGCATGGTCTCGGTGTCCGGCACTGCCTGCGTCGCCGGCGTGCGGGGCGGCAGGTACCGCCCCGTTCCGCCGATGTAGACGTTGTCCCAGATCATGCTTGGTCCTTTCCCCTGAGTTCGGACAACCCGGCCCCGTACCCGTCGAAGTCGAGGAGCCATGTACTGATGGCCAGCGCCGTGGCCGCGGAGTTCTCCTCCAGTGCGGTGAAGTGGTCGCCCGGGACGGTGAGCACCTCCTGGACGGTGGTGGACAGCCGGGGCCACGAGCGCTCCCCGGTGCCCACCAGCAGCACCGGCGCGGTGACGGGCTCCGGGGCGCCGGCCAGATCGAGGTAGCGGCCCATGGCCACCAGCCGGTCGTCGTCGACCGGGTGGACCTGGTGGCCGGCGTCGAGCATGCCGGTGAGCACACCCGGCAGGTCGTCGGGGTAGCCGTCGATGAGCACCACGGCGCTCGGCCGGGCCCCCCGCCGTTCCAGTTCCCTGGCGGTCGCCAGCGCCAGCCACGCGCCCACCGAACGGCCGACCAGCACCGGCGCGGCGACGGCCGACGCGGCCTCGGCGAGTGCCTGGACCAGGACGTCGGCGTCCGCGGGCAACGGGTCGCCGGCGAAGCCCGGCAGGGTGACCGCCATGACGTCGCGGGCGGCCTCCAGCGCCGCGGCGAACCGCCCGTACTCCTCGATGCCGCCGGACGCCAGCGCGGACGGCAGGCAGACCAGCGACGGCTGGAGGAAGCCGGTCGCGAGGGCGACGGCCTCGGCCTCGGGCGCGTCGGTGGCCGGGCTCAGCCGGGACACCGTGGCCAGCAGATCGAGGCCGTCCTGCGCGCGGCCGACGTCGACGGCCTTGCGCAGCAGGCGCTCCATCGGCCCGGCGACCCGGTTCTCCGGCGAGCACAGCTGCCCGTAGAGGTGGTTGACGAGCTGTTCGGGCGTCGGGAAGTCGAAGACGAGGGTCGCCGGGAGCTGGAGCCCGGTGGCCGCGTTGAGCTGGTTGCGCAGCTCGATGGCGGTCAGCGAGTCGACGCCGTGGTCGCGGAACAGCCGGCGCGGGTCGTCGATCCCTCCGGGGGCCATCCCGAGGATGCTCGCGCTGTGCCTGACGACCAGGTCGAGCAGCAGGGCGCGCTGCTCGGGCTCGGGCAGGGCTTCGAGCCTGGCCCGCAGGTCGCCGGGGCCGGCCGCCGGGGCCGGCGCGCGCCGCGGCCGGGCGAGTCCGCGCAGCAGCGCGGGCGGGGTGTCGATCGCCGCGAGGTCGAGGCGGACCGGCACCAGCGCCGGGCGTTCGCCGGCCAGGGCGGTGTCGAACAGGCCGAGGGCCTGCTCGGTGGCCAGCGGCAGCATCCCGGTCCTCGCCAGCCGGCGCTGGTCGGCCTCGGTCAGGTTCCCGGTGATGCCGCTGGACTCGGCCCACTGGCCCCAGGCCAGGGAGGTGGCCGGCAGACCGCGCGCGTGCCGGTGCTCGGCGAGCGCGTCGAGGAACGCGTTCGCGGCGGCGTAGTTGGCCTGCCCGGGGGCGCCGAACACCCCGGACGCCGAGGAGAACAGCACGAACGCCCGCAGGTCCAGGTGCTCGGTGGCCTCGTGCAGGTGCCACGCGGCATCGGCCTTCGAGCGCAGCACCGTGTCGATCTGCTCCGGTGTCATCGATCCCACCACGGCGTCGTCGACGACCCCGGCGGCGTGCACGACGGCCCGCAGGTCGGGGATCGAGGCGACGAGATCCCTCAGTGCCCGGCGGTCACCGGCGTCGCAGGCGACCACGGTGAGGGCCGCGCCCAGCTCCTCCCGGAGCCCGGGCGGCTCGACGCCGCGGCGGCCGGCGAGCACCACGTGCCGGGCGCCGTGCCGGGCGACCAGGTGCCGGGCGACCAGGACGCCGAGGGTGCCGGTGCCGCCGGTGATCAGCACGGTGCCGTCCAGGGGCGCACCGTCCAGGGGCCCGGCCGGGGCGGTCGGTGCGGTCGGGACAGCCCGCACCAGCCTCGGCACGAGGGCGGTTCCGTCGCGCAGCTGGATCTCGGGCTCGCCGTCGCTCACGGCGGCGCGCACCGCGGCGGGGATCGCCCGTCGTGAGGCGGCCGTGCCGTCGTGCCGGACGGTCAGGATCCGCCCGGGGTTCTCGCTGTGCGCGCTGCGCAGGAAGCCGCGGGCGGCGGCCGAGGCCAGGTCGTCGCCGGTGAGGACCACGAGCCGGGCCGGCGTGTCGGTGACCAGGAACTCCCGTACCCTGCCGAGCAGTTCACGGGTCACCGCGTGGGCGGCCGCGACCGGTTCGCCCTCGCCGGCGACCTCGTGGAGGACCGTCTCGGTGTCCGGGCCGTCCGGTGCCGCCATCGGGGTCCAGTCGACGGCGAACAGCGTGTTCGGCCGACGCCCGACCCCGTGACCCGCCGCTTCGACGGGCCGCAGGACGATCTCGTCGATGCTCACGACCGGTGTCCCGGCGGTGTCGGTGATCCGCACCGCGTAGGTGTCCGGCCCGGTCGGGTGCAGCACCACGCGGACCGTCGCGGCCGACCCGGTGACCGACACGCCGGAGAAGGAGAAGGGCATCCGCGCCGGGCTGCCGCCGGCGCCGCCGTCCTCGGCCGCGAGGCCGGCGAGCAGGGTCAGCGGCTGTATGGCGGCGTCCAGGAGCGCGGGGTGGACGCGGTAACCGGTGAGCTGTGCGGGGTCCTCCGGGAAGCTCACCTCGGCGTGCAGGTCCTCGCCGTGCCGCCGGATGCCGGTGAGCCCCTGGAAGGCCGGCCCGTACTCGTAGCCGGCTTCGGCGAGCCGGTCGTAGAGCGAGCCGATGTCGATCGGCGCGGCCTCGCTGTCGTCCGCCCCGGGCACGGCCGTCCGGTCGGCCCGTGTCGCCCGGTCCGGCGGACTGAGCACTCCGGTCGCGTGGCGGGTCCACTCGTCGGGCTCGGCGGAGGTGCGGGAGTGGACGGTGACGGGCCGGTGTCCGGTGTCGTCGGGCGCGCCGACGGTGACCTGCACATGCACGCCGTCGCGCTCGGACAGCACGAGCGGCGCCTCCAGGACCAGCTCGGACAGGACGGGGCTGGCCGTGTGCTCGCCGGCGTGGACGGCCATGTCCACGAACGCCATCGCGGGCAGCAGCGTCGAACCGAGTACGGTGTGCTCGGCCAGCCACGGGTGGAGGGAAGCGGAGAGCTTCCCGGTCAGCACCACGCCCTGCCCGTCGGGGAGCTTCACCAGGGACCGCAGCAGCGGGTGGTCGGGCGTGTCGAGGCCCTCCGACGGGGTGGTGGGCTGGAGCCAGTAGTGCTGGTGCTGGAAGGCGTACGAAGGCACACGTGCGCCCGGCGTTCCCGCCGTCGTGGTCGCGGGTGGCGTCCAGCGCGCGGCGCCGTCCGCCCACAACCGCCCCAGCCCCGCGAACAACCGCTCCGGAGAGTCACCACCACGGCGCATCAAGCCGTTCCCCACCAGCACCGGATGCGGACCCACCTCGACGAACCCCGTGACACCCTGGCCCGTCAGCCACTCCATCGCATCC
>NZ_JBSFKQ010000080.1:0-22272 GCF_053598615.1 Kitasatospora sp. NPDC001095 | reverse complement strand
GCGCAACCTTTCGATAGGAGGCGCGTTGGGCTGGAAAAGGGAGAGGACAGCCGTCGAGAGGGGCCGCCGTGAACACGATCGAAACCACCCTGGGTCCACCCCGGCTCCGATCAGCGGGAACGGGCGAATCCGTAGCGTCGGAGAGGTCAGCAACAAGCCTCTCCATGGGACGGAGTAGTCCGATGACCACCCTCACCAACCTGCTCGTGGTCGCCGCGGTGCTGGTCCTGGTCGTCCGGCGACAGATGCGCGTGCAGCGCCTGGACTCCGAGCGCCGCTTCTGGATCCTTCCGCTGATCCTGGGCGCGCTCGCGCTGCGGGACCCGCAGATCATCGACCACCAGCACACCGTGCTGTCCGGGGGCCTGCTGGCCGTCGGGCTGGTCGCCGTGCTCGCGATGGGCTCCGTCTGGGGCTGGACCGTACGGCTCTGGCGGGCCGCGGACGGCTCGGTCATGCTCAAGGGCACCAAGGCCACGGTCGCCGCGTGGATCGGGATGCTCGCCATCCGGCTCGGCCTGTACGGGATCGGCGGGGCGCTGCACGTCCACCAGTCCGGCAGCTCCCTGATGCTCGGCATGGCGGTCCTGCTGCTGGTCCGCGCGCTCGTGGTGAACTGGAGGGCCCGGGCGCTGGAGCCCACGCCCCCCACCGCCCTCCTGCACTGAACCGCACCGATCCCGACGCACCGACCCATCGCCCTGGGCACCGCCGTGAGCACCGCCCTGAGCACCGAGGAGGCAGCCGTGGCCGGCTGGTACTGGACCCGCTGGCCGTCCCGCGAGGGGATGGACCGCGAGGCCGAGAGCCGGCCGCGGCGGGCCCTGACCGTGCTGGGCCGCATCGTGCTGGTGGCCACCGTCACCTGGGGGACCCTCGCCGACGGCAGGTACGCCGGCTTGGCGGCGGTGGCCGCGACGGCCGGACTGGTCGCGGCCTTCGGGCTCTGCGCGGCCTGGCTGCGCGCCACCCGGGAGCAGCGTGCGCTGCCCGCGTACCTGCTGACCGGGGCGCTGGTCGGTGCCGCGTGGCTGGCCAACACCGGTGGGGCGAGCCTGCTCGCCGACGTGCTCTGGTACGGCCTGGCGGTGATGGCGCTGGTCCGGATGCCGCCCGCGCCCGGGCTGATCACCGCGGCGGCCTCGTTGGCCTCGTACGCGGCGGTGACCACGTCGAGCTGGCTCAGCATCGCGGCCACCGTCGGTGGGATCACCCTGCTCGGCTACCTGCTGCGGCTGGACATCGAGGCGCGCGGCACCTCCCGCCGGCTGCTCGCCCAGGAGCGGGCCGCCCGGGCCGCCGAGGCGGAGAGCGCGGCGCTCGCCGAACGGGCCAGGATCGCCCGGGAGATCCACGACGTGCTCGCCCACAGCCTGTCCGCGCAGCTCGTCCACCTGGAGGCGGCCCGGCTGATGCTGGACGCCGGGACGGATCGCGAGCAGATCCGCGAACGGGTCGTCGCCGCACGGCGGATGGCGCAGGACGGGCTGGCCGAGACCCGGCAGGCGCTGTCCGCGCTGCGCGGGGAGTTCACCCCGGTCGGGGAGTTCCTGGTCGAGCTGGCAGGGCGGGAGCGTGCCGAGCTCACCGTCACCGGCACGCCCCGGCCGCTCGCCGCCGAGGCCGCCCTCGCGGTGCGGCGCACCGCGCAGGAGGCGGTGACCAACGTCCGCAAGCACGCGGCCGGCGCCCGCTGCTCCGTCCGACTGCGCTACCTGGAGGGGGCGGTGGAGCTGGAGGTGCGCAACGCCCGGCCGCCGCGCGGCCCGTCCGAGGACCGGCCGCAGCCGGGGGAGCTGGCCGACAGCGGCAGCGGGTACGGTCTGCTGGGAATGCGCGAACGCGCGGAACTGCTCGGCGGCACGCTGCTGGCGGGCCCGGAGGACGGAGGGTGGCGCGTGCTGCTGCGGGTGCCGGCATGACGGCGGCGGGGGCGACCAGGGTGCTGGTCGCGGACGACCAGACGGTGGTGCGCGAGGGCATCGTGATGCTGCTGGGGCTGCTGCCCGGCATCGAGGTGGTCGGTGCGGCGGGGGACGGGGAGGAGGCGGTTGCCCTGGTGGAGCGTCATCACCCGGACGTGGTGCTGATGGATCTGCGGATGCCGCGCTGCGACGGCGTCGAGGCGACCCGGCGGATCCGTGCCACGCACCCGGAGACCGAGGTGGTGGTGCTCACCACCTACGCCGACGACGACTCGCTGTTCCCGGCGCTCCAGGCGGGGGCCCGTGGCTACCTCACCAAGGACGCCGGCGCCGAGGAGATCGCGAGGGCCATCGCGGACGTCCGCTCGGGCGCGGCCGGGCTCTCCCCGCAGGTCCAACTCCGCCTGCTGGAAAGGCTTTCGGAGCAGCCGACCGGCTCCGGGAAGACCGCCGAGCGGCCCGCGGCGCGGCTGGGGGAGCTGCCCGACGGGCTGACCGTCCGGGAGGCCGAGGTGCTGGCGCTGATCGCCGAGGGGCTGTCCAACGCCGAGATCGCCCGGAGGCTCTTCGTCAGTCCGGCGACCGTGAAGACCCACATCAACAATCTGTTCGCCAAGACGGCGGTGCGGGACCGGGCGCAGGCGGTCGCCTACGCCTTCCGACACGGAATCACCGGGACGCAGCAGTAGTCGGATGAGTGTCTGTCGGATGATCGATCACCTCATCGAGTGAACGTATCTGCGATGGTCAGGGGCGCTGTCCGGGGGCCGCCATCATGGTTCGGGTCAGAACATCCGGCCGTCCAGGAGCAGCAGTGCCACAGCAGCAGACGAGCAGTCCCGGACCGGGACAGCAATTCGACTGGTGGGCCGCTCCGGCCGCCGGCACCCCCGTTGAGTCCGCCGAGCCATCGGCCGCGCACCGCCGGACGGCGGTACCGGCGCAGTCGGGCCCCGACCGTACGGACCACGCCCGTACGGCCCAGTCGGCGGAGGCCGTCGTCGGGTCAGTGGCCGTCGGCGCACCGGTCCACGGGGCCGCCGACGAGCCGTTCGCCCAGTCCGAACCCGGCGACGGGGAGTCACCGGCCGTACCGCACGCGCCACTTGACGAGGAGCCGGTCGCCGACCGCACCGAGGTCTACCGGGCGGTCCAGGCCAGCGACACGTTCCGCGAGATCCGCCGCAGCTACCGGACCTTCGTCTTTCCGATCACCAGCGCCTTCCTCGCCTGGTACCTGCTGTTCGTCGCCGCCCAGGCCGGAGCCCCCGACCTGATGCGCAGGACGGTGGCCGGTCCGCTCAACGTGGCCTGGCTGCTGGGCCTGCTGCAGTTCGCCTCGACCTTCCTGCTCACCTGGCTCTACGCCCGCAACTCCCGGACCAAGCGCGACCGCGCCGCCCTGGGCCTGCGCTGGGACACCCAGGACCAACTGCGATGACGACCGTGATGCCCACCATGCCCACCGACGCCGCCGTGGCCGCCGTACGGACCGCGGTGCGCACCGCGGTGACGACCGCCACCCCGCCGCCCGTCGCCCCCACCGGCGACCACCACTCGCTCGCGATCGCGCTCTTCGCCGTCGTCGTCCTGGTCACCCTGGGGGTCACCCTCTGGGTCGGCCGCCAGGGCAACGCCGCCGAGGACTTCTTCGCCGGCGGCCGCGACTTCACCCCCCTGCAGAACGGCTTCGCGCTCTCCGGGGACTACCTCTCCGCCGCCTCCTTCCTGGGCGTCGCCGGGCTGATCGCGCTGTACGGCTACGACGGCGTGCTCTACAGCATCGGCTTCCTGGTCGCCTGGCTGGTGGTGCTGATGCTGGTCGCCGAACTCGTCCGCAACGCCGGCCGGTACACCCTCGCCGACGTGCTCGCGCTGCGGCTGCGCCGCCGCAGGGTGCGCGCCGCGGCCGGCGGCGCCAGCGTCGTGGTCACCCTGCTCTACCTGGTGGCCCAGATGGTCGGCGCCGGCTCGCTGGTCGCCCTGCTGCTCGGCACCGGCAGCCCGCACGCCCGCACCTGGACCATCATCGCCGTCGGCGCCCTGATGATCGTCTACGTCACCATCGGCGGGATGCGGGCCACCACCTGGATCCAGATCATCAAGGCCTTCCTGCTGACTGGCGGTTCGGTCCTGCTCACCGTGCTGCTGGTGGTCCGCTTCCACGGGGACCTCGGCGAGCTGATGCGCCAGGCCGCCCAGCACAGCGGCGCCGGGCACCGCTACCTGGAGCCCGGACTCAAGTACGGCGGCAGCCTCACCAGCCGGCTGGACTTCGTCAGCCTCGGCCTCGGCCTGGTGCTCGGCACCGCTGGCCTCCCGCACATCCTGTCCCGCTTCTACACGGTGCCCACCGCGCGGGCCGCCCGCCGCTCCACGATGTGGGCGATCGGCCTGGTCGGCAGCTTCTACCTGATGGCGATCGTGCTCGGCCTCGGCGCCACCGCGCTGATCGGCTCGGCCGAGGTGCGGCACGCCAACTCGGCCGGGAACACCGCCGTTCCGCTGCTCGCCCTGATGCTCGGCGGCGGCAACGGCAGCACCGGTGGGGTGGTGCTGTTCGCGCTGATCTCGGCGATCGCCTTCGCCACCATCCTCGCGGTGGTCGCCGGGCTGACCCTGGCCTCCTCGGCCGCCTTCGCCCACGACATCTGGGCCGGCGCCTGGCGCGCCCGGCCGGGGCGCGAGCAGACGCAGGACGGCCGAGGGCGGCGCCGCCGGGGCGAGGCCGTCCCGGCCTCCCGGGCGGCGAAGGAGTCGGAGTCCGAGGTCAGCGAACAGCAGGAGGTGGTGGTCGCCCGGATCGCCGCCGCCGGGATCGGTGCGACGGCGATCGTGATCAGCCTCTTCGCCCAGCAGCTGAACGTCGCCTTCCTGGTCGGCCTGGCCTTCGCCGTCGCCGCCTCGTCCAACCTGCCGGTGCTGCTGTACAGCCTGTTCTGGTCGCGGTTCACCGCGCGCGGCGCGGTCTGGGCGGTGTACGGCGGGCTGATCCCGGCGATCGTGCTGGTGTGCTTCTCGCCGGTGGTGTCCGGCTCCGCCGAGGCGCTGTTCCCGGGCGTCGACTTCCACTGGTTCCCGCTGGAGAACCCGGGCATCGTCTCCATCCCGCTCGGCTTCCTGGCCGGCTGGATCGGCACGGTCACCTCGTCCGAGCCCGCCGACCCGGACCGGTTCGCCGAGCTGGAGGTACGGGCCCTCACCGGTGCGGGCGCGGCCTGAGCCGTCGCGCCCGGGGAACCCCGGCGGGCCTGGGGCCGCCGGGGTTCCCCCCTGTCCGGCCCCTGTCCGGCCCCTGTCCGGCCCCTGTCCGGCCCCTGTCCGGCCCCGGGCCGGAACCGGGGCGCGCCTCAGGCCCGGGCCGCCGGCGCGTAGCGGTGCTCCGGACGGCCGGTGTCGCCGTACCGCAGGGTCAGCCGCAGCCGGCTGTCCCGCTCCAGCTGCTTGAGGTAGCGCTGCGCCGTGGAGCGGCTCAGCCCGGTGGCCTGGGCGACCTCCTGGGCGGAGAGCGGCCGGCCGGCTCGGCGCAGCACGCCCATCACCAGGTCGGTGGTGGGCGCCGAGTGGCCCTTGGGGAGCGTTCCGGCCGGGGCGGCGGCGCTGCGCAGGGTCGCGAACAGCCGGTCCACCTCGTCCTGGCCGGCCTCCCTGGCCGGGGCGGCGAGCGCGTGCCGCAGCTGCGCGTACGCCACCAGCTTGTCCCGCAGTCCGGCGAAGGTGAACGGCTTGACCAGGTACTGGAGCGCGCCGTGCTGCATCGCGGCGTGCACCGTCGACACGTCCCGGGCGGCCGTCACCATCATCACGTCGCAGGCCACCTGGCGGTCCCGAAGGCGGCGCACCAGGGCCAGGCCGGTCTCGTCGGGCAGGTGGTGGTCGAGCAGCAGCAGGTCCACCGGGCGGCGCTCCACGGCGGCCAGTGCCTCCCCGGCCGAGTGCGCGGTGCCGGTCACCCGGAAGCCCGGGACCCTCGCCACGTACGCGGCGTGCACGTCCGCGACCCGGAAGTCGTCGTCCACCACGAGTACGTCGATCATCACGCCTCCACGAGCCGAGTGGTGAGCAGGGCCTCGGGCAGCTCGACGGTGAAGCGGGCGCCGCCGAGCGGCCCGCCGTCGAGCACGATCCGGCCGCCGGTCCGTTCGACCAGCCGCCGCACCATCGCCAGCCCCAGCCCGCGCGGACGGTGCGCGGGCGCGTCCTTGCTGGTCCACCCCTCTTCGAAGACCTGCTCGCGCAGTTCCTCCGGCACCCCCGGGCCGCTGTCCGCGACCTGCAGCAGCAGGGTCGGGCCGGCCGCGGCCAGGCTCACCTCCACCCGGCCCCCGCCGCCCGCAGCCAGTGCGTCCACCGCGTTGTCGATCAGGTTGCCGAGCACCGTGACCAGTGCCCGGGCGTCCACCACGGCGTCCGGCAGGTGCGCCGCCGGGGCCAGCGCCAGCCGTACCCCGCGCTCGCCCGCCACCGCGGTCTTGCCCGCCAGCAGTGCGGCCACGTGCGGGTCCTGCACCTGCTCGGCGATCCGCGCGGCGACCACCGCGTGCGAGCCGGACTGCTCCGAGATGAACGCCACCGCCTGCTCGTGGCGGCCCAGCTCCAGCAGGCCCAGCAGGGTGTGCATCCGGTTGGCGTGCTCGTGGTCCTGGGCCCGCAGGGCCTCGGTGAGGCTGCGGGTGGTGTCCAACTCGCGGACCAGCGACTCCAGTTCGGTGCGGTCGCGGAGGGTCACCACCGCGCCTCCCTCGGGCGTGGCCGTCCGGTTCACCACCAGGACGCGGTCGTCCCGGACGGCCGGCAGGTCGGTGCCGGGGATCCGTCCGGCGAGCACGTCCGCCAGCCGGCCGGGCGGCAGCACCGCGCCGATCGGGCGGCCGGCGCAGTCCTCGGGCAGGCCGAGCAGCCGCAGGGCCTCGTCGTTGGCCAGCCGGATCCGGCCGCGCTCGTCCAGCGCCACCATGCCCTCGCGGATGCCGTGCAGCATCGCCTCCCGCTCCACCAGCAGCGCGGAGATGTCGGCCAGCGCGATGTTGTGGGTGCGGCGCTTGAGGCGGCGGGCCAGGAGCAGGGTGGCGATCGTCCCGGCGGCCAGACCGGCGGCCGCGCACAGCAGGATCCCGGTGAGCATCGTCAGCAGTCGGCGGCGGATCGAGTCGTCGCTGATGCCGACCGACACCTCGCCGACGATCCGGCCGTCCGCCATCCGCAGCGGCACCTTGCCACGGGCGGTGCGGCCCAGGGTGCCCTCCTGGATGGCGGTGACGCTGCGGCCGCTGAGGGCCGGCTCCGGGTCGGTGCTGACCCGCTGGCCGATCCGGCCCGGGTCGGTGTGCGAGAGCCGGATGCCGTCCAGGTCGGTGACCACCACGAAGCTGGCGCCGGTGGCCAGCCGGATCTGCTCGGCGTTGCGCTGCGCGGCCACCACGTCGCGGGCGGCGGCGGCCCGGGCGATGCTCTCGTCGGTGGCGGTGGCCTGGGCGATCGACAGCGCCCGCTGCATCGCGTCGTGGTCCAGCTCGCTGCTGACCGGGGCCAGGAACAGTCCGGCGGTCACGGCGGTGACCCCGACGGTGACGACGGTCTGGCTCAGCAGCAGTTGGGCGAAAACCCGGCGGGGTCCGCGGGGGAGCTTCATCCGGGCCTCCTCTCGGCGGCTGCGGGGGATCGGGCGTCCTCGGAGGGCGGTCGGGGGCGCCGGTGGGTGGGTCGGGACACCCTATGTTTCCGGGGTGTTCCTGTCAGCCGCGTCCCCGCAGTTGTAGCGGAAGCAAAACGAGCAGAACACCCCTCTATGCGGAGAAGTCGCACTACGCGAAGAAGGCTCCCGCCGGGGCCGGGCCCGCTCCTACCTTTCCGGGGCAGGCACAGACCCCGGAGGATGGACATGAGCAACACCCCGGCGATCGAGCTGACCGGCGCGACCAAACGGTTCCGCACCCCGTCCGGGGCGCTGCACACCGCCGTCCGCGATCTCGATCTGACCGTCGCCCAAGGCGAGTTCGTCGCCGTCGTCGGCCCCACCGGCTGCGGCAAGTCCACCACGCTGACCCTCGTCAGCGGCTTGGAGGAGCCCACCGAGGGCGAGGTCCGGGTGTACGGCGAGCCCGTGCGCGGGATCGACCCCAAGGTCGGCTTCGTCTTCCAACAGGACGCCGTCTTCCCGTGGCGCACCGTCCTGTCCAACGTGACGGCCGGCCCGCGCTTCCGCGGCGTGCCCGCCGCCGAGGCCAGGGAGCGGGCCCGGGACTGGCTCGGCCGGGTCGGCCTGGCCGCGTTCGAGGACCGCTACCCGCACCAGCTGTCCGGCGGCATGCGCAAGCGCGTCGCGCTCGCCCAGACCTTCGTCAACGACCCGGCGATCCTGCTGATGGACGAGCCCTTCTCGGCGCTGGACGTGCAGACCAGGGCGCTGATGTCGGACCAGCTGCTGGAGCTGTGGGCCGGTACGGGCTCGTCCGTCGTCTTCGTCACCCACGACCTGGACGAGGCCATCGCGCTCGCCGACCGGGTCGTCGTCATGACGGCCGGCCCCGCCACCGTCAAGGAGGTCTTCACCGTCGACCTGCCCCGCCCGCGCACCGTGGAGGCCGTCCGGCTGGAGCCGAGGTTCGTCGAGCTGTACCGCGAGATCTGGGCCTCGCTCGGCGAAGAGGTGCGCATCACCAGGGAGAGAGGAGCGGGTCGTGCCGCTTGAGACCGAGTCCGCGTCCGCATCCGAGTCCGCGCCCGTGCCGACCGGCGCCGGGAAACCCACGGCCGTCACGACGAGAACCGAGGCCCGCGAACGGGCCGCCCGCCAACGGAAGTCGCTCGTCCACGGCGCCCGGGCCGCGGTGCTGCTCGCCTTCCTGGGGCTGTGGGAGGTCTGCGCCCGTACGGACGTCATCGACCCGTTCAACTTCTCCCAGCCGTCGAGGATCTGGGACCAGATATGGCAGTGGATCACCCACGGCACCGCCCAGGGCTCACTCGGCGAGCAGATCGGCTACACCCTCTACGAGGCCCTCACCGGCTGGGTGATCGGTGTCGTCGGCGGTGTGCTGCTGGGCATCGCGCTCGGCCGGATCCGCTTCCTGGCCGACGTGTTCGGGCCCTACATCAAGGTGCTCAACGCCATTCCGCGGATCGTGCTCGCGCCGATCTTCCTGATCTGGTTCGGCCTGGGCCCGGCCTCCAAGGTCGCCTCCGCGGTGGTGCTGGTGTTCTTCCCGGTGTTCTTCAACGCCTTCCAGGGCGCCCGCGAGGTGGACCGCAACCTCGTCGCCAACGCCCGCATACTCGGCGCCGACAACCGCAAGGTCACCCTCCAGGTGGTCATCCCCGCCGCCACCACCTGGATCTTCACCAGCCTGCACGTCAGCTTCGGCTTCGCGCTGATCGGCGCCATCGTCGGCGAGTACATCGGCGCCACCAAGGGCCTCGGCCTGCTCGTCGCGGCCGCCCAGGGCACCTTCAACGCCGCGGGCGTGTACGCGGCCATGACCATCCTCGCCGTCGTCGCCCTGCTCACCGAGGGGCTGCTGACCTTCGCCGAGAAGAAGCTGTTCCGCTGGAAGCCCGCCGACGCGGGCGACGGCCGCTGAACTCCCCCTGCCAGAACCGAGAAAGAGGCCCCCACCCATGCGCCCCAACCCGACCGGCAGATCAGCTGCGGCCGCCCTCGCCGCCGTCCTGCTCCTCCCGCTCTCCGCCTGCGCCAACGACGCCGCCACCGCCGGCCACGGAGCCGTCGCCGCCCCCGCCGGGCAGCAGGTCGACGGGCCCAAGGTCAAGATCATGGTCGGTGGCCTGGACAAGGTCATCTACCTGCCCGCGATGCTCACCCAGCGGCTCGGCTTCTTCGCCGAGGCCGGCGTCAACGTCGAGCTGATGACCGAGCCCGCCGGCGTCAACGCCACCACCGCGCTGCTCGCCGGGGACGTCCAGGGCGCCGTCGGCTTCTACGACCACACCATCGACCTCCAGGCCAAGGGCAAGAAGGTCGAGTCCGTGGTGCAGTTCGCCCAGGCGCCCGGCGAGGTCGAGGTGGTCTCCGCCAAGCAGGCCGACGCGATCAGGTCCGGCGCCGACTTCAAGGGCAGGAAGCTCGGCGTCACCAGCATCGGCTCCTCGACCGACTTCCTCACCAAGTACCTCGCGGTCAAGAACGGCACCGCCGTCAGCGAGTTCAGCCCCATCGCGGTCGGCGCCGGCCAGACCTTCATCGCCGCGCTCCAGCAGGGCAGCATCGACGCCGGGATGACCACCGACCCGACCGTCGCCGCCGTCCTGGACAAGGGCCTCGGCAAGGTCCTCTACGACATGCGCACCCCCGAGGGCTCGCGCGAGGCGCTCGGCGGCCTCTACCCGTCCTCGTCGCTGTACATGAACACCGACTGGGTGGAGAAGAACAGGGACACCACCCAGAAGCTCGCCGACGCCTTCGTGAAGACCCTGAAGTGGATGGCCACCCACAGCCCCGAGGAGATCGCCGCGAAGATGCCCGCCGACTACGCGCAGGGCGGCGCCGAACAGTACGCGGCGGCGATCAAGGCGACCCTGCCGATGTTCACCACGGACGGCGTGATGCCGGCCGACGGGCCGAAGACCGTGCTCGCCGTGCTCGCCGCGTTCCACCCGGACGTCAAGGGCAAGGAGGAGTCGATCGACCTGGCGAAGACGTACACCACGGAGTTCGTCGGCAAGGCCACCGGCTGACCCCCGGCGCCTGCGGCCCCGCCCGCGGTGCCCCCCGCCGCTGCGGTCCCGCGCCCACCCCCACGGGCGCGGGGCCGTAGCGCTTCAGACCCCTCGTACGGACAGCACGTCCATCCGCGAGGGCGTCCCCGCCGCCTTGCCGCAGCTCTCCGGACGCGCCGGCTCGCTGGCCGCCTCGATCACGTCCACCTCCCAGGACCGGCCGTCCCGGTGCAGCACCCCGACCACCCAGCGACCCTCGCCGTCCGGCCGCTGGGCCAGCGTCAGCGCGTCCACCCGGGTCTCGCCGATCAGCTCCCGCACCGCGTGCTCGGCCGCCTGGCCCGGACGCTCCCAGCCCGAGCAGCCGCGCGACCACTCCGGCACCGTGTGCCCGGCCGCCGTCGCCGCCAGCACCTCCTTGGCGGTCTCCGGCGTCAGCCGCCCGTACGCGTAGCCGTACGGCAGCACCAGCATGGTGGGGGAGAAGCGGTGCCCGCCCAGGTGGGTGACCTCCCACACCTCGCTGTGCCCGGCCGCGGCCAGCTCCGCCGCGAGCGGACGGCCCAGCAGCGCGCAGCAGCGGTCCCGCCGCCCGTTGGTGCACACCAGGGCCACCGGGCCACCGACGTGCTCCGCCCCGAAACCGGTGTGGTCACCGGCGCCCAGCGCGGCGAAGTCCAGCTCCAGCAGCTCCGCCGGATCCGCCACCCCCGCCCGGCGCACCCAGCCGCGGCCGGGCACGGTGTGCGCCACCAGCACCTCGTGGCGCGCGGTCGGCAGGCAGTCGGCGTGCCGCCCGGGCCGTCGGATCAGGGCCACCCGCACGCCCGTCCCGGCCGCGGCCGCCTCCAGCGCCCGCCCGACCGCGGCGTCCAGATGGCTCTCGCCCAGCGCCTTCGCGCCCCACGGTCCGTTCTGCTCCACCAGCAGCCAGGTGGTGGCCACCGCCGCCGTCGCGGCCAGCGGCTCCGAAAGTTCACGCGACACGGTCGCACAGGTGCTCACTTGGGCAAGGCTACCCTCACCTGATCGCCTTCAGTCGATCACCCGAACGCGGCCTTCACTCGTTGCGCGACCGCCTCGTCCACTGTGTCGTACGGCGGCTCGGAGACGGTCGGGAGGTCGGCGAACTCCAGGTGGATGCTGCGGACGACGTCCGCGAACAGCTCGGAGTACAGCCCCCAGTCCTCGGAGCACGGGGTGCTCAGCTCCAGCGAGAGCAGCTGGGACTCGTTCGGCAGCGGCAGGTGCACCTGGATCACCGAGGTGGTCAGCACCCCGTCGACGAGCGGGACCGCCAGGCCGTCCAGCGGGGTCGACCCGTCGTCGAGCGCGGTCGCCACGGCGTCGATCACCGCCGCCGCCCGGCCGGCCGGCAGCTCGATCGCCGTCACCTCCGCCTCCGGACGGGCCCGGGCCAGCCGGGCGAGCAGGAAGTCCACCGCGCCCGCGTAGTCGGTGCCGACCAGCGGGCACACCGAGGCCACGATCGATGCCGTGCTCGGACGGCCGTCCACGTCCATCAGGCACATCCCGGCGTGGATCACCCCGGCCTCGGCCATCTGCGGGATCAGCCCGGCCAGTGCCACGGCCCAGCGCACCCGCACCTCCTCGGACCGGGAGGCCAGCACCTCGCAGACCAACTCCCAGAGCTCCTCGGCCACCTGGTCGTCGGTGCCGAGCACCGGGACCTCGTGGAAGGCGGGCGGGACGACGAAGCGGATCTGGAGGCGGGTGTCCCCGGTGGTTATCGGAATGTCCATCGGGCCTTCCACGGAGGTCATGAGGGCTTGCGGATCCGGTTGCGGACATCCAGCCAGGCCGGCGGGACGGGGACCGGGACGCCGTACGCGCGAGCCTCGATCAGCAGGTCTAGGTAGGCGTTGGCATGGTCGTGCATCCCGGAGCGATGCCAACTCCGGTACGACTTCAGAGCCGGCAGGGCCGCGCACACAGCGACGGCCACCAGCCCGATGGCGGCTGATCGGAACTGTTGGGCGCGCTCGATGTGAGAGGGATCCTGGCCGATGGAGAAGACGGTCACGGCCGTGATCAGAGCCAGAATGGAGACCGACCTCCACACGAGGTGCCAGTGACGGCAGCGCCGCAAGGTGGTGAGCAGTCCCCGGACGGCCTGTTCGTTGAGGAAGTCAAGGCCGTACGGAGCGCCGATCTCACGTGCCCGGCCGGCCAGTGCCCAGTGGCGCGTGAGTGCGGCGGTCGGCAGCACCGGGAACTTCGGGTCGATGACGGCGTCTGTCGGCCACCACGAGCCGGGCTGTGCGGGAGCGGTGGGCGGAGGCGCAGCGGAGGGGTATGGGGCAGGGGCGGCCGGTGCTTGCGGAGTGGCCGCGGCGCCCTGTTCCCACGAAGCCCGATCGGCGTCGGCCCCCCACTCGCTGGGAATCTGGAACGTCAGCCCGGCACGTCGGGCCTGATTCAGCAGACCGATGTACGCGGTGAAGTGTACGGAGGCGCTGTTCTTCGCCGAGCTGTGGTTCATGCCCCGCAGCCAGACTGCGATCCCGGCCGGACCCCCGAGGATCGCTGCTGCCCAGTTGCCCGTGACCAAGGAGACCACGATTCCACCGAGGACGAGGAGGAAGGCGGCCTCGTCGTGCCAGTCCTGCTGCCCCCGCTTCCGCATGTGCTTGATCACCACGTTGCGGGCCACGTCGTCGTTCAACAGGGTGACCCCGTAGAGCGTTTCGGCCCGCCATGCCGCCTCGGCCACCTCGGGCACGGCAGCGAGCTGTCCGCCCGAAACCGGCAGCGTCACATGGAGGTCCTTGACCATGAGCTGCTCCTCTCTCAGCCGACGGCGTTCAGGAACGGTGCGGCCGCCGGTCGGTACGCGGGCTTCGGAAGCGGCCCCGGGGCCTCGACGCAGGACTCCCGGGCCTTCTCCTTCTCCGCGTCGTGGTAGAAACCGTAGGCAAGTCCGTTCGCCTTGTTCGTGATCGTGACCGCGCGGGGATCCACTTCGATGCCCGCCTTCTTGAGCCCGCCGACGATGGCCTTGGTCGATATCGGGTTCACGGTCTTCTCGAAGAGGCCCGCGCCGGCGGCCGAGGTGCGATCGGCGACGCCGGCTCCCTCGGCGGCTACCGACGTCCTGATGTTCCTGATCGGGGCTCGGATCACCTTGTTGACGACGCCCACACCCTGAACCTTCGTGATCGACTTCCCGGCGGTGGCGAAGCCCTTGACGGCGCCGACGCCGGGGATCACCCCGAGCCCGTCCAGCCCGATCTTCAGCCAGGAGACTTCCTGGCCACGAGACTTGGCGATGCCGTGCCCGGCCATCGCGGCCGCGCTGGTCAGCATGGCCGCGGCGCCCAGGATCGGGCCGGCCCCGGGGATCACCAGCGCCGCGATGGCCAACCCCGCCGAGATCTTGGACAGGTCGTCGGCGTGCTCGGCCAGGAAGTCCAGCGACTTCTGCCACGCGTGCTCCACCTTGTCCAGCATCCGCTTGAGGAAGCTCGGGTCCGGCGGGTGGTGCCGGGACGCCTCCATGATGGCCTTGGCGGCCACCTCGGCCTTGTTCTTGTGGTCCGACAGCTGCTTGTGGCCGCTCGCGATCAGCTCGTCGAGCTGGTGCACGAGCTGCTGCTGGGCCTGGAGCTCGGCCTCGAAGTCGGCCTTGGCCTTCGCCCGGGCCGCCGTGTCGGCGGACTGCGCGGAGGCGTCGAGGGCCTTTCCCGCAGCGTCGCACTGGATGTTCACCTCGCCCAGCCGGGAGCGCAGCTCGACGGCCTGGGCCTCCATGGTCCGGCCGGTGGAGAGCAGCCCGGTGAGCTGGGTGTGCCAGGACTTGAGGGCTCGGGAGCAGGCGGCCATCGATTCGTGGCCCTGGGTGAGGTACTTGGGCAGTTCGCCCAGCTTGCCGGCGAAGTTGCGGGCGGCTTCGCCCTGCCAGGCGCTGCCCTCGGAGCCGAGGTCGGCGAGCGCGTGGCGCAGTTCCTCCAGTTCGCGGGCGACGGTGTCGACGTCCGCGTACATCTTGGCGATGGCCGGGAGGTCCCCCGGGGCCGGGCAGAAGCCGAGGCCCGGCCAGTTCGTGTCACTCATGGTGGAAGTCAGTCCCCCTGCGTGTGGGCTCAGGTCGCGCCGAGGCCCTTGGCGGTGCCCTGCTCGTTGTCCCCGTAGTTCTTGAGCGAGGCGTCCAGGCCCTCGCGCAGGCCGTGGGCGAGCTTGGCCATCCGGCTGATGCCGCCTTGCCAGTGGTCCTCGAAGCCCTTGCAGGCAGAGTCGAGCCGTTCGGTGCCCAACTGTTTGCCCTTGCCGAGGTTTTCCAGGCTCTTGGCGACAGCCCCCATGCGGGTGCCGCATTCGTCGAGTTGTTTGGCCACCGTTCTCATCCGGCCCATGTCGATCTTGAATTCCTCGGCCAACTTCCCGCCCCCGGAGATGGTGATGTGCTGTTGGAGCACCTGTTCGGCGAACCTAACCCATGGGTGGGCAAAGTTCCGGCCATGCCCGGGAATTGGTGATCGCCGTTCCGCATTCCCGGTCGGACGGGCACGAAAAAGCGGAGGGGTACCGGATGGTCTCCGGTACCCCTCCGCCCGAGCGAGGGCGAGAGCCGCTACGCCGGGCCGGCGACCACCGCGATCGGGGTGGTGACCGGAGTGCCGGAGCCGTCGCGGCGCGGGTCACGCTCGGGCAGCTCGACCGGGGCGCCCTTGGCGGTGGCGGCACGGGCCGGGGCGGCACCGGCCCAGGCGAAGGCCAGGCCGTCCTCACCGCGCAGGAAGCGCTGGCAGCGCACACCACCGGTGGCACGGCCCTTGCGCGGGTACTGCTCGAACGGGGTGACCTTCCAGGTCGTCTGCTCGCCGTCGGACAGCGTGCCCGTGGCCGTGGCCACCGAGACCACCACCGCGTCCGCCGCCGGATCCACCGCCGTGAAGGACAGCACCCGGGCGCCGTCCGACAGCTTGATGCCCGCCATGCCGCCCGCCGGGCGGCCCTGCGGACGCACCTGGCCCGCCGGGTAGCGCAGCAGCTGGGCGTCCGAGGCGATGAAGACCAGGTCCTCCTCGCCGGTGCGCAGTTCGACCGCGCCCACCAGCTCGTCACCCTCCCTGAGGGCGATCACCTCGAACTCGTCCTTGTTCGCCGGCCACTCCGGCACCACCCGCTTCACCACGCCCTGCAGCGTGCCCAGCGCCAGCCCCGGCGAGGACTCGTCCAGCGTGGTCAGCGCCAGCACCCGCTCCCCGGCCTCCAGCCGCAGGAACTCGCCCACCGCGGCCCCGCCCGCCAGCGTCGGCGACGGCGTCGGAGGCAGTGCCGGCAGGTCGATCACCGGCAGCCGCAGCACCCGGCCCGCGGACGTCACCACACCGACGTCCGCCCGCGCCGTCGCGTGCACCGCCGACACGATCACGTCGTGCTTCGCCCGCTTCTCCGACACCTCGAACGGCTCGCCGTCCGTCGTCCGCGCCAGCAGCCCCGTCGACGACAGCAGCACCCGGCACGGGTCGTCCGCGACTTCCAGCGGCACCGCCAGCGCCGCCGACGGCACCGCCCCCGCCTCCAGCAGCACCGTGCGCCGCTCCGTGCCGAACTGCTTCGCCACCGCGCCCAGTTCGGAGGACACCACACTGCGCAGCTTGGTGTCCGACTCCAGGATCTCGGTCAGCTCCGCGATCTCCGCGGTCAGCTTCGCCTTCTCCTGCTCCAGCTCCACCCGGTCGAAGCGGGTCAGCCGCCGCAGCGGGGTGTCCAGGATGTACGCCGTCTGCGTCTCCGACAGCGAGAAGCGCTCCATCAGGCGCTCCTTCGCCTGCTGCGCGTTGTCGCTCGACCTGATGATCGCGATGACCTCGTCGATGTCGAGCAGCGCCACCAGCAGGCCCTCGACCAGGTGCAGCCGCTCCTCGCGCTTGCGGCGGCGGAAGTCGCTGCGCCGGCGCACCACGGTGAAGCGGTGGTCGACGTAGACCTCCAGCAGCTCCTTCAGCCCCAGTGTGAGCGGCTGCCCGTCCACCAGCGCCACGTTGTTGATGCCGAAGGTCTCCTCCATCGGCGTCAGCTTGTACAGCTGCTCCAGCAGCGCCTCCGGCACGAAGCCGTTCTTCACCTCGATGACCAGCCGCAGCCCGTGCTCGCGGTCGGTCAGGTCCTTGACGTCCGCGATGCCCTGGAGCTTCTTCGCGTTGACCAGGTCCTTGATCTTCGAGATGACCTTCTCCGGGCCGACGTTGTACGGCAGCTCGGTGACCACGATGCCCTTGCGGCGGGCCGTCACCGCCTCCACCGACGCCGTCGCCCGGATCTTGAAGGTGCCGCGGCCCGACTCGTACGCGTCCCGGATGCCCGACAGGCCCACGACCCGCCCACCGGTCGGCAGGTCCGGACCGGGCACGAACCGCATCAGCGTGTCCAGGTCCGCGTTCGGGTGCTTGATCAGGTGCCGGGCCGCGGCCACCACCTCGGACAGGTTGTGCGGCGGCATGTTCGTCGCCATGCCCACCGCGATGCCCGTGGCGCCGTTCACCAGCAGGTTCGGGAACGCGGCCGGCAGCGCCAGCGGCTCCTGCTCGCTGCCGTCGTAGTTCGGACCGAAGTCGACGGTGTCCTCGTGGATCGACTCCACCATCGCCATCGACGCGGCCGTCAGCCGCGACTCGGTGTAGCGCATCGCGGCCGGCGGGTCGTCGTTGCCCAGCGAACCGAAGTTGCCGTGCCCGTCGATCAGCGGCAGCCGCATCGAGAACGGCTGCGCCATGCGCACCACCGAGTCGTAGATGGACGCGTCACCGTGGGGGTGCAGCCGGCCCATCACCTCGCCCACCACGCGGGCGCACTTCACGTGCGCGCGGTCCGGGCGCAGGCCCATCTCGTTGGCCTGGTACAAGATGCGGCGGTGCACCGGCTTCAGGCCGTCCCGCGCGTCGGGCAGTGCACGCGAGTAGATCACCGAGTAGGCGTACTCCAGGAAGGAGCCCTGCATCTCGTCCACGACGTCGACGTCGAGGATCCGCTCCTCGAAGTCTCCGGGCGGCGGGGTCTGCGAACTGCGGCGGGCCATCGCGGCGGGGCTCCCTTACGTGTCGCTGGCTGTGTCTCGGTCCGTCTCGGCCGGCCGCCGCGCGCCGTGGGGCGAACGTCGGCCGTCTCCTCGCCACCCCCGCCGCCGGACCCGTCAACCGGGCACCGTCGACAGGGCGCGGCGCCCCCATTGTGGACCCTCGGGCCGACACTCCCGGTCAGCGGCCCTCTTCCGCCCCTGGCGAACGCCCCCCCGCGCGCGGACACGAACACGGCTCCCGCGCGTTGCACCACAATGGGGGACGCCACACGAACCCCGACATCGACGACGGGAAGGACCCGAGCGCATGGCCAACCCGGCCCCCGCCTCCAGCCGAGGCATCGCCATCACCGAGCACCGCCTGGCCAACGGCCTGCGCGTCGTCCTCTCCGAGGACCACCTCACCCCGGTCGCCGCCGTCTGCCTCTGGTACGACGTGGGCTCCCGCCACGAGGTCAAGGGCCGCACCGGCCTCGCCCACCTCTTCGAGCACCTGATGTTCCAGGGCTCGGCCAACGTCTCCAACAACGGGCACTTCGAGCTCGTTCAGGGCGCCGGCGGCTCGCTCAACGGCACCACCAGCTTCGAGCGCACCAACTACTTCGAGACCATGCCCGCCCACCAGCTGGAGCTCGCCCTCTGGCTGGAGGCCGACCGGATGGGCTCGCTGCTCGCCGCGCTCGACGAGACGTCCATGGAGAACCAGCGCGACGTCGTCAAGAACGAGCGCCGCCAGCGCTACGACAACGTCCCGTACGGCACCGCCTTCGAGAAGCTCACCGCGCTCTCCTTCCCCGACGGCCACCCGTACCACCACACCCCGATCGGCTCCATGGCCGACCTCGACGCGGCCACCCTGGAGGACGCCCGCACGTTCTTCCGGACGTACTACGCGCCCAACAACGCCGTCCTGTCCGTCGTCGGCGACATCGACCCCGAGCAGACCGTCGCCTGGGTCGAGAAGTACTTCGGCTCCATCCCCGCGCACGACGGCAAGCAGCCGCCGCGCTCCGGCGAACTCCCCGAGACCATCGGCCGCGAGATCCGCGAGGAGATCCGCGAGGACGTCCCCTCGCGCGCCCTGATGGCCGCCTACCGGCTCCCGCACGACGGCACCCGCGAGGCCGACGCCGCCGACCTCGCCCTCACCATCCTCGGCAGCGGCGAGTCCAGCCGCCTCTACAACCGGCTGGTCCGCCGCGACCGCACCGCCGTCGCCGCCGGCTTCGGCCTGCTGCGCCTGGCCGGCGCCCCCAGCCTCGGTTGGCTCGACGTCAAGACCTCCGGCGACGCCACCGTCGAGCAGATCGGCACCGCCGTCGACGAGGAGCTCGCCCGCTTCGCCGCCGAGGGCCCCACCGCCGAGGAACTCGAACGCGCCCAGGCCCAGATCGAGCGCGAGTGGCTCGACCGGCTCACCACCGTCGCCGGCCGTGCCGACGAACTGTGCCGCTTCGCCGTCCTGTTCGGCGACCCCAAGCTGCTCAACGACGCCCTCCCCAAGGTCCTCGACGTCACCGCCGAGGAGGTCCAGGCCATCGCCAAGGCCCGGCTCCACCCCGACAACCGGGCCGTCCTCGTCTACGAGCCCACCGCCGCCGAGACCGACGCCGCTTCCGAAGAGGAGGGTGCCGCCGTATGAGCACCGACTACGTCCCCGCCATGACCTTCCACCCGCAGCCCCAGCCGGGCACGCCCAGCCCCTGGGACTTCCCCGCCCCCGAGCGGGCCGCCCTCGGCAACGGCATCACCGTCCTGCACTGCCACCGGCCCGGCCAGCAGCTGGTCGCCGTCGAGGTGCTGCTCGACGCCCCGCTCGCCGCCGAGCCCGACGGCCTCGACGGCATCGCCGGCATCCTCGCCCGTGCCTTCAGCGAGGGCACCGACACCCTCAGCGCCGAGGAGTTCGCCGCCGAGCTGGAGCGCGCCGGCGCCACCCTCGACGCCCACGCCGACCACCCGTGCATCCGGATCTCCCTGGAGGTCCCCGCCTCCCGGCTCCAGCGCGGCCTGTCCCTGCTGGCCGACGCCCTGCGCGCCCCCGCCCTGCCCGAGGCGGAGATCGAGCGGCTGGTCGCCAACCGCCTGGACGAGATCGTCCACGAGCAGGCCAACCCCGCCCGGCGCGCCGCCAAGGCCCTGTACGCCGAGCTGTTCGACGCCGCCGACCGGCTCTCCCGGCCCCGCGCCGGCACCGCCGACACCGTCAAGTCGATCGACCGCGCGGCCGTCAAGGCCTTCTACGACGCCCATGTGCGCCCCGCGACCAGCACCGTCGTGGTCGTCGGCGACCTCACCGGCGTCGACCTGCCCGCGCTGCTGGAGAGCACCCTCGGCACCTGGACCGCGGCGGCCGCCGAGCCGTCCGCCCACGCCCCGGTCACCGGCGACGACCGCGGCCGCGTCGTCATCGTGGACCGCCCCGGCTCCGTCCAGACACAGCTGCTCATCGGCCGGATCGGGCCCGACCGCCACGACCCGCTCTGGGCCGCCCAGATCCTCGGCACCTACTGCCTGGGCGGCACCCTCACCTCCCGCCTCGACCGCGTCCTGCGCGAGGAGAAGGGCTACACCTACGGCGTGCGGGCCTTCGCCCAGCCGCTGCGCTCGGCCGCCGACGGCAGCGGGCGCGCGATGCTCGCCATCAGCGGCTCGGTGGACACCGCCTCCACCGCCCCGGCGCTGGCCGACACCTGGACCATCCTGCGCACCCTCGCCGCCGAGGGCCTCACCGACGCCGAGCGCGACGAGGCCGTGCAGTTCCTGGTCGGCGTCGCCCCGCTGAAGTACGAGACCGCGGGCTCGGTCGCCGGCACCCTGGCCGACCAGGTGGAGCAGCACCTGCCGGACGACTACCAGGCCGAGGTCTACCGGCAGCTCGCCGAACTGCCCACCGCCGCCGCCACCGAGGCGGTCGTCGCGGCCTTCCCGCCGGACCGCCTCGTCACCGTCCTGGTCGGCGACGCCGCCGTGATCGCCGACGACGTGCGGGCGCTCGGCATCGGCGAGGTCACCGTCGTCAGCTGATCCGTCCGTCGGATCCCCGTCCGGCCCGGTGGAGCACCCGCTCCGCCGGGCCGGACGCGTTGTTAAATCCGTTGCGGGCCGCCCCCGTTCCGTGGATAGATGTTCCCCGGCGCACCGCAGGTGCGAACCGGCGACGAAGGAAGGGAGGCGGTCACCATGCGGGTCGAGCGAGTCATACGACGCTCCCCACGGCCGTACTCCCCCTGTCCCGTCGCCCTGGGCCGCTGAGCCCCACCCCCTGAACTTCCCCGAGCCGCGCCGGGATTCCACGCGCGGCAGCATCCTCACGTGAACTTCCCGACCTCTGGAGGTCGTTCGACCATGACGTACACCGAGGTGCCCGGCGTCCGGGTGCCGATCCGGATGTGGACCGACCCGGCGACGGTCGAGGGCCAGGCCCTGCAGCAGCTGCGCAACATCAGCTCCCTGCCCTGGCTGCACGGCCTCGCCGTGATGCCCGACGTCCATCTGGGCAAGGGCGCCACCGTCGGCTCCGTCATCGCCATGAAGGACGCGGTCTGCCCGGCGGCCGTCGGCGTCGACATCGGCTGCGGCATGAGCGCGGTGAAGACCTCGCTCACCGCCGAGGACCTCCCGGACGACCTCTCCGGCCTGCGCCGCGAGATCGAGCGGGCCATCCCGGTCGGCCGCGGCCTGCACACCGACCCGGTCGACCCGGCGAAGCTGCAGGGCTTCCGCGCGACGGGCTGGGACGACTTCTGGCGGCGCTTCGACGGCATCGCGGAGGACGTCAGGTGGCGCCGCGAGCGGGCGATGCAGCAGATGGCCACGCTCGGCGGAGGAAATCACTTCATAGAACTGTGTGTCGATACGACTGATGCGGTCTGGCTGATGCTCCACTCCGGTTCCCGCAACATCGGCAAGGAGCTGGCCGAGCACCACATGAGCACCGCCCGCTCGCTGCCGCACAACCAGGGCCTGATCGACCAGGACCTGGCCGTCTTCCTCGCGAAGACCCCGGAGATGGCGGCCTACCGCCAGGACCTCTTCTGGGCGCAGGAGTACGCGAAGCACAACCGCGCGGTGATGATGGCGCTGTTCCAGGACGTCGTCCGGCGGGAGTTCCCCAAGGCGGAGGTCGCCTTCGACGAGGTGATCAGCTGCCACCACAACTACGTGTCGGAGGAGCGGTACGACGGCGTCGACCTGCTGGTGACCCGCAAGGGCGCGATCCGGGCCGGCTCCGGGGACCTCGGGATCATCCCGGGCTCGATGGGGACGGGTTCCTACATCGTCCGCGGCCTGGGCAACGCGGCGTCGTTCAACTCCGCCTCGCACGGCGCCGGCCGCAAGATGAGCCGCAACGCGGCGAAGAAGCGGTTCACCACCCAGGACCTGGTCGAGCAGACCAAGGGCGTGGAGTGCCGCAAGGACGGCGGCGTGGTGGACGAGATCCCGGGTGCCTACAAGAACATCGAGAAGGTCATCGAGCAGCAGAAGGACCTCGTCGAGGTGGTCGCGCACCTCAAGCAGGTCGTCTGCGTGAAGGTGACCAGCCAGGGGGCGTCGCCGTCCAGGCCGCCGGAGTCGATCACCTGCGCGGTGTAGAGCCCGTGGATGCGCTGGGCGTTGCTGACCTCC
>NZ_JBSFKQ010000079.1:0-23431 GCF_053598615.1 Kitasatospora sp. NPDC001095 | reverse complement strand
ATGATGGTCATGGCCGCCCGAAAGAAGGACAGCGGCGAGCGCAACGACCTCGAGGCCGGCATGGCCAAGTACCTCGCCTCCGAGTACTGCAAGGAACCACCGCCGTCGCACCCCGATCGGGTGGGTGTTGCGAGCTCAGACCGCGGCGGGGAGCTCGTCGAGGCCCTCGGAGACCAGCTTGGCGAGGCGGTCGAGGGCGTCGTCGGCGTTCTCGGCGTCGGAGGCGAGGATGACCTCGTCGCCGCCCTGGGCGCCCAGGCCGAGGAGGCCGAGCATGGAGGCGGCGTTGACCGGATTGCCGCCCGGCTTGGCGATGGTGATCGGCACGCCGGTGGCCGTGACGGCCCGGACGAAGACGGAGGCGGGACGGGCGTGCAGGCCCTCGGCCCAACCGATGGTGACGCGGCGCTCAGCCATGAGACGTGCCTTTCCGGTGAAGCTGGTCACGGCCGTGCTCGGGGGAGCGGGGGAAGCGGCCATGTTGTCTAGACCAGTGTTGCACGCAGGTGGCCCCTGGGAACCGCTGCGTTCAGGAGTTGTGATTGTTTCTTTTCGGGGCATAAAACCCGGTCGATGGTCCTGTCCACCCTGCCGTGGGCACGCGTCCGGCGCCATCCGGCTCATTGCCGGATAACCTGACGAATGTGGAAGACCCCGCGGTGGCGAGCCCCGAGCAACCCGACTACCCGCAGCACTGGGAAGCGGACGTCCTGCTGCGCGACGGAGGCACGGCCCGGATCCGTCCGATCACGCCCGACGACGCCGGACGGCTCGTGGAGTTCTACGAGCAGGTGTCGGACCAGTCCAAGTACTTCCGGTTCTTCGCCCCCTACCCGCGGCTCTCCGACAAGGACGTCCGCCGCTTCACCCACCACGACTTCGTGAACCGGGTCGGCCTCGCGGTGGTGGTCCGGGACCGCTTCATCGCCACCGTCCGCTACGACCGGATCGACGCCGAGGGCCGTCCCTCCGACACCGGCACCGACGCCGAGGTGGCCTTCCTGGTGCAGGACGCCCACCAGGGCCGCGGCGTGGCCTCCGCCCTGCTGGAGCACATCGCGGCGGTCGCGCAGGAGCGCGGCATCCGCCGCTTCCAGGCCGAAGTGCTGCCGGAGAACCGGAAGATGGTGAAGGTCTTCACCGACGCCGGCTACACCCAGCACCGCAGCTTCGCCGACGGCGTGGTGCACCTGGAGTTCGACCTCGAACAGACCGACCGCTCGCTCGCCGTGATGCGCGCCCGCGAGCACCGCGCCGAGGCACGTTCGGTGCAGCGGCTGCTCACCCCGCGCTCGGTGGCGGTGATCGGGGTCTCCCGCACCCCGCAGACCGTCGGCCGCGCCATCCTGCGCGACCTGCTGGGCGACGACGCCCGGGCCGACCGCCCGGTGTACGCGGTGAACCGCAACGCCGTACCCGGCACCGAGCTGGACGGCGTTCCGGTCCACCGTTCGATTCTGGACATTCCCGGGCCGGTGGACCTCGCGGTGATCGCCGTCCCCGAGGGCGCCGTCCCGGCCGCCGTCGCCGACTGCGGCGCCCACGGGGTGCAGGGCCTGGTGGTGGTCACCGCCGGCTACGCGGAGACCGGCCCGGAGGGCCGGGACCGCCAGCGCGCGCTGGTCCGTCAGGCCCGCGCGGCCGGCATGCGGGTGATCGGCCCGAACGCCTTCGGCCTGATCAACACCGACCCGCAGCGCCCGTTGAACGCCTCGCTCGCCCCACGGCTGCCCGGCCGCGGCGGCTTCGGGATCTTCTGCCAGTCCGGCGCGATCGGTGTGGCCCTGCTGGAGGCCGCCCACAAGCGCGGCCTCGGCGTCTCCTCGTTCGCGTCGGTCGGCAACCGCGCCGACGTCTCCGGCAACGACTTCCTCCAGTACTGGGCCGAGGACGAGGCCACCCAGGTGGTGCTGCTGTACCTGGAGTCCTTCGGCAACCCGCGCAAGTTCACCCGGATCGCCCGCCGCCTCGCCGCCGTCAAGCCGGTCGTGGTGGTCAAGGGCGCCCGGCACACCGGCAGCCTGCCGCCCGGCCACGCCGTCCCCGCCACCGCCACCGGTCTGCGCGACGCCACCGTGGACGCGCTGTTCGAACAGGCCGGCGTCACCCGGGTGTCGACCATCACCGAGCTGTACGACACCGGCGAGCTGCTGGCCCAGCAACCGCTGCCGCCGGGCAACCGGGTCGCGGTGGTCGGCAATTCCGACTCGCTCGGCCTGCTCACCTACGACGCGCTGCTGAGCGCCGGCCTGCGCCCGCGCACGCCCGTCGACCTCACCACCGCCGCGACCGGCGAGAACTTCCGGATCGCCCTGGACGTCGCCCTCGCCGACCCGGCCGTGGACGCGGTGATCGCCGTCGCCATCCCGCCGATCGGCACCTCCGCCCACGCCTTCATGGGCGGCCGGCTGACCGGCGAGGACGACCCCGCGATGGGCTCGGACGACCCGGAGATCGCCGCCGCCCTCCTCGACGCCGGCCACCGCGCCCGGGAGCTGGGCAAGCCGCTGCTGCTCACCCACCTGGCGCTGACCGACCTGCCGGCCCGGTTGCGCCCCGGCGGCATCCCCGCGTACGCGGCGCCCGAACGGGCCGTGCACGCCCTCGCCCACGCCGTGCACTACGCGCAGTGGCGCCGCCGTACGGCCGAGGCGGAGGAGACGGCACGCGTCCCGGAGCTGGACCGGATCGACGAGCCCGGCGCCCGCCGGCTGGTGGAGGCGGCGCTGAGCACCCGGGCCGCCGCCCGCCCGTCGCCCACCACCACCCTTGCCCGAGGCGCTACGCGCCGCACCGTCCTGCTGCGCACCCAGCCCGGCGGCGCCCGGATCACCCTGTCCGAGGCCGAGGCGCAGGAACTGCTGGCCCGCTACGGGATCGACGTCTCGCCGGTGCTGCCGGCCCCGGACGAGGAGGCCGCCGTCAGGGCCGCCGGGACGCTCGGCTACCCGGTGGCGCTGAAGGCGACCGCCCCGCACCTGCGCCACCGCCCCGACCTGGGCAGCGTCCGGCTGGACCTGACCGGTGAGGCGGGCCTGCGCCGCGCCCACCGCGAGCTGGACGCGCTGCTCGGCGGCGCCGCGCCGGCCGACCTGGTGGTCCAGCGGATGGCACCGCGCGGGGTGGACACCGTGATCGCCGCCACGGTGGACCCGGCGGTCGGCGCGATCCTGTCCTTCGGTCTGGCGGGCGCCCCGGCCGAACTGCTGGGCGACACCGCGCACCGGCTGGTTCCGGCCACCGACCAGGACGTCGCCGGGCTGATCCGGGAGGTCCGGGCCGCGCCGCTGCTGTTCGGCTGGCGCGGGGCCGAGGCGGTGGACACCGACGCGCTGGAGGAGCTGCTGCTGCGGGTGTCGCAGCTGGTGGACGACGTGCCGGAGATCGCCTCGGTGGATCTCGAACCGGTGGTCGTGGCCCCGCACGGACTGGCGATCCTGGGGGCGCGGGTGCGGGTCGCACCACTGCCGGTCCGCAGCGATCTGGGTCCGCGCGCCATGAGCACGCTGTAACCTTCCTTGGTTGCGCCCTGCCCGGGCGCTGTTGTCCGAAGCTCGGCGCCGTGCCGCCCGCTTCGTCGGCGGACCATGCCAGGATGGAGATATGGCGAAGACCGGTACCACCACCACTCAGGACCTGCGCTCGGCGATCGAGCGCAGCGGCTACTACCCGGCCCTGGTGTCCGAGGCGGTCGAGTCCGCGGTGGGCCCGGAGCCGATCAGCTCCTACCTGGTGCACCAGGAGACGACCTTCGACGCCAACGAGGTGCGTCGGCACGTGACGGTGCTGGTGCTCACCCCGACCCGGTTCGTGGTGAGCCACACCGACGAGCAGTCCGGCGCCGAGGGCAGCCCGGCGGTGCCGTTCGCGACGACGTCGACGGAGAGCGTCCGACTGGACCGGATCGGCTCGGTCGTGGTGAGCCGGATGGTGGCCAACCCGGAGACGTACACCCCGGGCACCCTGCCGCGCGAGGTGGTGCTGACGATCGGCTGGGGCGCGGTGCAGCGCCTGGACCTGGAGCCGGCCGGCTGCTCGGACCCGAACTGCGAGGCGGACCACGGCTACACCGGTTCCGCCACGGCCGACGACCTCTCGCTGCGGGTGAGCGAGGCCGGTGACGGCCCGGAGACGGTGGCCCAGGCGCTGGTGTTCGCCCGGGCGCTGTCCGACGCGACGATCAACAACGGCCCGCGGGTCTGATCGCCGCCGTCTGATCGCCGCCGTTTCCGCCCGCTACGAATCCGGTTCCATGTCCTTCGTTCCTGCCGACGGCTTCGACGCCTTCGAGATCCTCGACCCGGCCACGGCCCCCGCACCCCCGTACGGCAGCGGCTCGCTCTGCGACCTGCTGCCGTCGGTGGCGGCGGGGCTCGGCGTTCCCGGGTTCACCGCGACGCTCCCGATCGCCCCGGCGGACCGGGTGGTGGTGTTCCTGGTGGACGGCCTGGGCTGGGAGCTGCTGCTGCGCCACCCCGAGTACGCGCCGTTCCTGTCCTCGCTCGCCGGGAGTTCGCTGGGGGGCAGCGGCCGTCCGCTGACCGCGGGCTTCCCGTCCACCACGGCGACCTCGCTGGCCTCGGTGGGCACGGGTACGCCACCGGGCCTGCACGGCCTGGCCGGGTACACCGTGGCGGTGCCGGGCGCCGGCTACCTGATGAACCAGCTCCGCTGGCAGCCGCCGACCGACCCGCACGCCTGGCAGCCGTACCCGACGGTCTTCGAGCGCACCCACGAGGCCGGGGTGGCGACGGCGCAGGTCTCGTCCCCGCTGTTCGCGCAGACCCCGCTGACCAGGGTGGCGCTGTCCGGCGGCACCTTCATGGGCCGCACCACGGGCGAGGAGCGGATGGACCAGGCGGCCGCCTGGCTGGCCGAGCACGACCGGGCGCTGGTGTACACCTACGTCAGCGAGCTGGACGGCGCGGGCCACCGCTTCGGGGTGGACTCGGACGAGTGGCGGATGACGCTGGACGCGGTGGACCGGCTGGCGCGCCGGCTGGCCGAGCAGCTGCCGCCGCGCTCGGCGATGTACGTGACGGCCGACCACGGCATGATCGACATCGCGCCGGAGGACCGGATCGACTTCGACGAGGACTGGGAGCTGGGCGCCGGTGTCGCCCTGCTCGGCGGCGAGGGCCGGGCCCGGCACGTGTACGCGGTGCCGGGGGCGGCGGCCGACGTGCACACGGTGTGGAGCGAGGTGCTGGGCGACCGGATGTGGGTGGCCACCCGGGACCAGGCGATCGCGGCGGGCTGGTTCGGCCCGGTGGTGGACGACCGGGTGTACGCCCGGATCGGCGACGTGGTCGCCGCGGCGCGCGACGACATCGCGATCGTCGCCTCCCGCAACGAGCCCGGCGAGTCCGCGATGATCGGTCTGCATGGTTCGATGACTCCGGTCGAGCAGTTCGTGCCGCTGCTCGAAATCCGCGGCTGATCCGCTCACTTGACTCTTCTGTGCCCGAACTCCCCTGATTTGAAAGGCCCTTGCTCCACCCATGGCTGAACTGGTGTTCTTCTCGGGCACGATGGACTGCGGCAAGTCGACGCTGGCGCTGCAGATGGACCACAACCACACCGCGCGCGGCCGACAGGGCGTGATCCTCACCCGCAACGACCGGGCGGGCGCGGCGACGATCTCCAGCCGGCTGGGCCTGCGCGCGGACGCGGTCGAGGTGACGGACGACTTCGACTTCCACGCCCACGTGGTGCACCGGCTCTCGGCCGGCGGCCGGGTGGACTACCTGATCTGCGACGAGGCCCAGTTCTTCGCGGCCGAGCAGGTCGACCAGCTGGCCCGGGTGGTGGACGAACTGGACATCGACGTCTACACCTTCGGCATCACCACGGACTTCCGCACCCGGCTGTTCCCCGGCTCGCAGCGGCTGATCGAGCTGGCCGACCGGGTGGAGGTGCTCCAGGTCGAGGCGCTGTGCTGGTGCGGCGCGCGGGCCACCCACAACGCCCGGACGGTCGGCGGGGTGATGGTGGTCGAGGGCGCCCAGGTGGTGATCGGCGACATCTCGGTGGCCCGGGACGAGGTCGGTTACGAGGTGCTGTGCCGCCGCCACCACCGCCGCCGGCTGACCGCCGCGACTGCGCGCGCCTCGGTGCTCTCCCCGGACGTGCTGCCCTTCGAGGAGCAGCAGGCCTGAGTCCACCGCGGGCCCGGGATCCGAAGCCGTCCCGGGTCCAGCCGGAGCCGTCCAGGGATCTAGGGGAGCACCTCCAGTACGGAGAAGTGCCCGCCCTGCGGGTCGGCCAGCCGGGCGGCGCGGCCGCGGGCGGTGTCCTGCGGTTCGACCAGGACCCGGCCGCCGAGTTCGACGGTGCGCCGGGCGGTCAGCGCGGCGTCGTGGACCGCGAAGTGGGTGCGCCAGCGCGGCGGGTGGCCGCGCAGCTCGGCGCGGTGCCGGATGCCGGCGACCGGCTGCCCGTGTACCAGCAGCGCGCTCTCCTCCGGGGTGGAGCGGACCGGGCGGTCGAGCACGGTGGCGTAGAAGGTGGCCGCACCCGGCGCGTCGGGGGTGAGCAGTTCGGCCCAGGCCGGGGCGCCCGGTTCGCGCCCGGCCTCCCGGCCGAGGTGCTCCTCGCCCTGCCAGAGGCCGAAGACCGCGCCGGAGACGTCGGAGGCGATGGCCATCCGCCCGGCACGCTCGGCCTGGAGCGGCCCGACGGCGACGGTGCCGCCGCACGCGCGGACCAGCTGGGCGGTGCGGTCGGCGTCGTCGACGGCGAAGTAGGTGGTCCACTGCACCGGGAAGCCGGTGGCGGTGGAGACGCCGAGGCCGGCCACCGGCGCCCCGTCGAGCTCGGCCCGGACGTAGTCGCCGAGTTGGCCCGGGCCGGGGGTGTACGTCCAGCCGAGCAGGGCGCCGTAGAAGGCGCGGGCGCCGGGCAGGTCATCGGTCAGCAGGCTGACCCAGCAGGGCGTGCCCTGGGCCAGTCGGAGTTCCACCGCGGGCAATGCGGGCCTCCTCGTGGGTGGTTGGCGCACGGAAATCCTCGGGCGCGAGGGTGATGCTTCCACCCTGGCGGGCGCCCAACCCTCGGGCCGCGCGGAAAGTCCGGCAAAGACCCCACAAAGAGCGGTGGTTCGGGCGTGTCGCTGCGGATTCCGTCGGATTCCGGCGGTCGGACCACGGCTGCGAGCCGGATGCCCCGCTTTCGGCGGTCGGACCACGGCGGGGAGCCGGATGTCCCGCCGCCGGACACCCGCGCTGCGCGACAATGGCCGCCATGACCACCACCTACAACGACGGTTCCCCGCTGATCTCCGCGGCCGGGCTGCGGGAGGCGCTGGCCTCCGCGCTGCCGCCGGTGCTGCTGGACGTGCGCTACCAGCTGGTCGGCGCCGCACCGGGCGGCCCGACCGCGGCCGAGGAGTACCGGGCCGGCCACCTGCCGGGCGCCCACTTCGTCGAGCTGGACCGGGACCTGGCGGCCCCGCCCGGCGCCCCCGGCCGGGGTGGGCGCCACCCGCTGCCGGACCCGGAGGGGTTCGGCGCGGCGATGCGCCGCTTCGGGGTGAGCGCGCGGCGCCCGGTCGTGGTGTACGACGGCGCGGCCTCGATGGCGGCGGCCCGGGCCTGGTGGTTGTTGCGCTGGGCCGGGCACCGGGACGTGCGGGTGCTGGACGGCGGCTTCGCGGCCTGGCGGGAGGCCGGGCTGCCGGTGACGGCCGAGCTGCCGGAGCCCGCGGAGGGCGACTTCAAGCCGGTGCCGGGGCAGCTGCCGACGGTGGACGGGGACGGTGCCGCGGCCTGGGCGCGCGGAGGCCTGCTGCTGGACGCCCGGTCCGGGGAGCGCTACCGGGGCGAGGCCGAGCCGGTGGACCCGCGGGCCGGGCACATCCCGGGCGCGGTCTCGGCGCCGACGGCCGACAACGTGGGCCCGGACGGCCGGTTCCTGCCGGCGCCCGAGCTGGCCGCCCGCTTCAGGGCGCTGGGCGCGGGGGAGCGGGAGACCGCGGTGTACTGCGGTTCGGGCGTGACGGCTGCGCACCAGATCCTGGCGCTGGAGGTGGCGGGTCTGCCGGCCACGCTGTACCCGGGCTCGTGGAGCGAGTGGTCGAGCGACGAGGCGCGCCCGGTGGCGGTCACCGGGCAGCCGGGCTGATCCCCGGGTACGCCGAAGGGGCGGGAGGCCCGGCCTCCCGCCCCTTCGGCGTCCTGCTACTCCTGCTTCTTGCGCCGGCTGCCGAAGACGATCTCGTCCCAGCTGGGCACGGTGGCCCGGCGCCCGGGCCGGACGCCGTCCGCCTCGGCCTGCCGGTCGGTGGTGCCGACCAGGCGCTCGCGGTGCGGGGCGACGGCGCGCGGCATCAGGATGTCGGCGTAGGCCGAGCCCGCGCCGACCGCCGGGGCGGCCGTTGCCGCCGGCTCCTCCCCGTCCTCGGCGACCTCGGCGGGTACCGGTTCGATCGAGGCGGGGGCGCCGACGGCGAGGTCGCCGCGGAAGGCGGGGACCACGTCGAGCAGGCTGGTCAGCGAGTCCCGGGACTCGGCGGTGGCCTCCCGCGACTCGCGGACCTCGCGGGCCGACATGATGCGGTCGGCCGAGGGCCGGTCGATCATCGGGCGGGGCGGCCGGTCCTGGGGGAGCCGGGCGATCCGCGGGATGAACGGGAAGACCGACTCCTCCTCGCGCTCGACGTTCTCGCCGATCAGCGCGCGGGCCTCGTCGTCGTTGGGCTGGACCAGGCGCCGGGGCGGGTCGTACGTCCACGACGCGCTGCGGCCCTCGCCGTCGGCCCGGTAGGAGAGGATGACCTCCCAGGTGCCGTCGTCGCGCCGCCAGGAGTCCCAGCGCTCGGTGTCCTTCTCGGCGCCGCGCAGCGCGAGCCGCTCGGCCACGGCCTCGCCGAGCTGCGGTCCGGGGGACTCGCCGTTGCGGCGGATGGCGGTCTTGCGGGCGCGCTCGGCCATGAAGGCGCGCTCGGCGAGCACCGGGCCCTCGAAGCGGCGGACGCGGTCGACGGAGATCCCGGCGGCCTGGGCGACCTCCTCGGCGGAGGCACCGGCTCGTATCCGGGCCTGGATGTCCCGGGGGCGCAGATGGCTCTCGACCTCGATCTCGATCTGGCCGAGGCGCGGCCGGTCGCCGCGGATGGCGGCGCGCAGCCGCTCGTCGATGGGAAGGGTGTACTCCGTGCTGTCGGCAGCCTTGAGCACCAGCCGTGTGCCGTCGTTGCTGACGGCCACAACCCGCAGTTCGGGCACGGTTACCTCCCGGGTGGTGCCTGCCGACGTCACCTGCGTCGCTGCTCCCGTACTGAGTGTGGCCTGCCCACTCGCGACTGGCCACAACCTTGCTGAGTTCCCCGGCGTGTCGGGCTTACGCCCGCGCACGCCGCTGTGGCACGGTTGCCTTTTTGCCACGCCATCCGTCGACGTCGCGCCTGGGTGTCCCGGCCGTCCTCGCACGCGCAGTGAACGCGACGATCCGGGACGGGCGTCGCCGTGCGTGCCCGTTCCGTGGCTCCCCGTCAAGCTACCGGTGTAGACGTAGTCGACAAGTCGACCCAAGGCTCGGGCTTTACGAACAGTACTCCATTCGTGGCATCCAGAGGGGCGGCTCGCCGCTCAAGTCTCCCGCGATTCACGGGAATCTCAAGAGCGCGCTCCCCCAATGGCGGACCACTGCCGGATGGACGGTGATCATCTTCACACAATCCCGGTGCGAAGAACCGCATTTTCGCCCCTTGTGTCCTTCTTTGGGCAAGATGGAGAGTCTTGTTCGAAGAACAGTCGCATGGACCGAGGGATGTTGATGCCGGAGCGGAGCCCCGCCGAGGAGGGCGGCAAGGCCAAGGAGGAGCGCAGGCGCATCGATCTGAGTGTGGCTCAGGTCGCGGCGAGTGCGCTGGCCACGGTGGTGGGTGCGCTGCTGGCCTCCGAACTGGGGGTGTACGGCACGATCCTGGGCGCCGCCGTGGTGAGTGTCGGCGCCACCACCGGCAGCGCCGTGTTCCAGCACATCTTCAAGCGGACCGGCGAGCAGCTGCGCGAGGCGGTGGACCGGGGGCCGAACCAGGCCGCCAACACCCTGCGCCAGGTGCCGGTGGAGGCCGAGCGGCCCGGGACGCGGGCGCAGCCGCCGGTGATCACCTCGGAGTGGAACGAGCCGCAGGTGGTCCGGGCGCGTCGGCGGTGGGGCTGGAAGACGTACGCGGCGGTGTCCGGGCTGGTCTTCGTGCTGGCGATGACGCCGATCCTGGCGTTCGAACTCGCCACCGGGCAGCCGGTGTCGGCGACGGTCAAGGGCGGATCCGGCAGCGGCACGTCCTTCGGCGGCTCGGTGGCGCCCAAGTCCTCCCGGCCGCAGGACGCCCCGGCGGACCGACCCTCCCCGGGCGGCCGGCCCGGCCAGGGCGGCGCGCCGTCCGGCGGCACCTCGGCCCCGGCGACCACCGGGCCGAGCCGGGAGCCGGGCGACACGCCGGGCACCGGCGCGGGGTCGGCCTCGCCCTCGGCGGGCCCGAGCGCGACCCCGTCGGCCGGCGCCTCCCCGTCGGCGGGTGGCGGCAGGCCCACCGGCGGGGCGAGCCCGCAGCCGCCGGCGTCGGGCGACGCGCCGGCGAAGGACCCGGCGAGGGATCCGGTGAAGGAGCCCGCGAACGAACCCGCGAAGGCCCCGCCGGCCGCCGACACGCCGTAGGCGCTAGGCGCCCAGCACCCGGCGCAGGTAGTCGTTGCCGAACACCCGCTGCGGGTCGACCTCGTCGCGCAGCGCGGTGAAGTCGGCGAAGTGCGGGTAGACGCCGGCCAGGTACGCGGCGTCGCGGGTGTGCAGCTTGCCCCAGTGCGGCCGTCCCTGATGGGCGGTCATCAGCTGTTCGACGCCGGTGAAGTAGCCCTGGTCGGCGGTGCCCCGGTAGAGGTGGACGGCGATGTAGGCGCTGTCCCGGCCGGAGGCGGTGGAGAGCCAGAGGTCGTCGGCGGGGGCGAAGCGCACCTCGACCGGGAAGCTGACCTTCCAGCCGGAGCGCTCGACCAGGGCCTTCAGTTCGCGCAGCACCTCGCCGACGGCCGCGCGCGGCACGGCGTACTCCATCTCCACGAAGCGGACCTTGCGCGGGCTGGTGAACACCTTGTACGCGGTGTCGGTGAAGCTGCGCTCGGACCAGGCCCGGCTGGCCAGCGAGGCGATCGAGGGGATCGAGCCGGGGAAGCGCCGGCCGACCCGGCAGGCGCCCTCCCAGACCGTGTTCGAGAGGAAGTCGTCCTCCAGCCACTCCTTGAACCGGGGCAGTGGGGCGGCCGGGCCCTGGCTGCGGTTGTTGCGCTTGGTGGAGCAGCGGTCGGTGTGCGGGAACCAGTAGAACTCGAAGTGCTCGTTGACGGCGGTGAGGTCGTCCAGGCGTTCCAGCACCTCGTCGAAGCCCATCGGCTGCTCGTGTGCGGTGAGCAGGAAGGCGGGCTCGACGCCGAAGGTGAGCGCGGTGATCACGCCGAGGGCACCGAGTCCGAGCCGCGCGCCCTGGAAGAGCCGGGGGTTCTCGGTGGGGGAGCAGTGCCGGACGGTGCCGTCGGCGAGGACGATCTCCAGGGAGCGGATCTGGGCGGCCAGCGAGCCGGAGTCGCGGCCGGTGCCGTGGGTTCCGGTGCTGGTGGCGCCGGCCACGGTCTGGACCTCGATGTCGCCCATGTTGGTCAGCGAGAGGCCCTCGGCGGCGAGGACCCGGTTGAGCCGGTGCAGCGGGAGGCCGGACTCGACGGTGATGGTGCCGGCCTCGCGGTCGATCCCGCGGACAGCGGTGAGCGCGTGCGGGCGGATCTGGACGCCGTCACCGGCGGAGGCGATCGAGGTGAAGGAGTGGCCGGAGCCGACGGCCTTGACGGTGCGGCCCTGTTCGGCGGCCCGCAGGATCTCCTTGGCCAGCTCCTCCACGGTGCCGGGGGCGGCGGCCCGGGCGGGCCGGGCGCTCTGGTTGCCGGCCCAGTTGGTCCACCGGGTGGGGGTCGCGGTGCTGGCCTGGGGCATTGCGCTGCCTCCTGCTCCGTGGCCGAACGGGTCGGCGCGGTCGGGGGCGGCGCGGCCGCCCTACCCACAGGTAGCCCCGTGGGTAGGGCGAGAGACTAGTCAGTTCACCGTTCGGCGTCTACGGTCCGTTCGGCCTCCTGGACGGCCGTCTCGACGCCGGGTGCGGCGGCCAGTCCGGCGCGCAGCCGGCCGAGGCCGGCGAGGGCGGCGACCACCCCGAGCAGGCCGGCGGCCAGCGGCACCCAGTAGCCCGCGGCGGCGCCGGAGGCGTCGACCACCCAGCCGGCGGCCGAGGAGCCGACCGCGACGCCGAGGGCCAGGCCGGTGGTGGTCCAGGTCATGCCCTCGGTCAGCTGGGAGGCCGGGACGAGCCGTTCGACCAGGGCCATCGCGGTGATCAGGGTGGGGGAGATGGCGATGCCGGCGATCAGCAGCGCCGCGCCGACCGCGACCAGTCCGCCGATGCCGTGCACCGCGTGGGCGACCAGCAGCAGCGGGACCATGCTGACGGCCATGAACAGGACGCCGCCGAGGAAGCGCACCGCCATCGAACCGGTGAGCTTGAGGGTCCCGAAGACCACCCCGGCCAGGCAGGAGCCGAGCGCCCACAGGGCGAGGATCACGCTGGAGATCGACTTGTGGCCCTGGGCCTCGGCGTACGCGACGGTGACCACCTCGACCGAGCCGAAGATCGCACCGGTGGCGACGAAGGTCACGATCAGCACCTGGAGGCCGCGGTTGAGGATCACCGAGCCGCCCTCGTGCCGGGCGGCCGGGTGGATCGGCGGCTCGGTGGAGCGCTGCCCGGCGAACAGCAGGACGCCGACGGCGAGGAAGATCCCGGCCAGCAGCACGCCGGCCTCGGGGAAGACGGAGGTGGCCAGGCCGATGGAGAGGATCGGGCCGACGATGAAGCAGACCTCGTCGACCACGGCCTCGAAGGAGTAGGCGGTGTGCAGCTTGCCGGTCTCCTCGCGGTAGAGGTGGGCCCAGCGGGCGCGGACCATCGCGCCGGTGCTCGGCATCACGCCCATGCCGGCGGCGAAGACGAACAGCGTCCAGTCCGGGGCCTCCAGGCGGGCGCAGAGCAGCAGGCCGGTGACCGCGACGACGGTGATCGCCATGGCGGGGACGATGATCCTTCGCTGGCCGTGTCGGTCCACCAGGCGGGAGACCTGCGGGCCGAGGACCGCGGCGGAGATCGCGAGGCAGGCCGAGACCAGGCCCGCCACCCCGTAGGAGCCTCGGAGCTGGGACAGCATGGTCACGATGCCGATCCCGGTCATGGAGATCGGCAGCCGGGAGACGAAGCCGGTGGAGGAGAAGGCCAGAGTGCCGGGGGAGGCGAATATCTGGCGGTAGCTGGACAGCACGGGAGCTCCGGGCAGGGGGGAGTAAGGAACAAGCCTGGCAAACACAGCTTACGTACGTTGGCAAACGGTATTTTCCGGACGCCCGCGCGGCCCCGGGGACGGCACCCGCCCCCTCAGTGGCAGGATCGGTGCCATGTCCGACGCGCGCAATCCCTCACCGTCCGGCGCCGCCCCGTACGACGCCCTGCTGCTGCTGTCCTTCGGCGGGCCCGAGGGCCCCGAGGACGTCGTCCCGTTCCTGGAGAACGTCACCCGCGGCCGCGGCATCCCCAAGGAGCGGCTGAAGGAGGTGGGCAAGCACTACTTCATGTTCGGCGGGGTCAGTCCGATCAACGGGCAGAACCGCGAGCTGCTCGCCGCGCTGCGCAAGGACTTCGCCGAGAACGGGCTGGACCTGCCGATCTACTGGGGCAACCGGAACTGGGCGCCCTACCTGGTCGACGCCCTGCGCGAGCTGGCCGCCGACGGCCACCGCCGGATCGCCGTGCTCGCCACCAGCGCCTACGCCGGCTACTCGGGCTGCCGCCAGTACCGGGAGAACCTGGCCGACGCGCTGGCCACGCTGGCCGAGGAGGGCGTGCCCGCCCTGCGGGTCGACAAGCTGCGGCACTTCTACAACCACCCCGGCTTCGTCCAGCCCATGATCGACGCCACCCTGGCCGCCCTGGACCGGCTGGCCGAGGCCGTCCGCCCCGGCGCCCGGCTGGCGTTCACCACCCACTCCATCCCGGAGACCATGGCCGAGAGCTCCGGCGCCCCGGACGACCCGGCCCGCGGCGAGCCCGGCGGCGCGTACGTCGCCCAGCACCTGGACGTGGCCCGGCTGATCGCCGCCGCGGTGGCCGAGCGCACCGGCGTGGCCGACCGGCCGTGGGAGCTGGTGTACCAGAGCCGCAGCGGGGCCCCGCACATCCCGTGGCTGGAACCCGACATCTGCGACCACCTGGAGGCCCAGCGGACCGACGGGGCGCCCGCCGTGGTGATGGTCCCGATCGGCTTCGTCTCCGACCACATGGAGGTCAGGTACGACCTCGACACCGAGGCCGTCGCCAAGGCCGCCGAACTCGGCCTGCCGGTGGCCCGCGCCGCCACCGTCGGCGCCGACCCCCGGTTCGCCGCCGCGGTGCGCGAGCTCGTCCTGGAGCGGGCCGCCACCGAGCGCGGCGAGCCGGTGACCCGCTGCGCCCTCGGCACCCTCGGCCCCAGCCACGACGTGTGCGCGGTGGCCTGCTGCCCCAACCCGCGCGCCCCGCGTCCGGCCGTCGCCGAGCGCTGACCGCCGGCTCCGCCCGTCCTGTCCGTCCCGCCGGACCTGCCGGCCCCGTCCGTCCCGCGGGCCCCGTCGTCCCGTCGTCCCGTCGCCCCGGAGGAGAACCCGTGCCCACCCCCGCCCTGCCCGACGACCGGCTCCTCGACGACCTGCTGGAGGTCGCCCTGGACGCGGCCCGGCAGGCCGGCGCCCTGCTGCGCGACGGCCGGCCCGCCGACCTCGGCGTGGCCGGCACCAAGTCCAGCCCGGTCGACGTGGTCACCGAGATGGACCTCGCCTCCGAGAAGCTCGTCCTGGAGCTGATCGCTGACCGCCGCCCGGAGGACGGCTACCTCGGCGAGGAGGGCGCCGAGCGGCCGGGCACCAGCGGGGTCCGCTGGGTCGTGGACCCGCTCGACGGAACGGTCAACTACCTCTACGGGCTGCCCTCCTGGGCGGTCAGCGTGGCCGCCGAGGTGGACGGCCGGGCGGTCGTCGGCGTGGTGTACGCCCCGGTCCGCGGCGAGCTGTTCCACGCCGTCCTGGGCCGTGGTGCCCGCCTCGGCGGCCGCCCGCTCTCGGTCCGCCCGGCCCCGCCGTGGGGCCAGGCGCTGATCGCCACCGGCTTCAACTACGTCCAGTCGGTGCGGGTCCGGCAGGCCGAGGTGCTGCTGGCGCTCATGCCGGAGGTGCGGGACGTCCGCCGGGGCGGGGCGGCCGCAGTGGACCTGTGCGACGTCGCCGCCGGGCGGCTGGACGGCTACTACGAGCGCGGCCTGGCCCCCTGGGACCGGGCCGCCGGCTGCCTGATCGCCACCGAGGCCGGCGCCCTGGTCGGCGGCCGCCCCGGGCACGGCCCGGACGGCGAGCTGACCGTGGCCGCCGCCCCCGGGGTGTACGAGCCGCTCCAGGAGCGGCTGGCCGCGCTGCGCGCCTGGGCGGACTGACCGGTTCCGCCGCGCCCGCCCGCGGACCACGGGCGCGGCGCGGCGGAACCGGACATGCGAAGAGCCCTGACACACGGGGGATGTCAGGGCCTGGGTTTCGCACGGCCCCCGCAGGGCCGCTGGTGCCGGAGATCCGGCGACGGGTCGGTGTGCCGGACGGGTCAGGCAGCGGTGCGGTGGCGCTCCAGCACCGTGTCCACGCCGTGCTCGGCGGCGAGTCGGCGGAGGTCGTCCAGCTCGGACTGCTCCACCTCGGCGAGGAACTCGTCCCCGGCCTCGATCGCTCGGTGCAGGTCCTGCTCGGCGTTGGCTATGCGCTGCAGGATTCCGGCCTTGAAGGCGTCCATACGGGCCCCCTTACTGTGTCGGACGTGCACGGTCGTGCGCTCTCCGCCCTGAGGAGGTCCAGCCGGTGAAAGCACCCAAGCCGGAAGGTGGTGAATCTCCGGACGGGGTGCGGAGCGGCCACGGACCGCTGCCGGTGATGTCCCAGCCCCAGGGCCGGCGCGGATGAACGCACGGCGGGTGGGTGCGACCGGCCGTCAGCCAGATCGCGGGTGTGCAGCTGTCCTCCCCGCCCCCGAGGCCGGGAAACCTCCCGGCGGAAGAAAGTTGCCTGTGTCACAGTCCAAGCGGAGTGGTGCGGATGCGAACGGTCACCACCGGGGACCCGGGGGCCGTGCCCGTGGGGCAGCTTATCGCTGCTTTACCGCCGGACCAGGCAGGATGGAGGCACCGTCGGAGCCGTGCGTCCGCTTCCGGGGCCGGCCTGGAGAAGGGACAACGACCGTGCGGGTTCTCGTCGTCGAGGACGAGCAGCTGCTTGCCGAGGCCGTCGCGACCGGCCTGCGCCGCGAGGCGATGGCCGTCGACGTGGTGTACGACGGGGAGGCCGCGCTCCAGCGCATCGCGGTCAACGACTACGACGTCGTCGTCCTGGACCGCGACCTTCCGCTGGTCCACGGGGACGACGTCTGCCGCAAGGTGGTCGAGCAGGGCCTGGCCACCCGGGTGATCATGCTGACCGCCTCCGGAGACATCAGCGACCGGGTCGAGGGCCTGGAGATCGGCGCGGACGACTACCTTCCGAAGCCGTTCGCCTTCAGTGAACTCGTCGCCCGGGTAAGGGCGCTGGGCCGCCGCGCGACCATCCCGCTGCCCCCGGTGCTGGAGCGCGCCGGCATCTCGCTCGACCCCGGGCGGCGCGAGGTGATCCGCGACGGACGCACCGTCCAGCTCGCCCCCAAGGAGTTCGCCGTCCTGGAGGTGCTGATGCGGGCCGGCGGCGCCGTCGTCTCGGCCGAACAGCTCCTGGAGAAGGCCTGGGACGAGCACACCGACCCGTTCACCAACGTCGTGCGCGTCACCGTGATGACGCTGCGCCGCAAGCTCGGCGACCCGCCGGTGATCGTCACCGTGCCGGGTTCCGGCTACCGGATCTGACGACCGGAGTCCGCCCACCCCGCGACTCCCCGCCGCGAGCGCCCGCCCCGGCGGACGCCCCGAGAGGACCATCATGACCACCCCGCCCCCGGCCGGCGGGCCCTCCGGCGCGCCCGCCGGCGGCCCGCGCGCCGTCCCGCCGAAGCCCCTGGCCCCGCCGAGCGTCCACCGCCCGGGGCACTACGTCCCCGGCGACGGCATGCTCGCCTGGCTGCCCTTCCGCCCCACCATCCGGATGCGGCTCACCCTGCTGTACGGCGGGATGTTCCTGATGGCCGGCGTCGTGCTGCTGCTCCTGATGTACGTGTTCTTCCAGGACGCCGTCTCGTACCTGGCCCCGCGCCAGCTGCGCTTCGACAACTACATCCAGGTCACCAGCCCCGACGGGGCCGTCCGCAACATGAACAGCGCGGACTTCAACCAGTGGCAGGCCGCCGACTACCTGGCGCGCTCCGACTCCGCGCTCAACACCCTGCTGCGCAAGTCGCTGACCATGCTGGTCTGCCTCGCCGTGATCGCCTTCGCGGCGGGCTACGCGATGGCGGGACGGGTGCTGCGCCCGCTCGGCCGGATCACCCGCACCGCCCGCGACGTCGCCTCCTCCGACCTGCACCGCCGGATCGAGCTGGACGGCCCGGACGACGAGCTCAAGGAGCTCGCCGACACCTTCGACGACATGCTGGACCGACTGGACCGCTCGTTCGACTCCCAGCGCCGCTTCGTCGCCAACGCCTCGCACGAGCTGCGCACCCCGCTGGCGATCAACCGCACCCTGCTGGAGGTCCAGCTCTCCGACCCGGCGGCCTCACCCGACCTCCAGCAGCTGGGCAAGACCCTGCTGGCCACCAACGAGCGCAGCGAGCAGCTGGTCGAGGGCCTGCTGCTGCTCGCCCGCAGCGAGAACGCGCTGACCGACCGGCGCCCGGTGGAGCTGTCCGAGGTGGCCACCCGGGCGCTGGAGCAGACCCGGGGCGAGGCCGAGAAGCGCGAGGTCGAGCTGCGCGCGAAGCTCGATCCGGCCGTGGCCGCCGGCAACGGCGTGCTGCTGGAGCGGCTCGCGCTCAACCTGCTGCAGAACGCCGTCCGCTACAACTCCCCGGGCGGCTGGGTCGAGCTGGCCACCACCGCGGTGCCCGGCGGCGGCGAGCTGGTGGTCTCCAACACCGGCCCGGTGGTGCCCGGGTACGAGCTGGAGCACATCTTCGAGCCGTTCCGTCGGGTCAAGGGCGCCGACCGCACCCGCAGCGACAAGGGGGTCGGACTTGGCCTGTCCATCGTCCGGTCGGTGGTGCGCGCCCACGGCGGCACCATCGAGGCCACCGCGCGCGCCGGCGGCGGCCTCACCATGAGGGTCCGCATCCCCTCTCCGTAAGGGTCCAACGCCCCTTCCGCAGGCGACCGTTTCCAGCCGCCCCCGTCAGGTCCGTCAAGAAGACATAAGGCCTGGCGGGGGCGGCTTGTCATTTCCGGCCCGATCAACTTACGGTGTCGTAACCTACGCAACCGTAGGTGAATCCGTCGGCAGCCCGCCGTCGGGTGCGAAAAGACGTGTCCCCATCCAGCGCGCCGTGCCCGTCCCAGCGCGTGCCGTCCCCTCAGGAGCAAGACCGTGACCATCGCCCCTGTGCAGAGCAGCTCCCCGCTCGTCGCGAGCGGCTGGACCGACGCGCGGCTGATCCTCGCCCTCGAAGAGGTCGTCGAGAAGGAGCTCAACCGCCACCTGGGCGTGGCCAGGGAGTGGATGCCGCACGAGTTCGTCCCCTGGAGCCAGGGCCGCGACTTCGACGGCGTGCTGGGCGGCGAGGCCTGGTCGCTCGAGCAGTCCCAGGTGACGGCCGTGGGCCGGGTGTCGCTGGTGGTGAACCTGCTGACCGAGGACAACCTGCCCAGCTACCACCACGAGATCGCGACCATGTTCGGCCGCGAGGGCGCCTGGGGCACCTGGGTGCACCGCTGGACGGCCGAGGAGGGGCGCCACGGGATAGCGATCCGCGACTACCTGCTCGCCACCCGGGCCGTCGACCCGGTGGAGCTGGAGCGGGCCCGGATGAACCACATGTCGGAGGGCTTCGAGTCCGACAACGCCCACAGCATGCTGCACTCGGTCGCGTACGTGGCCTTCCAGGAGCTCGCGACCCGCATCGCGCACCGCAACACCGGCAAGTACGCCGGAGACCCGCTCTGCGAGCAGCTGCTGGCGAAGATCGCCAACGACGAGAACCTGCACATGGTCTTCTACCGGAACCTCCTGAAGGCCGCCCTGGAGATCGCCCCGGATCAGGCCATGCGGGCCGTCGCCGACGTGGTCACCAACTTCCGGATGCCCGGCCACGGAATCCCCGGCTTCGAGCGCGCCGCCGCGCAGATCGCCCTCGGCGGGGTGTACAACCTGCGCATCCACCACGACGACGTGCTCCAGCCGGTGCTGCGCCACCTCAAGGTGATGGAGATCGGCGGGCTCGGCCCGGAGGGCCTGCTGGCGCAGAACGAGCTGGGCGTCTTCCTGGACGGGCTGGACGGCCAGGCCCGGAAGTTCGAGGAGCGCCAGGCCGCCCTGCTGGCGCGTCGCGCAGCCCGGAAGAACGCCGGCTGAGGCGCCGCACCGAACGGTCGGACTGGGTGGATTTTCCGTGGTTTGCCCTGGAAGATTCTTAACGTGACCAAGCTCACACCGTGTCGCTCCACGATTTCGGGCGACCTCGGAGAGTTATCACCCCATCAGTGGTGTCGATCGCCGTCCGTGACCGGATTCCGACCGCCGGCCGGTCCACGGGATCGGTCGGCATCCCTGGTGGGCAAGGGATTCCACAGACGCACGCGGCTGCCGCGCTCACTGTGCGTGGTCGGTTCGCCGGGCTCGGGAAGGACTGACGATGGCCCAGCGTGAGGCCTTCCGCAGCCCCGGGGATCACCCCGATGGAGCCCGGGCTGAGTGTCGATTGAGTAACAGGGCTTGAAGTAAGGCAAAATCTCCGCCTCGGGTCGGGCACAAGACCGGCCCCCCATGCGTTACGTGCGCTGGAGATACCGCACACACCGCACAACCCGGAGGGGGAGAGCGAAAAATGGCAACCGACTACGACACCCCACGCAAGACCGACGACGAGCTCAACGAGGACTCCATCGAGGAGCTCAAGGCTCGGCGGAACGACAAGGGCGGCAGCTCTGTCGACGTCGACGAGTTCGACGCCGCCGAGGGCATGGAGCTTCCCGGCGCCGATCTCTCGAACGAGGAGCTCGCCGTCCGCGTCCTGCCGAAGCAGGCCGACGAGTTCACCTGCATGAGCTGCTTCCTGGTGCACCACCGCAGCCAGCTCTACAGCGAGAAGAACGGCAACCCGATCTGCCGGGACTGCGGCGCCTGAGCACCGCGGCGGACAGGGCCCGGTGCCCGCGGCTGCGCCCGCGGGACCGGCACACCGCTCCTTCCGGCCCCGGGCAGCGGGGCCGGACGGCAGATCCGGGAACCGTCCGGTCGGACGGGCCCGGGAGGACGGAGTCGGCCGGCACACCGGTCAGGACAAAGTCGTAGGGACGGTCCCGCAGCAGCGGAACCGTCCCTCTCCGTTTGTCCGGACCCTTCCGGCCGGCTCGTGTCGGGGCCGGCCGGCTCTCGTCCGGCCCGGGCCCGCCTCAGGTGCGGGCGCCGCGCCGGGCGTCCTCCAGCGCCTCCGCCAGCTTCATCGGCGAGCGGGTCGACAGATAGAGGTACGGCGTCGGGTCGGCCGGGTCGGTCACCTCGATCCGCAGCGCCGTCGGGACGTAGCTGCGCAGCAGCATGAAGGCGCGCGGATCGGCCTTCGGGCCGCGCCAGGCCGCCGCCTCGGCGGGGCTCAGCGCCTGCGCGCCGCCGAGCGCGTCCACCGGGATCCGGGCCGGGCCGGCCACCAGCGAGCCCTGGACCACGCGGATGCGGGCCGAGCCGTAGCTGCTGATCGCGACCGCGCCGGCGGCGATGCCCACCACCAGCCCGATCAGCGCGGCCGGACCACTGACCCGGATCAGGATCAGCGCGAGCGTGAGACCCACCGCGACCGGGAGCAGCCACCAGGAACGCGGCACCGTGAGGCGTTCGTCGTACATGCCCTCCATTGTGGTCGCCCTGACGTCCGGCCCGGGACGCCACCCCCACCGGAGGGCCCACTACCCCTGGGTAGGGTTGGACCCCGTGACCGGTACGACAGCCCCCAGCACCCCCACCGACCGGCCGGCGCCCGCCACACCGCCGACCCCGACCACCCCGCCGCCGGACGCCGTCCTGCCGCAGCGCCACCCCCAGGCGCCCGCCCCCGGCACCCGGCTCGGCTCCCACTACGAGCACTGCTTCGGCTGCGGCCCGCAGCACCCCGGCGGCCTGCGGATCGACGCGGTCGCCGGCGAGGGACTCGACGTGACCGCCGAGTTCACCGTCCGCGACGCCCACCAGGGCGGCCCCGGCCTGGCCCACGGCGGGCTGCTGACCACCGCCATGGACGAGACCCTCGGAACGCTCAACTGGCTGCTGCACGCCCCCGCCGTGACCGGCCGGCTGGAGACCGACTTCCTCTCCCCGGTGCCCGTCGACTCGGTGCTGCACCTGCGCGCCTGGATCACCGGCGTGCACGGACGGAAGATCTACAGCGCCGCCGAGGCGCGGATCGGCGGCCCGGACGGGCCCGTCGCGGTGCGCGCCCAGGCCCTCTTCGTCCAGGTGAAACTGGAACACTTCACCACGCACGGTCGTCCCGAGGACATCGAGAAGGTCCTCGACGACCCGGATCTGATGAAGCGCGCACGAGCCTTTGAGGTGAACCCTTGAGCGACACCCCCCGCCCGCAGCTGGACGTCCTGATCAAGCGCATCGACCCCGAGCTGCCGCTGCCCGCGTACGCGCAGCCCGGGGACGCCGGTGCCGATCTGCGCACCACCGTCGACGCCGAGCTGGCCCCGGGGGAGCGGGCCGTGCTGCCCACCGGCGTCGCGATCGCCCTGCCGGACGGCTACGCGGCCTTCGTCCACCCCCGGTCCGGGCTGGCAGCTCGTTGCGGCGTTGCCCTCGTGAACGCCCCGGGGACGGTCGATGCCGGGTACCGTGGAGAGATCAAGGTGATCGTCGTCAATCTGGACCCGCACGAGGGGGTCAGCTTCCGCCGAGGGGACCGGATCGCCCAGCTGGTCATCCAGCAGGTCGAGAAGGCCCGCTTCCACGAGGTGGAGGAGCTGCCTGGGTCGGCACGCGCCGAGGGCGGGTTCGGGTCGACCGGCGGCCACGCCGCGGTCTAGCATGCCCGCGGCCTCGCAGGAAGCCGAGCAGGTATTCGCATCGGTCTTGGACCGGGAAGGACAGTGACCGTGTTCCGTCGTCGCCAGAAGAGCGAGGACGCTGTCGAGCAGCTCGCCGACGACGCCATCAGCGCCGACGAGACGGCCGATGACGTCGAAGGTTCCGCCGAGAGCGAGAACGTGACCGAGCTGGACCCGGCCGACAAGGTCGGCCTGCCGCCGGCCCCGCGGCCGGACGGTCCGTGGGACCACTCCGAGCTGGAGAACCCCGAGGAGGGGCGGGTCGACCTCGGGGGTCTGCTGGTCCCCGGCGTCGAGGGCATGGAGCTGCGCGTCGAGGTCGCCGGTGACGCGATCGTGGCCGCCACCCTCGTGCTCGGCAACAGCGCCATCCAGCTCCAGGCCTTCGCGGCCCCGAAGTCGGAGGGCATCTGGGGGGAGGTCCGGGAGGAGATCGCCAACGGCATCACCTCGCAGGGCGGCCTCATCGAGGAGGAGGAGGGCCCGCTCGGCTGGCACCTCCGCGCCCAGGTCCCCGTGCAGCTGCCGGACGGCACCCAGGGTGTGCAGCTGGTGCGGTTCGTCGGCTGCGACGGTCCGCGCTGGTTCCTGCGCGGTGTGATCTCGGGCCAGGCCGCGGTGCAGCCGGAGATGGCCGGGATCCTGGAGCAGGTCTTCCGCCAGACGGTCGTCGTGCGCGGCGAGTCCCCGATGGCCCCGCGCGACCCGATCGTGCTGAAGCTTCCCGAGGACGCGCAGATGGTCGCCGACGGTGGCGGGGCGGCCGCTGCCGCCGGTGAGGGCGACAACCGCTTCGGCGGCGCCTCGCTCGACCCGTTCGCGCGTGGCCCGGAGATCACCGAGGTCCGCTGACCGACTCCGGCCGGCCCTGATCCGGTCGGCTCCGATCGGCACCGATCAGCACAGATCGCCCCTGCCCGGGAGCCCGGGCAGGGGCGATTTGCATGTGGCGGGTCCGTCCCCGTACAGTTCCGGAGTCGCCGCGGGAGACCGGGGCGACAAAGCGGAAAGCGAATCCGATGAATGAACCTCCGGAAAACGGGGCGGAAAACATCTGATAAGCTGGAAACACGAAAGAACGAAGCCCGGAGGGTCCGCTGGAAGGCGGTCCGAAGGAAGCGTCCGTTCCTTGAGAACTCAACAGCGTG
>NZ_JBSFKQ010000078.1:0-23925 GCF_053598615.1 Kitasatospora sp. NPDC001095 | reverse complement strand
GCCGACGCCCTCGCCCCAGCCGGTGCCGTCCGCGGCGGCGGCGAAGGGCTTGCAGCGGCCGTCGGGGGCGAGCCCGCGCTGGCGGGAGAACTCGATGAACGGCGTGGGCGTCGACATCACCGTCACGCCGCCGGCCAGGGCGAGGTCGCTCTCGCCCGAGCGCAGTGACTGGGCGGCGAGGTGCAGCGCCACCAGCGAGGACGAACAGGCGGTGTCGACGCTGACGGCCGGGCCCTCCAGCCCGAGCGCGTAGGCGAGCCGGCCGGAGGCCACGCTGCCGGCCGTTCCGGAGCCGAGGTAGCCCTCGACCTCCGCGGGCACCCGGCGCGCCCACGAGCCGTAGTCGTGGTACATCACGCCCGCGAAGACGCCGGTCCGGCTGCCGCGCAGGGTGGCCGGGTCGATGCCGGCCCGTTCGACGGCCTCCCAGCCGGTCTCCAGCAGCAGCCGCTGCTGCGGGTCCATGGCGAGCGCCTCGCGCGGGTTGATCCCGAAGAACGCGGCGTCGAACGCGGTGGCGTCGCGCAGGAACGCCCCGTGGCGCGCGTAGCTCTTGCCCGGCTTGCCAGGGTCCGGGTCGTACAGCCCGGCGAGGTCCCAGCCGCGGTCCCCGGGCAGCTCGCCGACGGCGTCGACGCCGTTCGCGACCAGCGCCCACAGGGCCTCGGGGGTGGTGACGCCGCCGGGGTAGCGGCAGGCCATCGCGATGATCGCGATCGGCTCCTCGGCGGTGGGCGCCGCCGTGCGCGCCGGGACCGGCGCGGCCTCCTCGGCACCCAGCAGCCGGGACGCCAGGTAGCCCGCCAGCTCCTGCGGGGTGGGGCGGTCGAAGACCAGCCCGGCGGGGAGCGTCAGACCGGTCAACGCGCCCAGCCGGTTGCGCAGTTCGAGCGCGGTCAGGGAGTCCATGCCCAACTGGGCGAAGGCCCGGCCGTCCTGTGACTCGTCCAGGGCGTCGAGCCCGAGGACGGCCGCGGCCTCAGCCCGTACCGCGGCGGCCAGTTCGCGCAGCCGCTCCGTCTCGTCCAGGGTGCGCACCCGGGTGGACAGCCCGGCCGTCGGGGCGGGCGCCGGGGCGGGACGGTGGGCCGGCTCCGGTCGGACCAGGGCGCGCAGCAGCGGCGCGAGCGGGGCCGCTCCCGCGCGGCCCCCGGTGGCCGCCGCCGAGGCGGGGTCGAGGCGTGCCGGCGCGAGGAACGGTTCGTCGGCGGCCAGCGCGGCGTCCAGCAGGGCGAGCCCGTGCGCGGTGCTCAACGGCCGTACGCCCACCCGGGCGAGGCGGGACAGGTCGGCCTCGTCGAGTCCGGCGGTCAGCCCGCTGCGTTCCGCCCACAGCCCCCAGGCCAGCGAGGTCGCGGGCAGGCCGAGGCCGCGGCGGTGGACGGCGAGGGCGTCCAGGAAGGCGTTGGCGGCGGCGTAGTTGCCCTGGCCGGCCGAGCCGAGCAGCCCGGCGGCCGAGGAGAACAGCACGAACGCCGAGAGGTCCCGGCCTTGCGTCAACTCGTGCAGGTGCAGGGCCGCATGGGCCTTCGGGCGTAGGACGCCCGCCAGCCGCTCGGCGGTCAGCGAGCCGATCGCGCCGTCGTCCAGGACGCCGGCCGCGTGCACCACGGCCGTCAGCGGGTGCTCGGCGGGCACGCCCGCCAGCAGGGCCGCCGCCTGCGCGCGGTCGGCGAGGTCGCAGCCGACCACCGTGGTCCGGGCCCCCAGCTCGGCCAGCTCGGTCACCAACTCCACCACACCGGGCGACTGTTCACCGCCGCGACTGGCCAGCAGCAGGTGCCGGGCGCCGTGTTCGGAGACCAGGTGGCGGGCGACGAGCCGTCCGAGCAGCCCGGTCCCGCCGGTGATCAGCACCGTGCCGTCCGGGTCGAGCGGACGGGGCGACCGCAGCTCGGGGACATCCGCCCGGGCCAGTCGGGGCACCCGTACGGTGCCCGCGCGCAGGGCCAGTTGGGGTTCCTCGCCGGCCGCCGCGGGCGCCAGCGCGCGGGCGGAGGCGGGGGCGTCGTCGAGGTCGGCGAGGACCAGGCGACCGGGGTGCTCGGTCTGCGCGGAGCGCAGCAGCCCCCAGACGGCGGCCTCGGCGGGGTCGGGCGTCTCGCCGTCGGTCACGGCCACGGCGGAGCGGGTCACCAGGACCAGCCGCGCCGGGGCCAACCGCTCCTCGGCCAGCCACGCCTGGACCAGGGCCAGCGCCCGAGCCGTCGTCGCCAGGGCCCGGTCGGCGGCGGAGCCGGGGTCCGCGGCGCCCGCCGGGCGTACGGCGGCGAACACCAGGTCCGGCACCGGCTCACCGGCGTCGAGCGCGGCGCGCAGCGCGGTGAGGTCGGCCCAGCGCGGGGCCGGCTCACCCGGCAGCAGGTCGTCCGCGCCGAGCACCGCCCGCCGTCCGGCCGGTGCCGCCGCCGCCACCGGCGCGGGGGCGGCGGGCCAGTCGAGCCGGTAGAGCCCGCTCTCCCCGGCCTCCGGCCGCCCGGCCGTCAGGTCCGCCGGTGCCGGGCGCAGCACGACGGCCCCGACGGAGGCCACCGGGCGCCCGTCCGCGTCGTGGGCGGTGAGCGTGGCCTCGCCCGGCCCGGCGAGGCCGAGCCGTACCCGCAGGGCGGCCGTGCCCCGGACCGGCGCCGACACCCGCTGCCAGGCGAACGGCAGTACGGCCGGAGCCTCGCCGTCCGCGACCAGGCCGATGGTGTGCAGGGCCGCGTCGAACAGGGCCGGGTGCACCGCGTACCGCTCGGCCTCGGCCTGCTCGGCTCCGGTCAGGGCCACCTCGGCGAGGACCTCCTCGCCACTGCGCCAGGCCCGGACCAGGTTCCGGAACGCCGGGCCGTAGCCGTAGCCCCGGCGGGCCAGCCGCTCGTACAGGTCGGCGGTGTCGATCGCCGTGGCGCCGGGCGGCGGCCACTCCTCGGCCGGGTCGGCGGGCCGCTCGGGAACGGGGGCGAGCAGCCCGGTGGCGTGCTGCGTCCACGGCAGGCCCGCGCCGGCGTGTTCGGCGCGGGAGAAGATCCGGATGCTGCGGCGGCCCGCTTCGTCGGCCGCGCCCACCGCCACCTGGAGGGCGACGCCGCCGGCCGGCGGGGGCAGCAGCGGTGCGGTGAGGCCGAGCTCGTCGACCGACGCGCAGCCGACCTGCTCGCCGGCGCGGAGCGCGAGTTCGACGAAGGCGGTGCCGGGCAGCAGGACGGCGCCGGCCACCCGGTGGTCCCCGAGCCAGGGCTGCGTCCGCTCGGCCAGCCGGCCGGTGAGGACGTACTCGTCGGTTCCCGCGAGGTGCAGCACCGAGGACAGCAGCGGATGGTCGACCGGCCGCTGACCGGTCGCGTGCGGCGCGCCCCCGGCCGGGGCGGCGGGGGGCTCCAGCCAGTACCGGGTGCGCTGGAAGGGGTAGGTGGGCAGCTCGACCGGGGGGCGGTCGGCGGCGCCGAGGACGGCCGTCCAGTCCACCTCGAGCCCCTGGACGAAGTCCTCGGCGGCGGCCGGGACCTGCCCACCGGGGGCCACCACGCCCTCGCCGCCGGCCGCGACGGCGGCGAGCCCGGCGAGCAGCTCCTCGCGGTCCCGGCCGACCACGACGGCGCGGTGCTCGAAGGCCGACCGGGTGGTGGCCAGGGCGCGGGCCACGGCCGCCGGGTCGGGGCCGGGCTGCCCGGCGGCCAGGGCGAGCAACTGCTCGGCGCGGGCCCGCAGCGCGCCGGGCGTCCGCCCGGAGAGCACCCACGGCACGACCTCGGGGCCGGCGGGTGCCGGGACGGGCTCGGGCTCGGGCCGGGGCTGTTCCAGGATGACGTGGGCGTTGGTGCCGCTGATGCCGAAGGAGGAGACGGCGGCCCGGCGCGGGTCGTCGCCGGTGCTCCAGGGGGTGTTCTCGGTGAGCAGCGCCACCGCGCCCGAGGACCAGTCGACGTGCGGGGTCGGCTCGTCCACGTGCAGGGTCCGGGGCAGGACGCCGTGGCGCATCGCCATGACCATCTTGATCACCCCGGCGACGCCGGCGGCGGCCTGCGGATGGCCGAGGTTGGACTTCACCGAACCGAGCCGGACCGGGCGGTCCGCCGGGCGGTGCTGCCCGTAGGTCGCCAGCAGGGCCCGGGCCTCGATCGGGTCGCCGAGGGTGGTACCGGTGCCGTGCGCCTCGACGGCGTCGACGTCGGCGGGGGTGAGTCCGGCGTCGGCGAGGGCCTGGCGGATCACCCGCTCCTGGGCGGGGCCGTTGGGGGCGGTGAGGCCGTTGCTGGCGCCGTCCTGGTTGACGGCGCTGCCGCGGACCAGGGCGAGGACGGGGTGGCCGTTGGCGCGGGCGTCGGAGAGCCGCTCCAGGACCAGGACGCCGACGCCCTCGCCCCAGCCGGTGCCGTCCGCGGCGGCGGCGAAGGGCTTGCAGCGGCCGTCGGGGGCGAGCCCGCGCTGGCGGGAGAACTCGACGAAGACACCGGGGCTCGACATCACCGTCACCCCGCCCGCCAGTGCCAGCGAGCACTCGCCGGAGCGCAGCGACCGGGCGGCCAGGTGCAGTGCCACCAGGGAGGTGGAGCAGGCGGTGTCGATGCTGACGGCCGGGCCCTCCAGCCCCAGCGCGTAGGCGAGCCGGCCGGAGACCACGCTCGCGGCGCTGCCGGTCAGCACGTAGCCGTCGGCGGTGCCGGCCGGCTCCGCCAGGCGCGGCCCGTACTCGCCGTTGGACGCGCCGACGTAGACCCCGGTGTCGCTGCCGCGCAGGGTGGCCGGGTCGATGCCGGCCCGTTCGACGGCCTCCCAGCCGGTCTCCAGCAGCAGCCGCTGCTGCGGGTCCATGGCGAGCGCCTCACGCGGGCTGATCCCGAAGAACGCGGCGTCGAACTCGCCCGCGTCGTACAGGAATCCGCCGTGCCGGCTGTACGAGGTGCCAGGCCTTCCCGGCTCCGGGTGGAACAGCCGCCCGACGTCCCAGCCGCGGTCGTCGGGCAGGTCGCCGATCGCGTCGGTGCCGGACAGGACGAGGTCCCACAGGCCGTCGGGGGAGGTCACGCCGCCGGGGTAGCGGCAGGCCATGCCGACGATCGCGATCGGCTCGTCGTCGTCGGCGGCCCGCGCCGCGACGGCGGGGGCCGGCCGGGCGTCGTCGCCGGTGAGCCCGGCGAGGACGACCTCGGCCACCGCGCGCGGGGTGGGGTGGTCGTAGACCAGCGTGGGGGACAGCCGCAGCCCGGTCGCGGCGCTCAGCCGGTTGCGCAGTTCCACGGCCGTCAACGAGGTGAGCCCCAGTTCGGAGAAGATCCGGTGCTCCCGGACCTGCTCGGCGGAGGCGTAGCCGAGGACGCTCGCGACGGCCCCGCGCACGACCTGCGACACCGCCTCCGCGCGCCGCAGCGGATCGAGTCCGGCCAGCCGTCGGGCCGGCCGGGCGCCGTCCGGGCCAGGGGCGGCCGACCCGGCGGCCGCCTCACGGGCCTCGGGGACGGTGTCGAACAGCGGGCGCGGGCGGCCGAGCGTGACGGCGGGGACGAGGGCGTTCCAGTCGACCCGGGCCACGGTCACGCAGTCGTCGCCGGCGGCGAGCGCCCCCTCCAGCGCGGCGAGGCCCTGCTCGGGGGCGAGACCGGGCAGGCCGAGGCGGTGGAGCTGGTCGGCGACGGCGGTGCCGGTCGCCATCCCGGCACCGGCCCACGGCCCCCAGGCGATGGAGGTGGCCGGCAGTCCCTCGGCGCGGCGGTGCTCCGCGAGGGCGTCGAGGAAGGCGTTGCCGGGGGCGTAGCCGCCCTGCCCGGGCAGGCCCCAGGTGGCGGCCACGGAGGAGAAGAGCACGAAGGCGGACAGGTCGGCGCTCCGGGTCAGCTCGTCCAGGTTCCGCGCGGCGGTGGCCTTGGCGCGCAGCGCCCGGTCCAGCCGGTCGGGGGTGAGGGCGTCGAGCAGGGCGTCGTCGAGCTGCCCGGCGGCGTGCACCACGGTGGTCAGCGGGAGGTCGTCCGGCAGGGCGGCGAGGACGGCGGCGAGCGCGTCCCGGTCGGCCGCGTCGCAGGCGGCGAACGTGACGCGGGCACCGAGCGCGGCCAGTTCGGCCCGCAACTCCTCGGCGCCGGGCGCCTGTTCGCCGCGGCGGCTGACCAGCAGCAGGTGCTCGGCGCCGGCCCGCGCCAGCCGCCGGGCGGCCAGTGCGCCGAGCGCGCCGGTGCCGCCGGTGACCAGGGCGGTGCCCCGGGTGCGCCACGCGCGGTGGGCGTGCGGCGGGGCGGGGGAGCGTTCGAGGCGGCGGGCGAACACCCCGAGCGGCCGGATCGCGAGCTGGTCCTCCGCGCCGTCGCCGGTCAGCACCTCGGCCAGGTGGTCGGTGGACGCGTCGTCGGCCTCGGCGGGCAGGTCGACCAGCCCGCCCCAGCGCTCGGGGTGCTCCAGGGCGACGATCCGCCCCAGGCCCCACAGTTGGGCCTGCTCCGGGTCGCGCACCCGGTCCCCGGCCCCGGTGCCCACGGCGCCGCTGGTGGCGTACCAGACCGGGGCGGCCGGCTCCAGCTCGCCGAGGGCCTGGGTCAGCGCGAGCGAGGCGGCCAGACCGGCGGGTACGGACGGGTGGTCGGCCAGGGGTCCTTCGGCCAGGGCGAGCAGGGATAGCACTCCGGTCGGGCGGAACCCGTCCAGTGCGGCGCGCAGCCGCTCGGCGACGCGGGTCCGGTCCGCGGCCGGGTCGACGGCGATCTGCCGCACCTCGGCGCCCCGGACGGTCAGCGCCCGTACGGCCGCCTCCGTCCACGGACCGCTCCGTCCGGCTCGCGCCGGGACGGCCACCAGCCAGCGTCCACCGGGAGTGGTGTCCGTGGCCGGGCCGACCCGGTGCCAGCGGACCCGGTAGCGCAGGGCGTCCAGCGCGGCCCGCGCGCGTCGGCGCCCGTGCCAGCGGGACAGCACCGGCAGCGCCGCGGACAGCGCCTCGGCGGCGGGGGCGTCCGGCGCGGAGCCGAGGTCGAGCTCGGTGGCGACGGCCTCGGCGTCGCCCTGCTCCACCGCGGCCCAGAACCGCTGCTCGGCCTCGTCGGGGGCGGCGCCGACGTCCGGGCGTGCGGCGGGCTGCCACCAGTACCGGTCCCGGCGGAACGGGTAGGTGGGCAGCTCGACCACCCGGGCGCCGGTGTCCGCGAACAGCACCGCCCAGTCCACGACCAGCCCCTGGACGAAGTCCTCGGCAGCGGCCGTCGCGAGGCCGGCGGCGCCCTCGGCGGGGGCCGTCACGCCGGTGCGGCCGGCGGCCACGGCGGCGAGCCCGGCGAGCAGCTCCGCCCGGTCGGCGCCGAGGACCACCGCGCGGTGCTCGAAGGCGGAGCGGGTGGTGGCCAGGGTGTACGCCACGTCGACCGGGCGGGCCTCGGGGTCGGCGTTCAGGTGCCGGGTGAGCCGTAGGGCCTGCTCGCGCAGCGCCTCGGGGGTCTTCGCGGACAGCACCAGCGGCAGTGGGCCGTCGGCGGGCGCCGGTGCGGCGGACGGCTGCTGGTCCGGCTTCTCGACCGTCTCCTCGTACGGCTCCTCGTACGGCTCCTCGAGGATGACGTGGGCGTTGGTGCCGCTGATGCCGAAGGAGGAGACGCCGGCTCGGCGGGGGCGGCCGGTGGCGGGCCAGGGGGTGTTCTCGGTGAGGAGGGTCACGGTGCCGGAGGACCAGTCGACGTGGGGGGTGGGTTCGTCGATGTGGAGGGTGCGGGGCAGGGTGGCGTGGCGCATGGCCATGACCGTCTTGATGACGCCGGCGACGCCGGCGGCGGCCTGGGTGTGGCCGAGGTTGGATTTGACGGAGCCGAGGTGGAGCGGTTGTCGGGGGGTGCGGTGGGGGCCGTAGACGGCGAGGATGGCTTCGGCTTCGATGGGGTCGCCGAGGGTGGTGCCGGTGCCGTGGGCCTCGATGGCGTCGATGTCGGTGGGGGTGAGTCCGGCGTTGGTGAGGGCCTGGCGCAGGACGCGTTCCTGGGCGGGGCCGTTGGGGGCGGTGAGGCCGTTGCTGGCGCCGTCCTGGTTGACGGCGCTGCCGCGCAGCAGGGCGAGGACCCGGTGCCCGTTGCGGCGGGCGTCGGAGAGGCGTTCCAGCAGCAGGACGCCGACGCCCTCGCCCCAGCCGGTGCCGTCCGCGGCGGCGGCGAAGGGCTTGCAGCGCCCGTCCTCGGACAGCCCGCGCTGGCGGGAGAACTCGACGAAGGTGCCCGGTGTGGACATCACCGTCACGCCGCCGGCCAGGGCGAGGTCGCTCTCGCCCGAGCGCAGTGACTGGGCGGCCAGGTGCAGCGCCACCAGCGAGGACGAACAGGCGGTGTCGACCGAGACGGCCGGGCCCTCCAGCCCGAGCACGTAGGCGAGCCGGCCGGAGGCCACGCTGCCCGCGCTGCCGGTGAGCAGGTAACCGTCGGTGCCGTCCTCGCCCTCGTGGAGGCGCGGCCCGTAGTCGGAGGCCATCAGTCCGGTGAAGACGCCGGTCCGGCTGCCGCGCAGTGGCGCGGGGTCGATCCCGGCCCGCTCGAAGGCCTCCCAGGCGACCTCCAGCAGCAGCCGCTGCTGCGGGTCGGTGGCCAGGGCCTCGCGCGGGGACAGGCCGAAGAACCCGGCGTCGAAGCGGTCGGCGTCGTACAGGAAGCCGCCGTGCCGGGTGTAGGAGGTGCCGGAGTGCCCCGGGTCGGGGTGGTGGAGCGCGTCGAGGTCCCAGCCCCGGTTGTCGGGGAAGCCGCTGACGGCGTCCCGTCCGTCGGCGACCAGCCTCCACAGTTCCTCCGGGCCGTTCGCCCCGCCGGGGAAGCGGCAGGCCATGCCGACGATCACCACCGGGTCGTCGGTGTCGGCGGTGGGCGGGGCGACGGGCTCCGACGGCCCGGCGGCGGGCGTGCCGAGCAGCCCGGTCAGCAGGTGGGCGGCCAGTGCCCGGGGGGTGGGGTGGGCGAAGACGGCGGTGGTCGGCAGTCGCAGCCCGGTCGCCGCGTTCAGCCGGTTGCGCAGTTCGACGGCGGCGATCGAGTCGAAGCCCGACTCCTTGAATGCCCGGCCCGGGTCGACCGAGCCACCGGACTCGTGGCCGAGGACGGCCGCGGTCTGCTCCCGCACCAGGTCGAGCAGCGGGGCCTCCCGCTCGGACTCCGGCAGTGCGGCCAGCCGGTCGGCCGGCGGCCGCGCCGTCCCGGACCGTTCGGCCGGGGTGCCGCCGGGCCGCAGGGCCTCGGCGGCGGGCGCCGACGGGGCGGGAGCGGCGGTCCCGGGAAGCCAGTACGGCGTGCGTTGGAAGGCGTAGGTGGGCAGTCCGACCGGCCGGGCGGCGCCGAAGAACGGCGTCCAGTCCACGGCGGCGCCCGCGACCTGGGCCTGGGCGAGCGAGCCGAGCAGCCTGGTGCGGCCGCCGTCCTCACGCCGGAGCGTGCCGACGACGGCGGCCGGGTCCTGCGGGGTGGTCCACGCCTCGGCGGCCTCCTGGACGCCGACGGCGAGGACGGGGTGCGGGCTGGACTCCACGAACAGCCGGTGCCCGTCGGCGAGCAGGGCGCGGACGGTCTCCTCGAACCAGACGGTGCCGCGCAGGTTCCGGTACCAGTAGTCGGCGTCCAGCGCGGTGGTGTCGGCGACCGGGCCGGCGGTGACGGTCGAGTAGAAGGCGACGTCCGCGGCGGCCGGGAGCGGGGTGATGTCGGCGAGCGCGGCGAGCAGTTCGTCCCGGACGGCCTCGACGCCGGGGGAGTGCGAGGCGTAGTCGACGTCGATCCGCCGGGCCCGGACGTCCTCCGCCTGGTAGGCGGCGAGCAGTTGGTCGAGGACGGCGCCGTCGCCGGCGAGCACGGTGGCGGAGGGGCCGTTGACGGCGGCCACCGAGACCCGGTCGCGCCAGGGTGCGATCCGTTCGGCGACCTCGGCGACGGGCAGCGGCACGGAGGCCATCGCGCCGGTCCCGGCGAGCCGGGTGAGCGCCTGCGCCCGCAGGGCGACGACCTTGGCCGCGTCCCGCAGCGACAGCACCCCGGCGACGTGGGCGGCGGCGATCTCGCCCTGCGAGTGGCCGACCACGGCGTCCGGCGTCACGCCGTGGGCCCGCCACACCGCGGCGAGCGAGACCATGACCGCCCACAGGGCGGGTTGCACGACGTCCACCCGCTCCAGTGACGGCGCCCCGGGCTCGCCGCGCAGCACCGCGGTGAGCGACCAGTCGACGAACTCGGCGAGCGCCTCCTCGCAGGCGGCGATCCGTTCGGCGAAGACCTCGCTGTCCGCGAGCAGCTCCCGCCCCATGGCCGCCCACTGGGACCCCTGGCCGGGGAAGACCAGCACGGTGCGGCCGTGCACGGCCGGGGCGGTGGGTGCCACGACGTTGCGGGCGGGCCGGTCCTCGGCCAGGGCGGTGAGACCGGCGAGCAGCTCCGCGCGGTCGGCGCCGACCACCACCGCGCGGTGCTCGAACACCGAGCGGGTGGTGGCCAGGGCGAGCCCGACCTCGGCCGGCCCCGAGTCCTGATGTTCCGTCAGGAAGTCGGCGAGGCGGGCGGCCTGGGCGCGCAGCGCGGCGCCGCTGCGGGCGGACAGCGGCCACGGTACGGCGGCGGGTTCGGCCGGCGGCTGGTCGGCCCCCGCCGTGGTGGTGTCCGGCGGGCCGGTCACCACCACGTGGCAGTTGGTGCCGCCGAGCCCGAACGAGCTGACCCCGGCGACGAGTCGGCGGCTCTGCCGCGGCCAGGGCGACAGCTCGGTGTGGACCGCGAGGTTCAGCTCGTCCAGCGGGATGTCCGGGTTGGGCGTGCGGTAGTTGAGGCTCGGTGGGACGAGCCCGTGCCGGATGCTCAGGGCGACCTTGAGGAAGCCGGCGATGCCGGCCGCGCCCTCGAGGTGGCCGAGGTTGGTCTTGACCGACCCCACCCGCAGCGGGCCGCGGGCCCCTTCGTCGTGGGCCGCCCGGCGCGCGTGGCCCACGACGGCGCCCAGGGCGGCCGCCTCCACCGGGTCGCCCGCCCGGGTGCCGGTGCCGTGCAGCTCCACGTACTGGACGTCGGCCGGGTCGACCCCGGAGCGGCGGTAGGCCCGCCGGATCACGGCCTCCTGGGCCCGCGCGTCGGGCGCGGTCAGGCTGCCGGAGCCGCCGCCGTCGTTGTTCACCGCGCTGCCCCGGATCACGCAGAGGACGGGCGAGCCCTGGGCGAGCGCGTCGTCGAGCCGCTGCAGCACCACCAGGCCGCCGCCCTCGCCGCGGACGTAGCCGTTGGCGCGGGCGTCGAAGGTGTAGCAGCGGCCGTCCGGGGAGAGGCCGCCGAGCTTGGCGGCGGTGACCGCGTTCTCCACCGCGAGGTCCAGGTTCACCCCGCCGGCCAGGGCGAGCGTGCTCTCGCCGCGGCGCAGGCTCTCGCAGGCCAGGTGCAGGGCGACCAGGGAGGAGGACTGGGCGGTGTCCACCACCAGGCTCGGCCCAGCCAGCCCCAGGGCGTGGGAGAGCCGGTTGGCGATCACCCCGCGCTGCAGGCCCGCCGCCCAGTGCCGGGTGGTGGCGCCGGCACCGTCGCGGTGCAGCAGGGCCGCGTAGTCGTCCCAGATCGCGCCGACGAAGACGCCGGTCGCGCTGCCGGCCAGCCGCTCGGGCAGCAGGCGGGCGTTCTCCAGCGCCTCCCAGCCGAGTTCCAGCATCAGGCGCTGCTGCGGGTCCATCGCGGCGGCCTCGCGCGGGCCGATGCCGAAGAACTCGGCGTCGAAGCCGGTGACGGTGGGCCAGTCCAGGAAGCCGCCGTGCCGCAGGTCCGCCCGCCCGGGGGCGTCGAGGTCGCCGTCGCCGTACCAGGCCCCGGCGTCCCAGCGCTCGGGCGGGGTCGGGCCGACGGCGCTGCGGCCCTCGCTCAGCAGCCGCCAGTACGCCTCGGGGGAGGACGCTCCGGGGAACCGGCAGGCCAGGCCGATCACCGCGACGGGGACGTCCGGCTCCTCGTCGCGGGCTGCTCCGGCGGCGGGCGGCTGGTCCATCGGTTCCGACTCCCTTGTGCCGTGTGGGGGCGGCCGGTTCCGGGGAGCCGACCGGTGGGGCTGGTCGCACGAAGAATTGCCCGGTCCGGGCGGAGCGGGGGCATCGACACCGGGGCAGGCGGGTGCCTGACCCGGTCGGTGCCCGGACCGGGAGTTCGAGAGGGCGGGCGAGGCCGTGGCGTCAGATGCCCATGCCGATGCCGCCGCCGACCGGGAGGACCGCGCCGGTGATGTAGCTGGCCTCCTCGCTGGCGAGGAAGCGCACGGCGGCGGCCACCTCGCGGTCGGTGCCGGGGCGGCCGAGCGGGGTCATCTTCATGGTGTCGCGCATCCGTCGGTCGGACAGCGACTTGGTCATGTCGGTCTCGATGATGCCCGGGGCGACCAGGTTGACGGTGATGCCCCGCGACCCCAACTCCCAGGCCAGCGACCGGGCGAAGCCCAGCAGTGCGGTCTTGGTGGCCGCGTAGTTGGTCTGGCCGGGCGAGCCGAGGAAGCCGAGCGCGGAGGAGAGCAGCACGATCCGGCCGCGCCGCTCGGCGAGCATGGTCGAGGCCGCGGCGCGCACCGTGCGGAACACGCCCCGCAGGTTGACGTCCAGCACCTCGTCGAAGGCCTTGTCGTCCATCCGCAGCAGCAGGGTGTCCCGGGTGATGCCGGCGTTGGCGACCAGCACCTCGACCGGGCCCTGCTCGCGGGCGACGGTCTCCAGCGCCTCCTCCACCGAGGTCTGGTCGGTGACCTCGCAGCGCACCCCGAGGAAGCCCTCCGGGACGTCACCGCCCCGGTGGCCGACCGCGACCCGGTCGCCGTCCGCCGCCATCGCGCGGGCCACCGCCAGACCGATGCCGCGGTTGGCCCCGGTGATGAAGACTGATCGAGACATGGTTCGTGGGTCGCCTTTCGTGAGGTGGTCGTTCGGTGCGGCCCGCCGAACCGGCGGCGGGCGTGCGGCGCACTGGCGCGGTCAGCGCTCCGGGGCCTGGACCAGCAGGCAGGACCAGGTGAAGCCGGCGCCCGCGCTGAACACCAGGGCGGCCTCGCCGGGGGCGAGTACGTCCGCCTCCAGCAGGTCCGCGAGGCCGGCCACGGCGTCGCCCGCGCCCAGGTGGCCGGTGGCGCGGCCGAAGTCCAGCGGCTCGGCGGAGGTCTCCTCCGCGAGGATGGTGAGCCAGGAGTCCTGGAGGGTCTTGCGGCCGAAGCGGGGCAGGACCGCGTAGCGCAGCCGGGGGTCGCCCGGGTGCATGCCGGCGCCGTCCAGGGCGTCGGTGATGATCATGCGGATGCTGCGCCGGTTGACCTCGACGAACCGCTCGTTGCCGTGTTCGCGTAGGTAGGCGCGCTTGGTGATCCGCATGTCGACCCGGTCGCGCACGCCGCGCGAGACGGGGGCGAAGGGGTCGACGCCCCGGTGCATCGCCTCCAGTTCGGCGGCGGCGGTGCTCGCCGTCGAGCGCAGCAGCAGCCCGTCGTCGGCCTCCGCGCCGGGGCCGCTCAGCACGACCGCGGTGCCGCCGTCACCATAGGCCACGCCGTAGTCGCTGGCCCAGCGGTCGAAGCCGGGCGCGGTGAAGCGGTCGGCGGTGGTGACCAGGGCGCGTCGGGGGGTGTCCCCGGCGCCGGCGGAGGTCAGGTAGGTCGAGGCGAGCTGGATGGCGGTGCTTCCACCGTTGCACACCTGCTGGATGCCGATGGGCAGGGCCCGGTCGGCGCCGATCCGGTGCGCGATGTAGTGGGCGGGCGACCACAGGTCGTGCCCCTGGTAGTACATGCTCGCGTGGAAGGTCAGGTCGAGTTCCTTGGGCGCGATGCCGACCGTGTCCATGGCCTTGCGGGCGGCGGCGACCGCCATGTCGGGTGCCGTCTCCTCGACGGCGGCGGGGACGTCCTCGTGACCGAGGTCCCGGGCGTGCCGGGGCGTCAGCCGGCCCTCCTGGACGGCGCACTCGACGCGGTCGCGTTCCTCGGGGAGCCACAGTGCCGCGGCCGTAATGGTCACCGGTTCCGCCAGCCTCATCCCCGACCTCCTTCCGGAATTCGCTCTGCGGGTACTTCCCGGCCGAGTCTGCGGCGGGCAGATAGAAACGGGTTAAAAAAACGGCACCGACGTCCGGTCGAACGGCCCGAATGTGTCGATTTGGGTCATGCCACCTTAGACACATGGCCGCCTGCAACTATCGACGGGTTGCCGCCCCCCCGGTCGCTGGATTCGAATTGCGGGGAACTCGCCGACCTGCCGGGAAAGATCTCCGGAGGGTCGGACGTGACCAATTGAGGGGAAGAGGAATATGGGCAACAGCCAGCTTCCGGGCGAAATTCGGGAGAAGATCCGCGAAATCGTCGCCGAGGTGCTCGAAGCGGACATTGCCGACCTCACCGACGAGCAGAGCTTCGTCGACGACCTCGAGGCCGACTCGCTCCTGGTGATCGAGATCATCTCGCGCTTCGAGCGTGACCTGCACATCAAGATCCCCAAGGACGACCTGTCCGAGCTGGACACCCTGCCCGAGGCCTACGAGCTCGTCGCCAAGCACTACGTGGGCGAGGCCGTAGGTGCGTAACAGGACGTCCCGGCGGGTCGTCGTCACCGGGCTCGGGGCCGTCAGCGGCCTCGGGCTCGGGGCCGGGGAACTGATCGAGGGCATCCGGGACGGCCGCAGCGGCATCGGTCCGATCGAGCAGTTCGACCCGACCGGCTTCGAGCACACCCTGGCCGGTGAGGTCCGCGGCTTCGACCCGTCGGAGCACCTGCGCCGCACCACGCCCGAGCGCTGGGGGCGCAGCGGCCAACTCGCCGCCGCCGCAGGGAGGATGGCCGTCGAGGACGCCGGCCTGGACACCGCGGCCGGGCTCCCGGACGGGGGCGTCAGCTGCTTCGGCACCACCAACGGCGAGTCCCAGGCGGTCGAGCACGCGGTGGCCCGCTGGGTCGCCGACGGGCCCGCCGCCCTGCGGCCGGAGCAGATCGCCCGCACCGAGCCGGGCAACATCGCCGGCGCGGTCTCCGCCGAGCTGGGCCTCACCGGCGAGTCGCTCACCTTCGGCACGGCGTGCGCCGCCGGCAACTACGCCATCGGCTACGCCTACGACCTGATCCGCTCCGGCGAGGCCGACTTCGCCGTCTGCGGCGGCGCGGACGCCTCCAACCGGGCCACCCACGCGGGCTTCCACGCGCTCGGCGCCCTCGCCGAGACCGTGCCGCGCCCCTTCGACGAGCACCGCGACGGCATCGTCACCGCCGAGGGCGGCGCGGCGCTCGTCCTGGAGCCCCTCGACGAGGCGCTGCGCCGCGGCGCGCGGATCTACGCCGAGGTGCTCGGCTACGGCATGACCTGCGACGCCAAGCACATGACCAACCCCAACGCCGCGACCATTGCCGAGTGCGTGCGGATCGCGCACGCCAACGCCGGGGTCGAGCCGGGGGACGTCGACTACATCTGCGCGCACGGCACCGGAACCCGGGCCAACGACGTCACCGAGGTGAGCGCCGTGCGCGAGGTGTTCGGGGAGACCCTGCCCCCGATCAGCTCCGTCAAGTCGATGCTCGGGCACACCATGGGCGCGGCCGCGGCCTTCGGCGCGCTGGTGTCCTGCGCCGCCCTGCACGAGGGGTTCCTGCCGCCGAGCGCGACGCTGCGCACGGTGGACCCCGAACTCGGCGAGGTGGACGTCGTTCCCGGCACCGCCCGGGCCGCCGCCCCCCGCGTCGTGCAGAACCACGGCTTCGCCTTCGGCGGCAACAACGCGGTCCTCCTGCTAGGGAAGGTCGAGGCATGACCGGAACCACTCTGCTCGAAGCGGCGCCCTCCGCCCGCCCGGCCGACGAGCGGGAGCACACCGAGCCGTCCGTCCTGCCGATCGACATCCTCGGCCACGCCGTGTTCAGTGCCGCCGGCCACGGGACGGCCCCGATCGCCGCCGCGCTGGCCCGGCCGGAGCCGCCGGCCGGCGCGCCCGGCGAGGACTGGCCGGAGCTGGCCGTGCGGCCGGTGGCGGACTTCGATCCGCAGGCCGTCCTCGGCCGCAAGGGGCTGTCCCGGCTGTCCCGCACCGACCAGCTGGTCATGGCGGCCTGCGTGCTCGCCGCGGACGGGACCGTCGCCGGGTCGACCGCCCGTACCGGCATCGTGCTCGGCACCACCGTGGGCAGCTCCGGCGCCCAGGAGGTGTTCTTCCGCGACACCTTCGTGCAGGAGCGCCCGTACCTGGTCAACCCGTCGGCCTTCCCCGGCACGCTGATGAACTCGGCGGCCGGCAAGACCGCGATCCGGCTCGGGTTCACGGGGATCAACGCGACCGTCTCCGGCGGCCCGCTGGCCGCCCTGCACGCCCTGCGCTACGCCCGGACCGCGCTGGTCAACGGCCACGCGGACCGGCTGCTCGCGGGCGGCGTGGAGGAGCTGTCCGCGGCCGCCGCCTGGTCCTGGCGGCAGAGCGGCGCGCTGCGCCCGGAGTCGGCCCTCGGCGAGGGCTGCGGCGTCTTCGTGCTGGAGCGCGAGGGCGCGCGGGGCGAGGACCGCGGCGTCCTCGGGCAGCTGCTGGCCTGCGAGAGCGGCCACGCCGACCCGGTCGTCGACGGCCCGCTCGGCGTGGCCGCCCGGCTCGCCGCCGTGGTGCGCCGCGCGCTGCGGCGCAGCGGACTGCCGGCCGACGAGCCGGTGGCCGTGGCCCCGGGCGCGGCGGCCCGGCGCGGCTGGTCCGCGGTCGAGCGGCGCGCCCTGCGCGAGGCCCTCGGCGCCGTCCCGGCGGAGCGGATCGTCCGCACCGACACCGCGCTCGGCGAGACGTACGGGGCCTCCGTCGCCCTGCAGCTGGCGGCCGTCCTGGGCCGCTGGCAGGCGGGGCAGGCCGCACCGGGGGAGCGGGCGGCCGTGCTCACCGCGGTCGGCCCCGACGGGTCCGTCGGCGCCGCGGTGATCGCCCGGCCCGACCCGCGCTGAACTCCCGTCCGCGCATGTCCACCGCACCGATCTGGAGAACTCTCATGGAAAGCACGTCTCTGCTCGACCCGTCGGACCGGACCGAGGAGGCCCCGGCCCCCCTGGCGTACGAGCAGACCGTCCCCCGCAGCCTGGTGCACCGCTGGTCGCTCTCCGAGGTGTTCCTGACCGGATCGCGTGCGGTGGACGGGCGGCGGTTCCAGGCCGCCGCCCAACTGCCGCTGTCCCACGGGTACTTCAGGGACCACCCGGGCCGTCTCGACCACCACGACGTGCTGCTCGTGCTGGAGGCGTGCCGGCAGTCCGTCACCGCCGCGGCCCACCTCCACCAGGGTGTCCCGGCCGCCACCACCTTCATGGTGACCGCCTGGACCCTGGAGATCACCGACCCGGACGCGCTGGCGTGCGGAACCCGCCCGGGCGAGCTGGCCATCGACGGCGACGTCACCGGCCGGCACGAGCGCGGCGGACGGCTGCGCCGACTGGAGTTCGCGATGGACCTCAGCCTGGACGGCAGGCCGCTCGGGCACCTCACCATGGACGTCCGCTCGACCGCGACCGACCAGTACCACAACCTGCGCTACATGCAGCGCGGCAGCGAGGTGCCGACCGCCTTCGGCCTGCCCGCCGACCCGATCGGCGAGCCGGTCGACCCGGCCGCGGTGCGCCGCCTCGACCCGGTGAACGCCGTTCTCGACGACGTCCGCCGCGAGGACGGCGGGCTGGCCGCGGTGCTCAGCCCGCGCACCTTCCGCAACCGCAGCATGTACGACCACCCGTACGACCACGTCCCGGCGATGGTCTTCAGCGAGGCCGCCCGCCAGTGCGCGCTGCTCCTGGCCGACGGCGCGGAGGGCGCCGGCCGGGTGCTGCGACTGGACGGCTCGTTCGACCGCTTCGCCGAACTGGACCAGACCGTTCGACTCACCGCCGCGCCGGATCCGGACCGCGGCGCCACCTCCTACCTGTTGCGGGCGGTGCAGGGCGAGCAGGCCGTGGCATCCGTCTCCGTCACGCTCGCCTGACCCGTTCACACCACCTCCTTTCGGAAGGCATCACCATGTCCCACCTGTCCATGGTCTGGTTCGACTTCGGCGGCGTCCTGTCCCCGCCGCTGGAGCGCATCTACGAGGCGTACGAGGTCAAGACCGGCATCAGCCCCCGCCAGCTCAAGGCCGCGATCAAGGGCGTCGCCGACGAGATGGGCCTGCCCACCATGGCGCCCGTCGAGGTCGGCGTGATCAGCGAGCCCGAGTGGGGCCGCCGGCTGGCCCGGGTGCTGGCCGAGCAGAACCCCGGCATCGACCTGTCCCGGGCCGAGCTGGAGACCTTCGGCCGGCAGTGGTTCGACGGCATCAAGGCCAACCCGGTCATGGTCCGGGCGTACCGGTACATCCAGGACAACGGCGTGCGCGTCGGCGTCCTGTCCAACAACGTCACCGAGTGGGGCCCGTACTGGAAGGCGATCATCGCCCCGGTCGGCGAGGTCGACGTCCTGATCGACTCCTCCGAGGTCGGCCACCGCAAGCCCGACCCGGAGATCTTCGAGATCGCCGCCAAGACCGCCGACGTATCGCCCGCCGAGTGCCTGCTCATCGACGACGTCGAGGAGAACCTCGCCGCCGCCCGCGCCCAGGGCTGGAAGACGGTGCTCTACCAGAACGACGAGCAGACCCTCGCCGACCTGCACGCCGCGACCGGCCTCGCCGGTCTGACCGACCTGCTCTGAGCCCGCCCGGCCGGACACCCCGGAGGAGCCACCACCATGACCACCTCAGTCGACGCGTCCGTCTCGGTCACGGACATCCCGGGCCTGGACCCGACGCCGCTGTACACGCCGGTGCCCGAGCGCTCGGCCGGCGGCCTGCCGCAGATCGCGCTGCCCAGCGGCCACCACGCCGTGCACCTCACCCGCTACGCGGACGTGCACAAGGCGCTGACCGACCCGACCTACGGCCGGACCGAGACCAACGTCGAGGGCGGCCCGACCTTCTTCCCCACCACCCTGCCGCCCGAGATGCTGATCAACCTGGACGGCCAGGACCACTCCCGGCTGCGCCGGTTCGTCACCGCGGACTACAGCGCCAACGCGGTCGCCAAGCTGCGCCCGTACCTGGACGAGGCGATCACCCGCAGCTTCGCCGAGCTGCGCGCCCAGGAGCGGCCCGACCTGTACACCGCCGTCCTGGACCGGGTGCCGATCGAGCTGACCTGCCACTTCCTCGGCATCCCGGTGGAGGACGTGGCGTACTTCCGCCCGCACTCCCGCACCATCCAGATGGCGCTGCACGACGACGTGCCGCAGCTGGTGGAGGACTTCTTCACCGCGTACAACTACGTCGCCGACATGGTCGCCGGCAAGCGCCCCTACGTCCCGGGCGGCCTGATCGAGAAGTTCATCCAGGGCCGCGACGAGACCGAGCCGCCGCTGGAGGACAAGGAGCTCGTCGGCATCATCTTCACCGCCGTGGTGTCGGTGGACCAGAACGTGCTCTCGGTCCTGGCCAAGGCCGCCCACGTGCTGCTCAGCGCGCCGAGCCTGTGGCAGCGGGCCGTCGCCGATCCCGAGGTCATGCCGCAGCTGGTCGAGGAGATCATCCGACTGGTCCCGCTGGGCCGGATGTCCACCTTCCCGCGGGTCGCCCACCGGGAGGTGGTGACCTCCGAGGGAACCATCCACGTCGGCGACCTCGTCTACGCGGACGCCTTCCTCGGCAACCGCGACCCCGAGGTGTACGAGAACCCGCTGGTCATCGACCCGGACCGGAAGGGCAAGCGCCACCTGCAGTTCGGCTACGGCATGCACCACTGCCTCGGCGCGGCGCTGGCCCGCCTGGAGATCGCCGAGATCCTCGGCCGTCTGGTGCGCGAGTTCCCGACCCTGACGCTGGACGGCGACCCGGCCGACCTGGTCTGGGACGAGGGCGCGCTGCTGCGCCGTCCGACCGGGCTGCCGGTGCGCTGGTAGCCGTACGGTGCCCGCGGGGGAAGCCCTCCCGCGAGGACGCACCCGGGCCCCGTCTGCTGGCAGGCGGGGCCCGGGTGCGTCACGTGTGTCACCCGGCATGTTCCTTTGGACGTACCCGGGGTGGCACCTGAGGAGCAGATCCATTGAGTCCCCCGGTGCGGGACCGATATTTTCTTGAAGCGTCGGCCGGGGGGCAGACGAGATCCCGCCATCGCGCGGGAACCACGGGGGATACATGTCGGACGTGATGCGTGTCGATGTGCTGGGCACACTGGAATTCCGTTTCACCGACCGGGTCTTCGCACTTCGAGGGCCCAAACTGCGAAAAGTACTGGCCCTACTCGCACTGCGGGCGAACGAGGACGTGAACATCGACGTGATGGCGCATGAACTGTGGGGGGAGAATCAGCCCGCCACCGCCGTCATGACCGTCCGCACCCACATTTACCACCTGCGGAAGTGGTTCGCGGCCGTCCCGGTCGCGGAGGAATGCAAGCCGCAGATCGCCAGCCAGCCGTACGGCTACCGGTTGGAGATATCCGAGGAGCACGTCGACGCCACGGAGTTCCGGCTCCGCTGCGCCTACGGGTCCAAGCTGCTGGACGCCGGCCGGGTGGACGCGGCCGCCGAGACCTTCGGCCAGGCGCTGGCACTGTGGCGCGGCCCGGTGCTCACCGACGTGCGGCACGGCGCCGTGATCGAACAACTCGCCTCGGAACTGGGCGGGTTGCGCGAGCGGGCGATCGAGCAGCGACTGGAGGCGGACCTCGACCGCGGGCGCCACCGGGACGTCGTCGAGGAGCTGCGGCTGCTGGTCGCGGCCCAGCCGTTCAACGAGTGGCGGCACGCCCAGCTCATCCGCGCCCTGCACGCCTCCGGCCGCCGGGTCGAGGCGCTCGGGGCCTACCAGTCGCTGCGCACCCTGCTCAACCGCGAGCTGGGCGTCGAGCCCTCCGGGGACGTCCAGCGGCTGCGCACCGAGATCCTCCGAGGCGTCGCATGAGATCCGGCCAGGAAGGACGTGACATCCCGTGATCGAGGAACTGCTGTCCGGGCCGGTCGTCGGCGCCGAATCGTTCGACACCGCGCAGGAGGCGGCCCTCTTCCCCGAGGAGGAGAGGTGGGCCGCCCCGATGGCCACCGCCCGGCGGGCCGGGTTCACCACGAGCCGCGACTGCGCCCGGCAGGCGATGGTCCGGCTCGGGCTGCCGCCGGCCCCGATCCTGCGCGGCCGCTCGGGCGAGCCGCTCTGGCCGAGCGGGCTCACCGGCAGCATGACCCACACCCGCGGCTACCACGCCGCGGCCGTCGCCCCCTCCCTGGACATCCTGGCGATCGGCGTCGACGCGGAGCCGAACCAGCGGCTGGGCAACAGCGACGCGCTGCCGCTGCTGTCGCTCGCCGCGGAGCGGGCGTGGGTCGGCACCCTGTTCGAGCGGCGGCCCGAAGTCAGCTGGGACCGGCTGCTGTTCAGCGCCAAGGAGTCCGTCTACAAGGCGTGCTTCCCGCTGGTCGGGCCGTTGGGCTTCGACGACGTGCTGATCACGGTCGACCCCCGGGACGGCACCTTCCGGGCCCGGGTCAGGCTTCCGGGGCCGGCTGGGCGGGACTCTCGCTCGACCCTGCTGACGGGCCGCTGGCTCGCCCGCGACGGCCTGATCGTGACCGCGATGGTGCTGCGGCGTCCGAGTCGTCGGCGGCGTCGTGCTCCGGACCTGGCCCGGGTGGCGGGTTTTGGCTGATCAGGTCCAGCAGCCCGGGGAAACGCGACTCCAGGTCCTCCCGTCGCAGGTGCGCCTTCCTGCTGTTGCCCCGGTTGATCTGCAGGACCAGCCCGGACTCGCGCAGGATTCGGAAGTGGTGACTGAGCGTGGACTTCGAGACCCCGAGGTCGAAGGACAGACAGGTGCGCTCGGTGCCGTCCGGCAACCCCACGAACTCCTGGATGACCTTGTACCGCAAGGGATCTGACAGAGCGTTCAGGATTGTCGGAAGCTCCATCTCGTCTCGGCTCGGGTGACCCTCCGCGTCGACCATTCTCCTCCGCCTCCCTGTCGCTCGTGGCCTCAACTCGTAGGCCAGGTTTGACTTGCATCATACCTCCGCTCCGTGCAAGCCTTAGGTTCTATAAGAACCGAACCTAAGGTTCGGAGCCCTCCGGAACGGGAGCTTCCCCAACCATGGCTGCACAGACCGAATCCCCCCTCGTCGGGGAAGACGCCGGATCCCAGGCGTCAGGGCGCCAGCGGCAGACGCTGATCCTGGTCGCCGTCCTTCTGGCCGTCTTCGTCGTCCCCACGTCCATCTCCGGTACCGGTGTGGCGCTGCCGTACATCGGCTCCGACCTGGACGCCGACCTGGTGCCCCTCCAGTGGGTCGTCAACGCCTTCAACGTGGCGTTCGCCTGCTTCACCCTCGCCTGGGGCTCCATCGCCGACATCATCGGCCGCGTCCGCGCCTTCGCCCTCGGTGCCACGATCTACGCGGTCGCCTCGCTGGTCAGCGTCTTCGCCGGCAACGTGATCCTGCTGGACGCCGCCCGCGCCCTGGCCGGCATCGGCGGCGCCGCGATCTTCTCCTGCGGTGCGGCGATGCTCTCCACCGTCTTCGAGGGCCCCGCCCGCGGCCGGGCGTTCGCGCTCTTCGGCACCGTCGCCGGCATCGGCGTCTCCTTCGGCCCGTCGCTGTCCGGCGCGCTGATCGAGAACGCCGGCTGGCGCTGGGTGTTCGCCGTGCACGTGATCGTGCTGGCCCTGGTCCTGCTCGCCGTCCCGACCATGAGCCGCGCCGTCCAGGAGACCCGCACCGAGGGTGCGCGCATCGACGTCGTCGGCTCCGCCCTGTTCATCCTCGCCATGCTGCTGCTCACCACCGGCATCGCGCAGGGTTCGCAGTGGGGCTGGGCCAGCCCGGGCGTGCTCGGCCTGTTCGCCGGCACGATCGTCGCCCTCGCGGTCTTCGCCGCGGTGGAGAAGCGCAAGGACCACCCGATGCTCGACCTGAGCATCGTCACCAACCGCCGCTTCATGGCGCTCTGCCTGGTGCCGGTGGCCGGCTCCTTCGGCTTCGTCACCATGCTGACCTACCTGCCCAGTTACCTCACCGCCGCCGGTGGCTACTCCAGCGGCACGGCCGGTGTGATCATGCTGATGCTCACCGTCCCGATGCTGATCCTCCCGCTGGTGGCCGCCAAGCTCGTCGCCAAGGGCGTCTCCGCGATGGGCATCATCTACCTGAGCCTGGTCTTCCTGGTGGTCGGCGCCGCCGGCCTGGAGCTCTACAAGCCCGACGTCAACCTCGGCCTGGTCGCCCTGCCGATGCTGATCGTGGGCGCCGGCTACGCCCTCGCCGCCGGCCTCGTCGACGGCAAGGCCCTGGAGCTCGTCGCCCCGGAGCGCGCCGGCATGGCCGCCGGTTTCCTCAACACCATGCGCCTCGGCAGCGAGGCCGTCGCCGTGGCGATCTACGGCTCGCTGCTCGCCACCGTCATCAGCGGCAAGACCCAGGACAGCATCGCCAGCTACGCCGGCGCCGGTGACGCGACCACCGTCGCCGGGACCGTCGCGAGCGGCAACATCTCCGGCCCGGCCGGCGACGTGGCCGAGGCGCAGCGCGGCAGCTTCACCGACCTCCTGGTCAACGCCTACGACGGCGCCTTCCACACCGTCCTGTGGGTGCTCGGCGGCATCTGCCTGGTGCTGCTCGTGCTCATCGCGCTGCTGCTGAGCGGCCGCAAGACCGAGCAGGCGAACGCCAACTGACCCCGCGGCCGCTTCCGGAGCGGCCCGCGGCCCCCGACCCGGTCGGGAGGCGCCTACACCCCCGGGGCGCCTCCCGACCGGTCCCAGGGCCGGTCGTCGAACCCGCTTCGAGGCCCGACCACCGGGCCGGGGCACCCGTCGGATCCGTCCGACCCCCATCCGCTACGTCTGGAGAACAGCATGACTGGCACCGTGCAGCAGGCCTCGGCCGCTGCTTCGAGCGGGCCCAAGCCGATCCGCAGACTCGATCGGGTGATCATTCGTTTCGCCGGTGATTCCGGTGACGGTATGCAGCTGACCGGTGACCGTTTCACGTCGGAGA
>NZ_JBSFKQ010000077.1:0-26749 GCF_053598615.1 Kitasatospora sp. NPDC001095 | reverse complement strand
GTGTCGGCCTGCTCCAGGATGAGGTGGGCGTTGGTGCCGCTGATGCCGAACGAGGAGACGGCGGCCCGGCGGGGACGGTCGTCCTCGACGTCCCAGGGCCGTGCCTCGCTGAGCAGTCGCATCGTGCCGTCGGACCAGTCGACGTGGCTGGTCGGCTGTTCGGCGTGCAGGGTGCGCGGCAGGATGCCGTGCCGCATCGCCATGACCATCTTGATCACGCCCGCGACGCCCGCCGCCGCCTGGGTGTGCCCGAGGTTGGACTTGATCGAGCCGAGCCAGAGCGGCCGTTCGGCGTCGTGGGCGCGTCCGTAGGTGTTGAGGAGCGCCTGGGCCTCGATCGGGTCACCGAGCGAGGTGCCGGTGCCGTGCGCCTCGACCGCGTCCACCTGGTCGGCGGTGAGCAGGCCGTTGGCGAGCGCCTGCTGGATGACGCGTTCCTGGCTGGGGCCGTTGGGTGCGGTGAGGCCGTTGCTGGCGCCGTCCTGGTTGACGGCGCTGCCCCGGATGACAGCCAGCACCGGGTGGCCGTTGCGGCGGGCGTCCGAGAGCCGCTCCAGGACGAGGAGGCCCACGCCCTCGCTGAAGCCGGTGCCGTCGGCTTCGTCGGAGAAGGCCTTGCAGCGGCCGTCCGGGGCGAGGCCGCGCTGCTTGCTGAACTCGGTGAACAGCACGGGGGAGGACATCACGGTGACGCCGCCGGCCAGGGCGAGTGCGCACTCGCCCTGGCGCAGCGACTGCACGCCGAGGTGCAGGGCCACCAGCGAGGAGGAGCAGGCCGTGTCGATGGTCAGCGCCGGGCCCTCCAGCCCCAGGGTGTAGGCGATCCGGCCGGACGCGACACTGGAGGTGTTGGTGACGAGGTAGCCCTCCAGCTCGGGGCGGACCTCCTCGGGCCTGGCGTAGTCCTGGGCGATGGCCCCGACGAACACGCCGGTGTCGCTGCCGCGCAGCGAGTCCGGGTCGATGGTCGACCGTTCCAGTGCCTCCCAGACCGTCTCCAGGAGCACGCGCTGCTGCGGCTCCATGGCCTCGGCCTCGCGCGGGCTGATGCCGAAGAACTCGGCGTCGAACCGGTCGGCGTCGTACAGGAACCCGCCCTTGGCGACGTAGGTGCTGGCGGGCGCCTCGGCCTCCGGGTCGGGCACGTGCAGGGTCTCCAGGTCCCAGCCGCGGCCCTCGGGGAAGTCACCCACCGCGTCGCCGCCGGCCTCCAGCAGGCGCCACAGCTGCTCGGGGCTGCGGACGTCACCCGGGAAGCGGCAGCCGATGCCGACGACGGCGATCGGCTCGTGGGCCGCTGCCTGGGCGTCGGTCAGCCGTTGCCGGGTCTGCTGCAGGTCGGTGGTGACCCGCTTGAGGTAGTCCCGGAGCTTCGCTTCGTTGGTGGCCATGAACCCATCCCTCGCAAGGTGCCAGACGGTCGTGCCCGGCAACGTCGCCGAACGTGCTTGCGGGCTGCTTAGCGTGGTCTAAAGCCGGAGGGACGGTACGGGCGTCGCCGCCGGGTCCGCCCCCGTCCGCCGGACGGGAGGGCGAAGACAGACCCAAGGGGGCCTTTAGCCGGGCGGTCGAGGGTGGCCGGCATGGAAGCCTCGGACGTTCACATCCTGTCGGCCGGCACCGCGCTGCCCGGCGATCCGCTGGACAACGCGGGCCTGGCCCGCCACTTCGGCATGGACCCCGTGTGGGAGCAGTGGGTCGACGCGTTCGTCGGTACCCGCGCCCGCCACCTCTCGGTCGACCTGGCCACCGGAAAGCTGCGCTCCTCGCTCGCGGACCTGAGCACCGAAGCCGCCGCGCGGGCCCTGGACGCGGCCGGCCTCGGCCCGGACGACGTCGACCTGCTCGTTCTCGGCACCGCGACTCCGGACCAGTTGATGCCCGCCACGGTCAACCTGGTGGCGGACCGGCTCGGCATCAACGGCGTGCCGACCTACCAGCTCCAGTCCGGCTGCGCGGGCGCGTTCCAGGCCCTGGAGGTGGGCCGCAAACTCCTGCTCGCGGGCGAGGAGCGGACCGCGCTGGTGATCGGCGGCGAGCTGTGCTCCCGGCACTACGACCCCGGTGTCGACCTGGCGAAGCTGGACTCCGCGGAGCTGGTGAACTTCGTGCTGTTCGGCGACGGCGCGGGGGCGGCGGTGCTGAGCACCGAGCCCGCGCCGGGCACCCCGGTGATCCGGCGGGTGCTCAACCGGCTGACCGGCCTCGACCGGGCGCCGGGCCAGATCGTGGAGTGGACCGGCGCCCTGGACCGCGACGCGACGGACCGCGCGTACATCAAGGAGGACTACAAGGCGATCGAGCAGTCCGTGCCCGTGATGTCGCGGGAGATCGCGGAGGAACTGCTCGGCGACCTCGGCTGGGAGCCGACCGACGTCGACTACCTGCTGCCGCCGCAGCTGTCGGGGCGGATGACCCAGCGGATCGTGGAGTCCCTGGGGATGCCGACGGCGGAGGAGGTCAGCCTGGTCGACCGCATCGCCAACACCGGCAACGCCATGCCGTTCTTCCAGCTGGAGCGGACGCTGCCGCAACTGGCCGAGGGCGACCGGGTGCTGGGGGTGTCGGTGGAGTCCAGCAAGTGGCTCAAGGCCGGCTTCGTCCTCGAGGTGGTGTGACGGGGACGACGACGAAGGAGCGGCGCGGACCCCTCGGTCCGCGCCGCTCCTTCGTCTCCCGGCCCGCTCAGCGCGGCTCGCCGAACCACCGCGCCAGGGCCGCCGCCGGCTCGCCCGCGCCCGTCGTCCACACCACGTGGCCGTCGGGGCGCACCAGCGCCGGGGCGGGGACCCCGTCCGGCGCGACGGCGGTGGCCACCCGGTCGGCCCAGCCGGCCGCGAGGTCGGTGAGCGGGAGCCCGTCCGTGCCCTCGGGCACCAGCAGGAGGCCCCTGCCGTCGTGGGGCAGCGGCGCGGGGTCGGGGATCCGCCGCCCGATCAGCGGGTGGGCGTCCTGCCCGTCGTCCGCGCCCGGCACGGTGACGGCGTAGCGCACGTCGACGCCGGTGACCAGTTCGACCAGGTGGCGGTTGACGTCCTCGAATCCGGCCAGCCGCGTCACCAGCGCGCGCACCCCGGCGGTGCGCCCGGGCGGCTCCATCAGGGCGAGCTGGGCGTCCAGGGCGGCCCGGGCGCGTTCGCCCTCCGGGTGCCGTTCGTCGTGGTAGCTGTCCAGCAGCCCGGGCGGCGCCCAGCCGTTGACCTGGGCGGCCAGCTTCCAACCGAGGTTGACGGCGTCCTGGAGGCAGGTGCTCAGCCGCAGCCCGCCGAGCGGGAAGAAGGAGTGGGCGGCGTCGCCGGCCAGCAGCACCCGGTCGTGGCGGTAGCGTTCGGCGTTGCCGCTCACACTGGTGAACCGCTCGGCCCAGCGCAGTCCGCGCGCGGGCAGCTCCCGTCCGGTCAACTCCTTGATGTCGGACTGGAGTTCGGGAAGCTCGACCGGGCCGTCGGAGCCGGCGGCCGGGCCGAGACCGGTGGTGATCACCCGCAGCAGGTCGGGGCCGGCCGGGGCGCCCGAGTAGACCCCGCCGGAGTCCACGTAGTGCGCGCCCAGGTGGTTGGGGGCCAGCTCGGCGAAGTCGACCTCGACGTCGCCGACGCTGCCCGCGACGGTCCACCCGCTGCCGGGGAAGGGGATGCCGGCGAGGCGCCGCACCGCGCTCTGCGTGCCGTCGGCACCGACCAGGTAGGAGGCGGTCAGCTCGCCCTCCCGGCCGTCCGCGCCGCGCAGCCGCAGCGTCACCGGGCCGTCCCCGGTGCCGGTGTCCAGCCCGGTCAGTTCCTGGCCGCGCCGCAGCTCGACCCCGAGCTCGCGGGCGCGTTGCTCCAACAGCGCCTCCAGCCGGTTCTGCGGGACCAGCAGGCCTCGGACGGGCTGCGGGTCCAGCAGCTCGGGGTGCAGCCAGATCAGCGAGAAGTGGGCGCCCGGGAGCGGTATGCCCTGCCCGCGCAGCCGGTCGCCGAGGCCGCGCTGGTCGAGCAGTTGCATCACGGCCGCGTTGACGGCCTGTCCGGGGGCGTGTTCGGCGGGTTCGGTGCGGCGGTCGAGGACCACGGTGCGCACCTTCGCCAGGGCGAGCTCGCAGGCCAGCATCAGCCCGGTGGGGCCGGCGCCCACCACGACGACGGGGTCCGCGGCGCTCTCGGGGTGGTCCGGGGCGGCAGTGGCGGTCACGGGGTCATCCTTTCCGCAGCAGGGGGATCACGGGGGCGAAGTCGTGCAGGGCCGTGGCGAGGAGCGCGTAGGAGGTCAGTCCGTACCGCTCGCGGTGCGCGCGGACCTGCCCGGCGATCTGCCGGTGGGTGCCGATCAGCAGCGTGGGCAGCTCCAGTAGTTCGGCCGTCGACAGATGGGCGGCGAAGCCGGACTCCCGCAGCGCCTCGGCGGCCGCGCGCCGGTCGCCGGTGACGACGATCCGCTTGACGCCGACGTTCAGCTCCGGGTCCCGGCCCAGCTGCGCCGCCCGCTCCCGTACGGTCGCCACCCGCCGCGCGAACTCCTCGGGGGAGTGCAGGACGAAGCCACCGCCGGGCGGCAGCGAGGCGCCGATGAAGCAGACGGTGTCGGCGTGGCGGGCGGCGAGTTCGAGCTCGGCCGGGTCGTCGGCGCCGAGGAGCAGCGGTGGCCGGGGGTGCTGGAGCGGCCGGGGACGGTGGCCGGGGTCGGGCAGCAGCCGCTGGAGCGTCTCCACGGTGTCCGTGAGACGGGCGAGCTTCTGCGTCGCGTCCAGGTGGGCGGTCCGGGCGCTGACGGTCTGCCCGGAGTGCAGGCCCACCTCCAGGCGCCCGCCGGTGATCCGGTCCGTCCCTGCGACCTCCCGGGCCAGGACCTCCGGGTCCCACAGCGCGGTGTTGACCAGGTAGGTGGCCACCCGCAGCCGGGTGGTGGCCGCGGCGGCAGCCACCAGGGAGGGGAACGGCGCGGTCATGCCGAGGTGGTCGGTGGTGGCGAGCAGGTCGTAGTCCAGCCGCTCGGCCTCGGCGGCGATGCCCGGCCAGTCCGCCTCCGGGTCGATCGCCGACACCAGGAAGCGCAGCGGGCGGTCGGCGGCCACGGCGTTCACCCGCCCTCGCCGGGCCGGGAACCGCCCCGGCCCGGCATCCGCCCGCGGCCGCGCAGCAGGGCCAGGGCCGCGCCGAGCACCGCCCGCTGCGGGCCGTGGCCGCCGATCATCTCCAGGGCCGAGCGCAGGCTCCACAGCCGGGACTCGGCGACGTGACCGGGGGAGCCGTGCACGTCGTCGTGGGCCAGCAGCCGCAGTCCGCGCACGTGACGTTCCAGCAGCAGCCGGTCGCCGGGCGGGATGATCTCGTCGCGCTCGCTCGCGATGTACGCCAACGGTACGTCCAGGCGGGCCAGTTCCGCTTCGCTCAGGCCCCAGTCGGAGATGTGCCCGAGGACCGAACCCGGCTCCCGGCCGGTGAGGTGGGCCAGGGTGTCGACGGTGACCCGGGGGATCCGCGGCCGCCAGTCGGGATCGGCGAAGAAGTCGCGGACCGGGGCGCCGGCGGTGACGATCCCGCGCACGCGCTTGTCCTCCAGGGCGGCGCGCAGGGCGAGATGGCCACTGAAGCTCATCATCACCGCGTAGCTGCGGGAGACGTCGGCGCGCCCCTCCAGGGCGTCCAGCAGTTCGCTGACCATCCGGTGGCTGTCGGCCGTGTAGCGCCAGGTGTTCTCGCCGACGCCGGGCATCTCGGTGGCCACGGCGGCCACGCCCAGCCGGGCGGCCCGGGCCAGGATCGGGCCGAACTGCTCCTTGACGCTGACGATGCCGCCGCTGAACAGCAGCAGCGGGGGCAGCTCGCCCGAGCCCGCCGGGTCGAGCCCGGCCGCCCAGCACCGCACCCGGCCACCGGACAGCTCCAGGTCCAGCCGTTGGATGCCGGCCCGCTGCCCGAGCCGCCAGCGGTCGAAGGAGGCGACCGTCAGCTCCTGGGCCTCGGCCCGCGCCGGGCCGTCCACGTACGGGAAGCGGGCGATGTTGAAGTACCGGCCGGCCGACAGCTCCCGCCCGGCGCGCTCCTCGACGGTGCCGGCGGCCGTCCACTCCCGGGCCCAGGAGCCGGGTTCGCCGTCCAGGTCGTGCCCGATCCGGCCCAGCATCCGGCGCGACGCGTCCTGCGGGATGCCGAGGATACGGGCGTGGACCTCCACGAACCGCCTCAGCTCGGTGACGTCGTTCATGCCGTCTCCTCCTCCTTCTCGGCGCAGTAGCCCTCCAGCAGGTCCTTGACCTCGGTGAGGATGTCGGCGGCCTCCGCGCCGTCGATCACCCGGTGGTCGAAGGTGAGGTTGAGCCGCATCACCGGGGCACCGGTCACCTCGCCGTCCCGGACCACGGCGCGGTCGGTGATGCGGCCGATCCCGAAGGTGAGCGTGGTGCCGCCCACCGAGTGGAAGCCGTCCACCGCGCGGTGGCCGAGCGAGGTGACCGCGAAGGTCCCGAAGAAGCGGGGGTGACGCACCAGCGAGCGCACCGCCCGGCGGTAGGCGGCGCGGGCGATCGGGCCCGGCAGCCGCTGCAGCAGCAGCATCGGCGCGAACTCCGGCATCGACACCGGATCACCGTCCCGGTAGCGCTCCAACTGGTACTGGATGTCGGGCAGTTCGGCCCGCTGGAGGTCGGGCAGCACCGCCGAGACGACCACCCGCCGCCCGCCGATCCGCTTGTCCAGCGTCACCTTCCCGGCGACCTCGCCGTAGCGGGCCACCCGGGGCCGCAGCCGTCCCCGGATCGCCGCGTTAGCCTCCGGGTGCGCGGCCAGCACCCGGGCGGCCGCGTGCAGCACGTAGGTGACCACCGACAGCCGACGCACGTCGCGGTGCTCCTCCCGGTGGGCGAGCACCCCCGACATGTCGACCTCGGTGTCCAGGTGCACCGGTGAGAACGGGCGGATCTCGTCGAGGAACAGGAGCGTGTGGCGCCGTTCGCGTGCGATGGCCGATATCTGCATGGGCGCCAATGTCGGCAGTCGGGCCTAAGGGCCCCTTAGCGCGCTCTAAAGACCGCGGGACACCGCCGACGAGCGGGCGCAAGACCTGCTTTAGAGGCCCGAAAGCCCACCGGCACAGCCTGGCCGGGACCCCCGTACGCCGCCGCTCGCAGGAGTTTTCCGGACATGTCCCACCCCACCACTGTGAGTCTCACCGACGACCCCGCGTCGCTGCCCGACTTCCCGCAGCAGCGGCACTGCCCGTACCAGCCGCCGCCGGGCTACCGCGAACTGCGCCGCACCGAGGGCCCGGTGGTGCGGGCCAGGCTGTACGACGGCCGGCCGACCTGGGTGGTGCTCGGCCACACGGAGGCCCGTGCCCTGCTGATCGACCCGCGGCTGTCCTCCGACTGGAGCCGCCCGGACTTCCCCTCGCCCAGCCCCCGGCGCAAGGCCATCCAGAAGGCGACCATCCTGGTCGGCATGGACGGCGAGGAGCACGCCTCCTACCGGCGGCGGCTGATCTCCTCGTTCTCGGTGCGCCGCACCCGCGAGCTCGGCGAGGCGATCCAGCGCCGCTCAGTCGAACTCGTCGACGCGATCCTGGAGCAGGGGCCGCCGGCCGACATCCTCAGCGCACTGGCGCTGCCGCTGTCCTCGTACACCATCTGCGGCATCCTCGGCGTGCCCTACGAGGACCACGACTACTTCGAGGCGCAGTCGGCGGCACTGGTCTCCCCCCAGGTCTCCGAGGAGCAGGCCACCGAGGCCCTGATGAACCTGCGCGGCTACCTGACCTCCCTGGTGGAGCGCAAGGAGAAGGAGAAGGTGCCCGGCGACGGCCTGCTGGACACCCTGGTCTCCCGCGACCTCGCCGACGGAACGCTCTCGCGCGACGACGTCATCCGGCTCGGCATCATCCTGCTGATGGCCGGTCACGAGACCACCGCCAGCATGATCACGCTCAGCACCTTCACCCTGTTGCAGAACCCCGAGCAGCTGGCCGCCTTCCGCGCCGACCCGGCCGGCGGCGCGCTCGCCGTCGAGGAACTGCTGCGCTACCTGTCGATCGGCGACGTCGCCATGCGCATCGCCGCCGAGGACATCACCGTCGGCGGCGTCACCCTGCGCGCGGGCGACAGCGTGATGCTCTCCACCGCCGAGATTAACCGCGACCCGGCGGCCTTCGAGCGCCCCGACGAGCTCGACCTGACCCGCGGCGCCCGCCACCACCTCGGCTTCGGCTTCGGCGTCCACCAGTGCATCGGCCAGAACCTGGCCAGGGCCGAGATGGAGAGCGCGCTCACCACGCTGTTCACCCGGATCCCGGGGCTACGGCTGGCGGTGCCGCCCGAGCAGGTCGAGATCAAGCCCGCGCAGAGCGGCGTCCAGGGCATCTACGAACTCCCCGTGGCCTGGTGAGCGCCGTGCGGATCGTCGCCGACCCCAAGCGCTGCGTCGGAGCGGGCCAGTGCGTGCTCACCGTCCCCGAGGTGTTCGACCAGGACGAGGACGGCATCGTCGCCCTGCTCACCGACGGCACCGCCCGCGCCGCCGACCGCGACCGGCTCGACCAGGCCGCCCGGCTCTGTCCGGCCGCCGCGATCACCCTGCAGGAGGAGGAGACGGAGGCCGACCCGGCATGAGACGCCACCCCGGCCGCGCCCGACGCGCCCGTCCGGCCGCCCTCCTGGCCCTGCTCGTCGCCGCGGCCACCGCCTGCGCCTCCGGCACCGGAGCCCGCTCCGGTGCCGGAGGCGGGCGGATCGTCTACGCCGTCGACTCCCAGCCGGACTGCCTCGACCCGCAGGTCAGCCCGTACGACATCACCGCCGTGATCGACCGGAACATCTTCGACTCGCTGGTGTCCACCGACGCCGACGGCCGGCTCCGGCCCTGGCTCGCCACCTCCTGGCAGGTCTCCGACGACGGCCTGGAGTACACCTTCCGGCTGCGCGATGACGTCCGCTTCCACGACGGCACCCCACTCACCGCCGACGCCGTCAAGGCCACCCTGGACCACACCGTCGCCCCGGAGACCAAGTCCCAGTACGCGGCCGGGCTGATCTCCATGTACCGGGACACCACCGTGGTCGACCCGTACACCGCGCGGATCGCCCTGACCAGGCCGTACCCGCCGCTGCTCCAGCTGCTGTCCACCGCCGTCTTCGGCATCCAGTCGCCCACCGCGCTGCGCGCCGACCAGGGCCGCACCTGCGGGCACCCGGTCGGCAGCGGCCCGTTCGTGTTCACCGACTGGGCCCGCAACCGCCGGATCGTCCTCGACCGCAACCCCGCCTACCAGTGGGCCCCCGAGGACGCCGGCCGCACCGGCCCCGCCCGGGCCGAGGGACTCACCGTGGAGTTCGTCCCCGAAGCCGCCTCCCGCTTCGGTGCGCTGAGCTCCGGCCAGGTCGACATCGCCGCCGCCATCCCGCCCGGCAGCATCAGCCGACTCACGCACGCCGACGGCTTCCGCTTCCTCCAGGCCCCGCAGCCCGGCGCGCCCTACCTGCTGCTGCTCAACCCGCGCCGCGCGCCGCTGGACGACCTACGGGTCCGCCAGGCCCTCCAGTACGCCGTCCGCTACGACGACCTGGTGCGCGCCCTCTACTCCGGCCGCCACCAACGGGCCTGGGGCGTCCTGTCCCCGGCCACCCCCGGCTACAACCCCGCCGTCGAGGGCGCCACCCCGTACGACCCCGGACGGGCCGCCGCCCTGCTCGACGCGGCCGGCTGGACCGGACGCGACGACGCCGGCTACCGCACCCGCGACGGCAGGCGCCTGAGCATCGAGTGGCCGTACATGACCAGCCTGATGCGCGACCAGCGCGTCCTGCTCGCCCAGGGCATCCAGGCCGACGCCCGCCGGGCCGGCATCGAGATCCGCCTCACCGCCCACGAACCCGGCACCTACCTGAAGAAGGCGCTCTCCCGCGACGCCGACATCCTCGCCTTCAGCTGGAACCGCGCCGACCCCGACGTCATGCGCACCTACTTCGCCTCCGACCAGACCGCGGACAAGGGCGGGTCCAACGCCTTCGGCGTCTCCGACCCCGAACTCGACGCCTGGCTCCGGGAAGCCTCCGCCACCTCCGACCGGGCCCGGCGCGACGCCCTCGACGGCCAGGCCCAGCTCCGGATCCAGCAGCAGGCCTACGCCCTGCCCGTCTACGCCCCCACCACCCTGGTCGGCGCCGCCGACCGGGTGCGCGGCGTCACCTTCGACGCCCAGGCGTACCCGCGCTTCTACGACGCCCGGCTGGAGGGATGACCCCGTGACCGCCCCGCTGCGCTGGCTGCTGCGCCGCCTCGTCCTGGCCGCGCTGGTCGTCCTCGGCGCCGCTCACGCCGTGTTCTTCGCGTTCCGGCTGCTGCCCGGCGACCCGGTCCGCAGCGTGCTCGGCTCCACCAACCCGACCCCCGAACTCGTCGCCCAGGTGCGCCGCGAACTCGCCCTCGACCAGCCACTGGTGGTGCAGTACGGGCGCTTCATGGGCCGCCTGCTCACCGGCGACCTCGGCGAGTCCTACCAGCTCCAGCAGCCGGTGGGCCAGGTGATCGGCAGCCAGCTCTGGCCGACCCTCCAACTCGCCCTCGCCGCCTTCGTGCTGGCACTGCTGCTCGCCCTCGCCACCGCCGTGCTCACCGCCGACCGGCCGCGGGCCCGGAGGCTGAGCTCCGCGCTGGAGCTGTTCGCCGCCTCCAGCCCCGCCTTCGGGATCGGAGCGGTACTGCTGGCCCTGCTGTCCTACCGGCTGCGCTGGTTCCCCGCGATGGGCGGAGGCGGCATCTCCGGCCTGGTGCTGCCCGCCGTCACGCTCGCCGTGGGCATGGCCGGGGTGTTCACCCAGGTGCTCCGCGAGGAACTCGAACGCGTCCTCGACCAGCCCTTCGTCCTCACCGCCCGCGCCCGGGGCGGCGCCGAACTCGCGGTCCGGCTGCGGCACGCGCTGCGCCACGGCCTGATCCCGCTGGTCACCCTCGCGGGCTGGGCCGCCGGGGCCCTGTTCGGCGGCGCGGTCGTGGTCGAGACCGTGTTCAGCCGCCAGGGGCTCGGCCAGCTCACCGCCACCGCCGTCCAGGGCCGCGACCTGCCGGTGGTCACCGGGGTCGTGCTGCTGTCCGCGACGGTCTTCGCGCTGATCAACGTGGCCGTCGACGTGCTGTACCGGGTGATCGACCCCCGGATCGCCGAGAGGAGCACCGGATGACCACCAACCGACTGCCGGTCGGGGCCGCGGCGCCCGTCACCCGTCGCCGCCCGCTCGCACGCCTGCCCCGCACCGGGGCCGGGACGGCGCTCGCCTGGGCCCTGCTCGCGCTGGTGCTGCTCGCCGCCCTGGCCCCCGACCTGCTCGCCGGGCAGGACCCGCAGGCCATCGACCCCGCCGACGCGCTCTCCGGACCGAGCCGGCCCCACTGGCTGGGCACCGACCAGCTCGGCCGCGACCTGTTCAGCCGGATCGTGCACGGCGCCGGCGCCTCACTGCTGATCGGCCTCGGCGCCACCGCCCTCGCCCTGGTCGGCGGGGCGCTGCTCGGTGTGCTCGCCGCCACCGCCGGCCGCGCCGTCGACCGGGTGCTGTCCCGCCTCACCGACGTCCTGATGGCCTTCCCGGGCCTGATGCTCTCCCTCATCGTGGTCGCCCTGCTCGGCCCCGGCAGCGCCAACGCCACCCTGGCCATCGGCGCCTCGCTGCTGCCCGGCTTCCTGCGCCTGGCCCGCGGCCAGGCACTCGCCGTGCGCGCCGGCGACTACGTACGGGCGGCCGTGGTCATGGGCCGCGGCCGTACGGACATCCTGTTGCGGCACGTCCTGCCCAACGCCCTGCCGCCGCTGCTGGTCCTGGCCACCGTCAACACCGGCAGCGCGATCATCGCGGGCTCCACGCTCAGCTTCCTCGGGCTCGGCCCGAAGCCGCCCGCGCCCGAGTGGGGCAGCATGCTCTCCGAGGGCCGCGACCACCTCGACACCGCCTGGTCCGTCGCCGTCTTCCCCGGACTCGCCATCACCCTCACGGTCGTCGCCGTGACGGTCGTGGGCCGGGACCTCCAGCGGCGACTGGACGGAAAGGGACGGCCGTGACCGCACTTGACCGAACCGCCCCGCTGCTCGTCGTCGAGGACCTGAGGATCTCCTTCGGCCGCGGCCGCCGGCGCACCGACGTCGTCCACGGCGTCGACCTCGACCTGCGGCCCGGCGAGTGCCTCGCCCTGGTCGGCGAGTCCGGCTCCGGAAAGACCCTCACCGCCCGCGCCCTGGTCGGACTGACCGGCCCCGGGGCGAGCGTCACCGCGCGCCGCCTCGACTACGACGGACAGGACCTGCGCGCCCTCGGTGCCCGCGAGTGGCGGCGACTGCGCGGCGCCGGGATCGGACTGGTCTCCCAGGACGCCCTGGTGTCCCTCGACCCGCTGCGCCGGGTCGGCGACGAGGTCGCCGAGCCGCTCGCCGTCCACGGCATCGGCACCCACCGGGACCGCCCGCAGCGCGCCGTGGAACTGCTGCGGGAGGTGACCGTGCCCGAACCCGAGCTGCGGGCCCGGCAGTTCCCGCACCAGCTGTCCGGCGGCCAGCGCCAGCGGGCCCTGATCGCCGCCGGGATCGCCGCCGCCCCGCGGGTGCTGATCGCCGACGAGCCGACCACCGCCCTCGACCCCTCCGTGCGGGCGCAGATCCTCGACCTGCTCGCCGAGCGCCGGGCCACCGGCATGGCGGTCCTGCTGATCAGTCACGACCTCGCCGCGGTGGCCAGGCTTGCCGACCGGATCGCGGTGATGCGCGCCGGCCGGATCGTCGAGACCGGGCCCACCGAGGAGCTGCTGGCCGCGCCCCGGCACCCGTACACCCGGATGCTGCTCGACGCGGTGCCCACCGGCTGCCGCCCGGCCGAGGCGACGGCACGGGTCGGCGAGCGGGTGGTGCTGCGCGCCGAGGGGCTGACCAAGGCCTACCCCGCGACCGGCGGCCGCCGGGCCGGTACGGTCAGCGCGCTGGACGGGGTCTCGCTGGAACTGCGTGAGGGCGAGACCCTCGGCATCCTCGGCGAGTCCGGCTCGGGCAAGACCACGCTCGGCCAGACGGTGCTCGGCCTGCTGGAACCGGACGCCGGACAGGTGACCCTGCTCGGGCAGCCGTGGTCCGGGCGCGCCGAGGCGGACCGCGCGGCGCTGCGCGGGCGGATCCAGCTGGTGCAGCAGGACCCGCTGTCGTCCTTCGACCCGCGCTGGACGGTGGAGCGCATCGTCGCCGAGGCCCTGGGCGCCCCCGGCCGCCGGGCCGCCCGCCGCCACCGGGCGCGGATCGCCGAACTGCTCGCGCTGGTGGGGCTGGACGAGGGCCTGCTGGAGCGCCGGCCCCGGCAGCTGTCCGGCGGCCAGCGCCAGCGGGTCGCGATCGCCCGGGCGATCGCCCCCGAACCGGAGGTGATCGTCTGCGACGAACCGGTCTCGGCGCTGGACGTCTCCGTCCAGGCCCAGGTGCTGGACGTGTTCGCCGAGGCCCAGCGCCGCCTCGGGGTGGCGCTGCTGTTCATCTCCCACGACCTCGCGGTGGTGCGACGGATGAGTGACCGGGTCGCGGTGATGCGGGCGGGCCGCATCGTCGAGACCGGGGCCACCCAGGAGGTCTTCACCGCCCCGAGGGACCCGTGGACCGCCCACCTGCTGGAGGCGATCCCGCCGCTGGACCCGATCCGCCCCTGACGGCCCGCGCCCGAGGACCGACCCCGGGCGCCCCGCCGCCGACCGCCAGACCGCACCACCCGAACGACGATGGAGAGCCGCACATGAACGACACTGCCGGTCCGATCCTGTCCGTCCTGGACACCGTGCCCGTCTGGTACGGCGTCCCGGCGGCCGACTCGCTGCACCAACTCCTGGAGCTGGCGCCCGCCGTGGAGCGCCTCGGCTACCGCCGGTACTGGCTGGCCGAGCACCACAACATGCCCGCCTTCGGCACCTCCACCCCACCGGTGCTGATCGGGCAGCTGGCCGCCGTCACCTCCACCCTGCGCGTGGGCTCGGGCGGCGTGATGCTGCCCAACCACACGCCGCTGGTGGTGGCGGAGCAGTTCGCCACCCTCGACGTGTTCCACCCGGACCGGATCGACCTCGGGGTCGGCCGGGCGCCGGGCGGGGAGCCGGCCACCGCCCGGGCGCTGCACCGCACCGGGGACCCGGCCCACGCCGGCGCCTTCGGGGAGCAACTCGTCGAGCTGATCGACTACTTGACCCCGTCCGGGGACGGTGAGCGCCCCGCGGTGGCGGTCTGCCCGCCGCCGCAGCGCCCGGTGCCGGTCTGGCTGCTGGGCACCAGCGAGTCCAGCGCCTCGCTGGCGGCCCGCCTGGGCCTGCCGTACGCCTTCGCGCACCACCTCAACCCGGCCGGGACGGCGGCCTCGGTGGCCCGCTACCGGGCGGAGTTCCAGCCCTCGGAACGGCTGGCGCAGCCGTACGTGGCGGTGTCCTCGCAGGTGGTGGCCGCGGACTCGGACGAGGAGGCGCAGTGGCACGCCGGTCCGATCCGGGTCGCCCACGTGGAGGGGCGGATCAACCCGCTGACCCTGTTCCGCACCCCGGAGCAGGCGGCGCGGTACAGCCTGACGTCGGCTCAGCAGGATTATCTGGAGGGGCACTTCGCCGCCCAGGTGGTCGGCGGTCCGGAGACCGTCCGGCGCCGCCTCGCGGAGTTCCGGGCCGAGGTCGGCTTCGACGAACTCCTGGCGGCGACACCGGTGTTCGGCCTGCAGGCGCGGATCCGGTCGTTCGAGCTGCTGGCCGAGGCGGCTCAGCCGGCCACGGACTCGTCCGGCTTGAGCCCGGCCAGCTCGGCCAGCAGCTCGTAGGAGCGCACCCGCTCCTCGTGGTCCTGGACCACGGAGAGCACCATGAGCTCGTCGACGGCGGTCGCCCGGACGAACTCGGTGACCTTCTGCCGTACGGTCTCCGGCCCGCCGAAGATCTGGGCGTCGAACATCTGGTCCACCACCAGGCGCTCCTGGGGTCCGCAGACGAAGGAGGAGGCCTCCTCGACCGGCGGGAAGAGCGGGTTCATCCCGCGCAGCGACTGGGCGGTGATCATCCGCAGGGGCGTGCTGAGCAGCTCGCCCCTGCGGTCGTCCTCGGCCACCGCGCCGAACACGGCGACCATCGAGTACGGCTCGCTGAGGTACTGCGAGGGGCGGAACTCGGCGCGGTAGGCCTGGAGCGCGGCCACCGAGCCGTGCGGCGAGAAGTGGTGGGCGTAGGCGAAGGGCAGGCCCAGGCTCGCGGCGAGCTGGGCGCTGTAGCCGCTGGAGCCGAGCAGCCAGACCGGCACCGACAGTTCGGCGGCCGGGACGGCGGTGACCTGGCCGGGCCTGGCCGCCGCGGCCGGGGCGCCGCCGGGCGGGGCGAAGTGGTTCAGCAGCTCGTGGACCTGGGCGGGGAAGTCGCCCGCGCCCAGCGGGCCGGCCTGGCGGCGCAGGGCGCGGGCGGTGATCGGGTCGGTGCCGGGGGCCCGGCCGAGGCCGAGGTCGATCCGGTCGGGGTTGAGGGCGGCGAGGGTGCCGAACTGCTCGGCCACCACCAGCGGCGGGTGGTTGGGCAGCATGACGCCGCCGGCGCCGACCCGCAGGCGGGTGGTCGCGGCGGCGATCTGCCCGGCCAGGATGGCGGGCGAGGAGGTCGACAGCGACGGCATGCTGTGGTGCTCGGCCAGCCAGAAGCGGTGGTAGCCGAGCCGTTCCACGGCCTGCGCGAGGCGCACGGAGTTGCGCAGCGAGGTCGAGGCCGTCGACCCCTGCCAGACGGGGGCGGTGTCCAGGACCGAGAGCTTGATTCCCAATTCGGAGGTCATGGCGAACAGAATATGGGGACTGTCCCCACTTTTCAACGCCAGCTGTCCGTTCTACAGTTGAGAAGGAAGGGAGCCCTCGGTCCGGGACGGGTTCAGGCGGCTGCCGGCGCCCGCAGGGTGATCGGCCGCCGCACCTCGCCCCGGCCGCTGTCCAGCAGGATCTGGTCGTGCAGCTGGTGCAGCTGGCGGCAGGGCGCGATGCCCAGCTCGCGGTCCAGCACCGACCGCACCCGGTGGAACACCTGGAGCGCGTCGGCCCGGCGGTCCGAGCGGTAGAGCGCCAGCATCAGTTGCCGGTGGAAGGCCTCGATCAGGGGGTGCTTCTTCACCAGCGTGTACAGCGGGCCCACCAGTTCCCGGTGCCGACCCAGCATCAGATCCGCCTCGTTGCGCATCTCGATGCACTCCAGTCGGGCCTCCTCGGCCCAGGTGGCGAACTCGTCGACGATCGCGCCGCCGCGCAACTCGCCCAGCGCCCTGCCGCGCCACAGGGACAGGGCCTGGTCGCAGTGGGTGGAGGCCTCCGCGTACCGGCCGTCCCTGATCGCGGACCGGCCCAGCCGCACCAGCCGCTGGAAGTCGTCCGAGTCCAGGCTGTGGCCGTCGAGCCGGAGCACGTAGCCGGGGTGGCGGGTGACGATCGGCGCGGCCGCCGTCCCCGGCCGCTTCAGCAGCTTGCGCAGCTGCGATATGTAGACGTGCAGCGTCGCCGTGCCGCGGCGGGGCAGTGCGTCGCCCCAGATCTCGTGGCACAGCTGGTCGGTGGACACCACGTCGTCCGCGCGCACCAGCAGAGCGGCGAGCAGGGACTCCACCTTGGGTGCGCTGATGCCGAAGACGTTCTCGCCGTCGGTCATTCGCAGGCTGCCCAGAATCTCGAATCGCATTGTCTGTCCTTCGTGGGGGGATTCGCGTGACCGACGGGCTCAGCGCGACACTGAGCCGTATCGCCCGTCGAGATAGACCAGGGGCTGCGCTGCGCCGCCCTCGACCGCGTGCACCGGCTGACCGATCACCAGGGTGTGGTCGCCGGCGGGCAGGTCGTACACCTTGCGGCACACCAGCGCGGCGGGCACGTCCTCCAGCAGCGGCACCCCGTACGGGCCCGGGCGCCAGGCGGTGGGCGGCGCGAAGCGGTCGATGCCGCTGCGGGCGAAGGTGGTCGCGAGCTCCTGCTGGTCCTCGGCGAGCAGGTGCACCGCGAGGTGCTCGGCCGTGCACACGGCCGCCCAGGAGGAAGCGGTGCGGCCGATGCCGAAGGAGATCAGCGGGGGCGTGGAGGACAGGGACGCCAGTGAGGTGGCGGTGAAGCCGACCGGCTTCGCGCCGTCGGAAACCGTGATGACGGCCACACCGGCCGGATGGCGTCGGAATACCCGGCGGAAGGCGTCGGCGGCGATGGGCTCGCCGTCCGCGAGGCCCGTGGGCGAACAACTCCCGGAAGCCTGCCAGACATGAAGACCGGAAACCTGACTTTGACCCATATCGTTCGCCCCCGTGAAGTGCTCATTGAGGCGGGCGGGGCTGAATGCCCCGCCCGGCGCGTTGTCCTCATGTTTTCAGAGGGATCACTTAACGGCATCAGGGGAAATACGTACGGCCATCAGCCTGGCCAGCTCGGCCCGCGAGCCGACCTCCAGTTTCCGGTAGATCCGGGAGAGGTGGACCTCCACCGTGCGGGGGCTCACCTGGAGCGCCTCGGCGATCTCCCGGGTGCGCTGGCCGGTGCCGGCCAGCCGGGCCACTTCCAGCTCCCGCTGGGTCAGCAGGGCCAGGTCGTCCGCGGCCGGCGGGGCGGGCGTCGGCATCAGCGCGTGGCAGCCGCGGTCCAGGGTGCCCTCGAAGGTGTGGTCCGGGCTCGTCCGGGCGTACAGCAGCACCCCCCACTGCTCGGCCAGCGCGTTCATCCGCTCCGCCAGCGCCCGGGCCCGGTCCGGGCGGCCGGCGGCGGCCAGCGCCCGGGCCGCGCGCAGCCGCGCGGTCAGCTGCGGCAGCCGCAGGTGGGAGCCGTCGAAGAGTCGCTCCGCCTCCCGGTACGCGGCGACGGCCTCCCCGGCCCGGTCCTCCCGCAGCAGGAAGTGGCCTCTGGCCATCGCCGCGTACGCGGAGGTGTGCGGTGTCCCGAACAGCCGCGCGGTGCACTCCGCCGTCTCGGCCCAGTGGGCGCCGCCCTCGACCCCGGCGGCGGTCGCCGCCCGGGTCAGCAGCTCGTGGTAGCGGGCCCGGTTCATCACGGACAGCCCCGTGACCGCGGGGGAGTCCAGCTCGACCAGCAGGCTCAGGCACCGCTCGGGGCTGCCCTGCGTCAGCATCGTCTCGGCCAGCGTCAGCACCGCGGAGCCGTACCAGCTGCCCGGCCCGGGCCGCAGCGCCCGCAGCGCCTCCTCGGCCAGCGCCGAGGCCCGGCTGCTGCCCGGCGGTTCGGCGTAGGTGACGCACAGCGCCTCCTGGGCGAGCGCGTGGGTGCGCAGCTGGTCGGCGTTCAGGTAGGCCGCGAGGTCCGCCGCCCGGGCCGCGGAGCGGCGCGCGCTGGCCGGCCGGCCCTGGACCAGCTGGGTCTCCGCCAGGCCGCTCAGCAGGACCGGCAGCATCGCGTTGTGCGAGCAGTCCGACGTCAGCTCCACGCCCCGCTCGTAGAAGGACTCCGCCTCGCGCGGGCGGCCGAGCGCGAAGGCGCACCAGCCGAGCAGGGCGAGGAACTCGGTGTGCAGGTAGGCCTCGGCGGTCGGCAGCTCGTCCATCTGCCGGACGGCGGCGTCGTACGAGGCCAGGCAGGACTTGGTGCGGCCCTCGCCCAGCTCGGCCAGCGCGTGCAGCACCAGTGCGCCCGCGAGGGTGGTGGGATGCCCGTCGGTCCGGGCCAGCAGCAGCGCCTCGGCGGCCAGTCGCGGCAGGTTCCGGTGCTGGCCCAGCAGGGCGACGATGCCCCGGTAGACGGTGAAGCGGGCCAGCAGGTCGCCGTTGGGGACCTTGCTGGCGGTGAGGGCGGTCAGTTCGCCGGCCAGCAGGGCGTCGGCCGCCTCGTAGCGCCCGTGCAGGCAGTCGACGAGCGCGCACAGCCGCACCGCGGAGCGGTAGGACTCGGTGGGCTGCAGAGGGGTGCCCTGGGTCAGCAGGTGCTGCAGGGTGTCGTTCTTGCAGCCGTACTCGGCGGCCCGCAGCGCCTTGGCGAGCGGGGGGATCAGGCCCAGCAGCCGTCCCGGTGAGTCACCGTTGGGCGGCAGTCCCTTGAGGGCCAGCAGCAGCCAGCGGGCGGCGTCCACGGGGGAGGACGGGACGGCCTCCTCGCCGGCCTTCGCCAGGATCTCCAGGTCCTCGCGGGTGAAGCTGCTGGCGGACAGCTCGATGTGGATGGCGCGCTCGGCGGCGGAGGTGGTCCGGCGGCTGAGCACGGTGAGCGCCCGGCGGTGCGCGCGGGCGCGCCAGCAGTGGTCGGCCTGGTCGTGCAGCATCCGGCGCAGCACGGTGTGCCGGAAGGTGAGCAGCGAGGTGGAGCCGCGCAGCGGGCGCAGGACGTCGACGTCGATCAGTTCGGTGACGATGGTGGTGAGTTCGGGGGCGGGCAGCTCGGAGACGGCGGACAGCTCCTCCCAGCTGAAGCGGTCACCGAGGACGGCGCCGGACTCGGCGACCAGCCGCTCTGCGGGGTCGAGCAGGGCGAGTTCGGCGGCCAGCGGGGCCAGCCGTCCGGTGAGCAGCCTGGTGCCCAGCAGCGGGCTGAGCGGCGCGGTCTCGCCGAGTACGAGCAGGCAGAGGGGGTTGCCCTGGCTCTCGTGGTAGACGGCGGGCAGCCAGCCGGTGTCGGTCGGTACGCCGAGCAGCGAGGCGGCCTGGCAGAGGGTGAGCGCACCGAGTTCGATCCGTTCCACCTGTCCCGACTCGACGCCCTGGGCCAGGGTGCCCAGGAGCGGGGCGTGGGCCTGTCGCGGCCGGTGGACGATGACCAGCAGGACGGGCGCGGGGGCGGTCAACCGGACGAGGTGGTCGGCGAGTTCGAGGGACTGCGGATCGGCCCAGTGGAAGTCGTCGAGGACCAGGAGCAGCCCGCCGCCGTCGCGGGCGGAGCGTTCCAGCAGGGCGCGTACGGCCTGGGAGACGCCGAGCGGCTCCGGTCGCCGGGCGTCGGGGCCGAGTTGGGCGCAGAGCGCCGCGCGCAGCAGCGAGGCGTGTCCGGGAGAGAGTTCGGCCAGCCTCTCCGGGGTCATCACCCCCGCCAGGGCCCGGGTGAAGACGGCCAGCGGGTACTGCCGCTCGGTGGGGGAGCAGCGACCGTCGAGGACGGTGATGCCACGGGATCTGGCCGCCGCGGTCATGGGCCCGAGCAGTCTGCTCTTTCCGGAACCGGGGCAACCGATCAGTTCGATCACCCCGCCCTGGCCGCCCGCCAGCCGGTCCACCGCGCGCAGTAGTTCGAGCGACTCGTCACAGCGGACGGAGGAGATGCGTTCAGGGTTGTCCGTGACCGGCAGCACATTCACCACAGCGAATTGACCTTTCCCCCGGTGGAATAAACGCATGATCGCTTACCGATGACACTCCGCACTGGATGATCGACACCAAGGGCTCGCGGCACGCAGGACATGAAGCGAGGGAGTCCAAGGATCGGTTGTGACGCCTGATCCGGACTCCCTCGGCACTGCACTCTATGCGAAGACAGACGATCTGTTGATCGAATCGTCATATCTAGCGTCGCGGCGTCCCGGGCTCGGCATCGCGCCCGGCTGAGCTACGCCGGGCCGGTCATCCTCGCAGTGCTGCAGGCCCTGCTCGGCTTCACCTCCGGACCCCGTCCTCCGCCTACGATCACTGACCTTTCGCATCAATCATCTAGTCGGTCAGTCTACTAAATGACTGACTCTCAAGTTCGATCACCCGCAGCCGGCGCTCGGGAGCGGCGAGGCCCCGGTCGGCTGTTGCCGACCGGGGCCGGTGCCGGGTGCGGACGGGGGCAGCCGCGCCCGGCGGATGTTCTCGGACGATCGCCCGAGAGTCAGAGGCCCGCGTGCACGGGCTGCTCGTTCTGCTGCTGGGTGTCGCCGCCGGCCGTCATCCGCCGCATGACCAGGGTCAGCAGGATGGTCAGCGCGGTGAACCCGGCGCCCCAGCTGAAGGCCGCCGTGACGCCCTCGGTCAGGACGTAGTCGGCCGCGCCCTTGGTGTCCAGGCCCGCCGGGGCCTCGGCGCCGCGGGTCGCGGCGCCGAAGACGGTCACCATCACCGCGAGGCCCAGCGCACCGCCGATCTGCTGCATCACGTTCAGCAGGCCCGACGCGGCGCCGGTCTCCTCCGGCTTGATGCCGGACATCAGGATCGTGGTGACGCCGACCAGCAGGACGCCCATGCCGAGTCCGGCGACGACCATCGGGCCGAGCAGCGCGGACAGGTAGGAGGAGGACGGCGTGATCTGGGCGAACCAGATCAGCGAGACGCTGATGGCGGCGGCGCCGACGGCCGTCAGCACCCGGGCGCCGAAGCGCGGCAGCTGCTTGGCGGCCACACTGGAGGAGCCGAGGATCAGCAGCGCCAGCGGGACGAACGCCAGGCCCGCCTTGATCGGGCTGAAGCCGCTGACCTCCTGCAGGAACTGGGTGAGGAAGAAGAACATCGAGTTGCCCGCCGCCATCACGAACAGCAGGGCGAGGTAGCCGATGGCGCGGTTGCGGTCGGCGAACAGCCGCAGCGGGGTGATCGGCTGCTTGGCCTTGTTCTCGACCACGATGAACAGCGCCAGCAGGACGATCGCCGCCACGAACGAACAGATCGTCAGACCGTCGCCCCAGCCCTGCTCGGCGGCGCGGATGAAGCCGTACACCAGCGCGGTCATGCCGAGGGTGGAGCTGAGCGCGCCGCCGAGGTCGAAGGAGCCGGGCGTGCGGTCGGTCTCGTGGATGAACATCGGGGCCAGGATCAGCAGCACCAGGCCGATCGGCACGTTGATGAACAGCACCCAGCGCCAGGAGAGCCAGTCGGTGAGCAGGCCGCCGCCGATCAGGCCGATCGCCGCACCCGAGCCGGACACCGCCGCGTAGGCGCCGAGCGCCTTGGCGCGGGCCTTCTCCTCGGTGAAGTGGGTGGCGATCAGGGCGAGCACGGTCGGTGCCGCGATCGCCGCGCCGACGCCCTGGACGGCCCGCGCGGCCAGCAGCATCCCGGCCGAGGTGGACAGGCCGCCGAGCAGGGAGGCCGCCGTGAACACCGTGACACCGACCAGCAGGCCCTTGCGGTGGCCCAGGATGTCGCCGGCCCGGCCGCCCAGCAGCAGCAGGCCGCCGAACGTCAGCAGGTACGAACTCAGCACCCAGGAAAGGCCGGTGGGGGTGAAGCCGAGTGCGTCCTTGAGGTCGGGAAGGGCGATGTTCACCACGTTGACGTCAAGGATGAGCATGGTCTGGAGGGCCAGGACGAGGACGAGCACCACGCCCGGGCGCTTCTCCTTCGTCCCTGCTCCCGCGGCGCCCGTCGGGCGAGCGCCCGCAGTGGTCGCCGAAGTCTGTTCGCTCATGGGTGTGCTGTCTCCTCAGAACCTAAACGGGGACTCTCCCTGTATCCTCCAGGGAAGATACAGGGAGAGTCCCCGTTTATCAACGCCCATCAATCGGCATGAGATCGAGCCGAGCTGAGTGCAAGTCAGTTGACCCCGAGCTCACGGTCGATGAAGTCGAACAGGTCGTCGTCCGAGGTCTCGCCCAGCTGCACCTGCGCGCCCCGGTCGCCTCCCTCGCCGTCCCCGCCCTCGGCCGCCTCCAGCCGCAGCAGCAACTCCCGCACCCGGCCGGTCAGCCGGTGCCGGTCCCCGCCCCCGGCGGGCAGCGAGGCCAGCCGGCGCTCCACCCGCTCCAGGTCCGCCAGCGCCGAGGCCAGCCCGTCCTCCTCGGCCGGGGCCAGCTCCTGCGCCAGGAACCGAGCCAGGTCGATCGGGGTCGGGTGGTCGAAGACCAGCGTGGTCGGCAGCCGCAGCTCGAAGGCCGTGGCCAGCCGGTTGCGCAGCTCCACCGAGGTCAGCGAGTCGAAACCGAGGTCCTTGAACGGGCGCTCGGTCCCGATCGTCCCGGCGTCGGTGTGACCGAGCACCACGGCGACATGGCCGCGCACCAGGTCCACCAACTCCTCCTGCCGCTCCGCCTGGTCCAGCGCCACGAGCCGCTCGCGCACCGCCCGGGCGCCGTCGGGCGCCGCGCCCCCGCCGTCCGCCGCGGTGCGGCGGGTCGGGGCCCGGCCCACCAACTCGGCGAACAGCGGCCGGGAAGCGCCGGCCGCGGCCCGGCGGCGCAGCGCCGACAGGTCCAGGCCCAGCCCCACGGCCAGCGGCTGACGGCCCGCCAGCGCCTCGTCGAACAGCGCGAGGCCCTGCTCGTTCTCCAGGGGCAGGACGCCGTCCCGGGCCATCCGGGCCAGGTCGGCCTCGCCGAGGCCCTCGGTCATGGTGCTGGCCTGCGCCCACAGACCCCAGGCCAGCGAGGTCGCGGGCAGGCCGAGGGTGTGCCGGTGGTGGGCCAGGGCGTCCAGGAAGGCGTTGGCGGCCGCGTAGTTGGCCTGGCCGGGGGTGCCGGTCAGGCCGCTGACCGACGAGTAGAGGACGAAGGCGCTCAGGTCCAGGTGACGGGTGAGCCGGTGCAGGTTCCACGCGGCGTCCGCCTTGGGACGCAGCGCGGTGGCCAGCCGCCCCGGGCTCTGCGCGGCCAGGACGGCATCGTCCAGCGCACCCGCGGTGTGCACGACGGCGGTCAGCGGGTGGTCCGCCGGGACGGACGCGAGCAGGGCGGCGAGAGCGGCCTCGTCGGCGGTGTCGCAGGCCTCGATCCGGGCCCGGGCACCGAGGTCGGCCAACTCCCGCAGCAGCTCCGCGGCACCCGGCGCCTGCGGGCCGCGGCGGCTGGTGAGCAGCAGGTGCCGGACGCCGTGCCGGGTCACCAGGTGCCGCGCGAGCAGACCGCCGAGGGTCCCGGTACCGCCCGTGACGAGCACCGTGCCCTCCGGGTCCAGCGGGGCGGGCAGCGTCAGCAGCGCCTTGCCGGTGTGCCGGGCCTGGCTCAGGTGGCGCAGCGCCTCCGGGGCGTGGCTGACGTCCCAGGCCGTCACCGGCAGCGGGCGCAGCGCCCCCTCCTCGAACAGGGCGACCAGCTCCGCCAGCATCTCCTGGACCCGCTCGCGCGGCACCCGCATCAGGTCGTAGGCGGTGTACGACACTCCGGGGAAGCGCTCGCGCACCTGCGCCTCGTCGCGGATGTCGGTCTTGCCCATCTCCAGGAAGCGCCCGCCGGGCGCCAGCAGGCGCAGCGAGGCGTCCACGAACTCCTGCGCCAGCGAGTTGAGCACCACGTCGAAGCCCCGGCCGCCGGTCGCCGCCCGGTACTGCTCCTCGAAGTCGAGGGTGCGGCTGGAGGCGATCCGCTCCTGGGGCACGCCGAGCGAGCGCAGCGTCTCCCACTTCGGGGCGCTGGCCGTGCCGTACACCTCCAGGCCCCAGTGCCGGGCCAGCTGCAGCGCGGCCTGGCCCACGCCGCCGGTCGCGGCGTGCACGAGCAGCGACTCGCCCTCGCGGACCCGGGCCAGGTCCGTCAGGCCGTAGAAGGCGGTCAGGAACACCACCGGGACGACCGAGGCGTCGGTGAAGCTCCAGCCCCGCGGCATCCGGGTCAGCCACCGGTGGTCGGTGACCGCCGCCGGGCCGACCGCGCTCGGGAACAGCCCCATCACCCGGTCGCCGACCGCCACCGAGGTGACCCCCGGCCCGGTCTCCAGCACCACGCCGGCCGCCTCGCCCCCGATCTGCGCCTCGTCGCCCGGGTACATCCCGAGGCCGATCAGCACGTCGCGGAAGTTCAGGCCGGCGGCGCGCACCCGCACCCGTACCTCGCCGGGCGCCAGCGGGGCACCGGCCTCGGGCGCCGGGAGCAGGGCCAGGTCGCTCAGACTGCCCTTGCTGCGGACGTCCAGCCGCCAGTGCTCGGTGCCCGGCGGCGGGGTGAGCAGCTCGGTGGCGGCGGCCGCGCGGACCAGCCGCGGGGCGTACACCTTGCCGTCGCGCACGGCGAGTTGGAACTCCTCGCCGGCGAGCAGGGCGGCGGTGACGGCCCCGGCCGGGCCCTCGGCGAGCGGACCGTCGAGGTCGAGCAGGCCGAAGCGGTCCGGGTGCTCGGAGTGGGCGGTCCTGACCAGGCCCCAGACGGTGGACGCCGCGAGGTCGCGGATCTCCGGGCCGGGGCGGGCGGCCACCGCACCCCGGGTGACCAGGACGAGGCGGGCGTCGTCGGGGACGCCCTCGGCCAGCCACTCCTGGGTGAGGGCGAGGGCCCGTTCGGCCAGGCCCCGGGCGTGATCGGGCAGTTCGGCGTCGGCCGGTGACTCCCCGGTGAGCGCGGCCAGGACCAGGGCGGGGGCCGACTCCCGGGCGAGGGCCGTCCGCAGGGCGGCCACGTCGGCGTGGACGGTGGCGCCCAGGGCGTCGGCGAGGCCGAGGCCGTCCGGCGCGAGGACGTGGACGCCCCGGGCGCAGGCGGCGGGGTCGAGCGGGGCGGTGGCCAGCGGCTTCCACTCCACTAGGTGCAGCGGGGTGCCCGCGGTCTCCGCGGCCCGGGCGGCCGGGCCGGCGAGGGCGGCGAAGTCCCGCAGCGAGCCGGGGCGCGCGGTGAGCGCGGCGACCGTCGCCACCGGCGCTCCTTCCGGGTCGGCCAGGTCCAGGCGCATGGTCCGCTCGCCCGCCGGGGCCAGCCGCACCCGCAGCGTGCGCGCTCCCAGCGCCGCCAGCCGTACACCGGACCAGCTGAACGGCAGCAGCACGGACCCGTCCTCGTCGGCGTCCAGCGCCCCGGAGGCGAGCGCCCACGGGTGCAGGGCGGCGTCCAGCAGCGCGGGGTGGAGGGCGTGGCCCTCCGTGGCGGCGCCCTCGGGCAGGCGGACCTCGGCGTAGTGGGTGTCGCCGTCGCGCCAGGCCCGGACGAGGCCCTGGAAGAGCGGGCCGTAGGCGTAGCCGTGCTCGGCGAGGCGCGGGTAGAGGTCGGTCAGGTCGACCGGTGTGCCGGCCGGAGGCCAGGCGGTCAGGACCCCGGCGTCCGGGTCGGTGCCGGGGACCGCGTCGGAGAGGGCGCCGGTCGCGTTCCGGGTCCAGGGGGCGGAGTCCTCGGTGCGCGAGTGGACGGCGAAGGCGCGCAGCCCGCGGTCGTCCGGGCCCTCTACGGTGAGCTGGAGTTCGACGGCGCCGGGCCCGCCGAGCACCAGCGGAGCCTCCAGGGTGAGGTCCTCCAGCGTCGCCGCTCCGGCCAGCTCCGCGGCGTGCAGCGCGAGGTCGACGAAGGCGGTGCCCGGCAGCAGCGTGGCCCCGGCGATGGTGTGGTCGGCCAGCCACGGGTGGGTGCGGGTGGAGAACCGGCCGCTGAGGACCAGCCGGTCGCTCTCGGCCAGCCGGACGGCGGTGCTCAGCAGCGGGTGGTCGGTGCCGGACTGCCCGCCGGCCGTCCGGCGGGCCGCCAGCCAGTAGTGGCGGCGCTGGAAGGGGTAGGTGGGCAGGTCGGCGTGGGGGGTGGGGGAGGCCGGCCGGTAGCAGGTGGGGGTGTGGCCGGTGGTGTGGAGGGTGGCGAGGGCGGTGGTGAAGGACTGCGTCTCGGGGGTGTTCTTGCGCAGGGTGGGGATCGCCACGGCGTCGGTGGTGAGGCTCTGGCGGGTGAGCGCGGTGAGGGTGGCGTCGGGGCCGAGCTCCAGGAAGTGGGTGACGCCCGCGGCCTCCAGGTACTGGATCCCGGGGTGGAAGCGGACGGCCTCGCGGACGTGGCGGGCCCAGTACGCGGGGTCGGTGAGTTCCCCGGTGACCGGCTGCGCGGTGAGGTTGGAGATCACCGGGATCCGGGCCGGGCGGAAGGTCAGCTTGCCGATCGAGGCCCGGAAGTCGTCGAGGATGTCTTCCATGTGGGGGGAGTGGAAGGCGTGGCTGACCTGGAGGCGGGTGGTGCGGCGGCCCTGGGCGGTGAAGTGGGCG
>NZ_JBSFKQ010000076.1:0-28710 GCF_053598615.1 Kitasatospora sp. NPDC001095 | reverse complement strand
ACCAGGACGAAGCACAACCACCCCTACAGACAGGCACCTTGTCGGCACTCACTGTCCCACACCCACCCCGAGCGACTTCGCCAGCAGAGTCGACGAGCCGACTTCTCACGCCGGCCGGAGGGAGCCGAGGCCCGGAGGGCAGTGCGCGTCAGGCCGGGCAGGCGTCCTGGGTCACCTTGCCGCCCGCGGTGGACGCGGTCGCCGGGTCCACCGACACGCACAGGCCCGTCCACTGGTTGATGAACTTGTAGGCCGTCGTGCGCTTGCCCCCGACCTCGATCTGGGTCGGGATGACGTTCCACAGCTGGCTGCCCGAGGACCAGCGGGTCTCACAGCCCCACCAGAACAACTGGGTCCCGGCCCCCGGCGGGGTGCCGTTGTTGTAGGGGACGGTCAGGCACTTGCCGTTGTTGGCCTTGATCCAGTAATAGCCCTGGCCGTCGTACGGCGGCTTCTCGGCTCCCCACTGGTGGCTGCTGGGCGGCGTCGACTGGCACGCGCGCTGGGTGACCAGACCACCGGAGTCGGACCTGTCGAACTCCGGCCCCCGGACCATGCACCGGTGGTACTTGCTGTCGACGTAGGTCTTGTCGGCGTTGACCAGCCAGACGGCCTGGTGGGCGCCCTTGACGACGTGGTCCTGGTTGCGGGCGATGATGTTCTCCACCAGCGCCCAGCCGGGGAAGTCCATCATGACGACGCCGAGGCGGCCCTTGCCCCCGCCGTTGTTGAGGTAGTTCATCAACTGGAAGTTGACGCCCGGAAGGTTGACGGGCGCCTTGCCGCCCACGTAGGTCACGTGTCCGCCCGCGTACGCGTGCGGGTTCAGGAGGGGGGCGTTGGACGCCGACGTGTACGTCACGAACATGTGACCGCTGCCGTCGCCGACCGCCCGGTCGATGTTCGCCTTGACGTACTCCCACTTCCTGCGGGCGTCGGGCACGTCGAAGTGGTCCTCCTGGTGGTCGTTGAAGGTCCCGATCCCGTAGCTGTCGCTGTCGAGGCCGTCGAAGCTGCCCAGCACGAGCTTCCCCCGGACGTCCGAGAGCCGGGGAACGTAGGCCTTGGTGCCGTTGACCACCGACGGGGCGTAGAACAGGCCGGGATACCGGGACACGTAGTCCGCGAAGATCTCCCTGCGCCTGTCGTTGGTGACCGTCTTCGGATCGTCGTCGCACTCGAACGTGCCGCCGCTGCCACCGAGCGGGCACTCGGCCCTCAGCCGCATCACGATCGTCTCGCTCGGGTGCTGTCCGAGGAAGTCCCTCGCCTTGCCCAGGACGTCGTCGAAGTTGGCGTTCTGGTAGAACGACCCGTGGTGGACGGTGAAGTACTTGTTCTCGGTGACGCGGACCCGGATGTCGATGGCGCGGATCCCGCGATCCAGCTGCGTGCTCAGGGTGTTGGCGCTGTCGCCGAAGTCCTGCTGGGTCCGGACGGGGTCGCCCCCGTGGATGGCGAGGGTGTCGTGGGTGCCGGGCAGGGACAGTGACGCCAGCCAGGTGTCACCGGCGAGGTTCCGCATCCAGTCCGCCCGGGAGGTCGACCCGAGGTTGTTGTACGCGTCGCTGTTGCTCGTCCCGCTCGCCTCGGCGGAGGCGGGCGCGAGCAGGGCCGCGCTCGCGGCGACGCATGCCGTCACCAGGTGGGTCGGCCGGCGAAGTCGCCGCCGGGGCCTGGTGCGGGCATCGGGAGGGGAAGGCTGACGCATGGAAATCCTGTCGGACGGCGAAGAAGGTGATCATCTTCGTCAACGGCCCTCCGGGTCACACCGGTTCAACGGAGTTTCGGGCCTCCGTGAGAGTGCGTGGAAGTGCAGGGAAGTACGTGAGAAGTCGGCCCGGCCGACTTCTCACGCAGGCCCGCCCCACCCCCTCAGCGGCCGACCTCGCGCAGACGGAAGTCCTCGACCGTCTCCCGGCGGATCAGGAGACGGGCCCGGCCGTCCCTCACCGCGACCACGGCCGGGCGGCCGACCAGGTTGTAGCCGGAGGCCATGGAGAGCTGGTAGGCCCCGGCCGCCGGCATGGCCAGCAGGTCGCCCGGGCGCAGGTCGGCGGGCAGCGCGGCGTCCCGGACGAGCACGTCGCCGGCCTCGCAGTGGCGTCCGACCACGTCCACCCTCCCCTCCCCCGCCTCCGAGCGGCGGCCGACCAGCCGCACCGTGTACGGCGATCCGTACAGGGCCGGGCGCGGGTTGTCGCTCATGCCGCCGTCCACCGCGACGAAGCAGCGGCCGTCAGCGGTGTGCTTGACGGACAGCACCCGGTAGACCGCCACCGCGGCCGGTCCGGCGACGGCGCGGCCGGGTTCGACGAGCAGCCGGGGCACGTCCAGCCCGGCCTCGGCGCAGCGCACCGCCAGCCGGTCGGTCACCCGCACCGCGAACTCGGCGAGGTCCAGCTCGGCGTCCCCGGGCAGGTAGCGGATGCCGTGGCCGCCACCCAGGTCCAGCTCCGACAGCTCCACGCCGTGCCGCTCCCGCACCTCGGAGAGCAGCCGCACCAGCGCGTCCACCGCGAGCAGGTAGGGCTCCACCGAGGTGATCTGCGAACCCAAGTGGCAGTGCAGCCCCGCCAGTTCGAGCCCGGGCTGGTCGAGCACCCGGGCGATGGCGTCCGCCGCGTCACCGCCCTCCACCGGGAAGCCGAACTTCTGCCCGCCGACGCCCGTCCGCACCGCCTGGTGGTGCCCGGCGGAGATCCCGGGCACCACCCGGACCAGCACCCTCTGCGGTGTGTCGGCGGCCACCAGCGCCGCCAGCCGCGCGATCTCCGCCGGGCCGTCGATCACGATCCGCCCGACCCGCAGCCGACGGGCCAGCCGCAGCTCCTCCGGGGACTTGGCGTTGCCGTGCAGCAGGATCCGCTGGGCCGGGAAGCCGGCCGAGACCGCCAGCCACAGCTCTCCCGACGAGCAGACGTCCAGCCCCAGCCCCTCCTGCTCCACCCAGTCGGCCATCGCGCTGCACAGGAAGGCCTTGGCCGCGTACAGCACCTCGGCGTGCGGCAGCGCCCGCCGGTAGGCCCGGGCCCGCCCCCGGACCTCGGCCTCGTCCAGCACGTACAGCGGGGTGCCGAACCGCTCGGCGGCCTCGGCCAGTCCCACACCGCCGACCAGCAGCTCGGCTCCCCGGCCGGGCCGCGCCGAGGCCGGCCAGGGGCCGCCGAGCGCGTCGGCGGGGGCGGTGGGAGCGGAGGGAGCGGAGGGGACGGGCGGGGCGACGAGCTGGGTCATGGCGGCTGCTCCTGTGGGTGGCGGGTGGTCCTGCGGGCGTCAGTCCTCGTAGTGCGCGGCGAACCGGCAGTGCGCCGGGCGGGTGCGAGCGCGGTCGACCACCGGGGCCGGTTCCGGCGGCTCGGGGCGGTCCCGGCGCCAGGCGACCGGAACCGGGCGGACCGTCCGCTCCAGCGGCCCGTCGACGTCGATGACGGCGGTGGCGGCGGTGGCGGCGGTGGCGGCGGTGGTGGCGGCGGTGGCGGCGGTGGCGGTGGTGGCGGTGGTCATGGCGAGGTCCCTTCGGGTGGCGGCGGCCCGTGCGGCCTTACCCCTCCAGTGGAGCCCCTCCGCACACCGACCGCACCCGTCCTTGACGCAGGGCGTACGGCGGGGTCGCAGTCCTTGACGCCTTCCTGACAGCGGTCCGGCGGGGGTGTCAGGGAGCTGTCAAGGACTGCCGCTCCGCCGCCAAGCCCGTGTCAAGACCGGCATGTTCCCCGCCGGACGGATGGTGGGCTGTCCGGCGTTCCCGCCGCTCCCCCGAAACCCGCCGCCCTGTCAACCGGGCGGCCCGGAAGGCCCCGAGACGATGCGCCGTTCGGCCCTCAGCACCCCGGACACCACCCCGGGCACCTCGCCCGATCAGAACTGGTTCCGCCGCCCGGAGCCCTCCCCGGCCTCCGCGCCCACGCCGCCACCGAGCCACCGGCCCACCTCGCCGGGCGGGCGGCGCCGGCTGATCACCCGCCGTCAGCTCGCCGAGGCGCTGCCCGCCGCCGTCCGCAAGCTCCACCCGCGCACCATGACGCGCAACCCGGTGATGCTGGTGGTCGAGACCGGCTCCGCGCTCACCACCATCAGCGCCGTCCTCCACCCGAGCGTCTTCTCCTGGGTGATCTCCTTCTGGCTCTGGCTGACCGTGCTGTTCGCCAACCTCGCCGAGGCCGTCGCGGAGAGCCGCGGCAAGGCGCAGGCCGACTCCCTGCGCCGCGTCCAGTCCGCCACCACCGCGCGGCGGCTGCCGCACTGGCGGGTCGGCACCCGCGACCACCGCCACGAGGTCATCCCCGCCGCGCAGCTGCTCCCGCACGACATCGTCCTCGTCCCGGCCGGCGAGGTGATCCCGCAGGACGGCGAGGTGGTCGAGGGCATCGCGACCGTGGACGAATCCGCGATCACCGGGGAGTCCGCACCGGTGGTCCGGGAGTCCGGCGGCGACCGCACCGGTGTCACCGGCGGCACCAGGGTGCTCTCCGACCACCTCGTCATCCGGGTCACCTCCCGCCCCGGGCAGAGCTTCGTCGACCGGATGATCTCCCTGGTCGAGGGGGCGAACCGGCAGAAGACGCCGAACGAGGTCGCGCTCAACATCCTGCTGGCCTCGCTGACCATCGTCTTCCTGCTGTCCGTCGTCTCGCTCCAGCCGATGGCGATCTACGCCCACGCACCCCAAACCACCGTCGTGCTGGTGGCGTTGATGGTCGCGCTCATTCCGACCACCATCGGTGCACTGCTCTCGGCGATCGGCATCGCCGGCATGGACCGGCTGGTGCAGCGCAACGTGGTCGCGCTGTCCGGCCGGGCGGTGGAGGCCGCCGGAGACGTGGACGTGCTGCTGCTCGACAAGACCGGCACCATCACCCACGGCAACCGCCGGGCCGTCGCCCTGCACCCGCTGCCCGGCGCGACCACCGAACAGCTCGCCGAGGCCGCCCAGTTGGCCTCCGTCGCGGACGAGACGCCGGAGGGGCGGTCACTCGTCGAACTGACGGTCCGTCACTACTGGCTGCCACCGAGGGCCCCGGGCGAACTGGGCGAGCAGCAGCCCGTGCCGTTCACCGCGCAGAGCCGGATGAGCGGCGTCGACCTCTCCTGGCCGGACGGCACCACCTGCCTGATCCGCAAGGGGGCGGCCGGCGCCGTCGCCCGCTGGGTGGTGAACTCCGGTGGGCGGCTTCCGATGGAGGCCAAGCCGCTGGTGGACCGGATCTCCGAGTCCGGCGGCACCCCACTGCTGGTCGCGGTCCACGACCGGCACGGCGCACGGGCGTTGGGCGTGGTCGAGCTCAAGGACGTGGTGAAGGAGGGCATCGCCGAACGCTTCGCCGAACTGCGGCGGATGGGCATCCGTACGGTCATGGTCACCGGGGACAACCCGCTGACCGCGCGCGCCATCGCCGCCGAGGCCGGGGTGGACGACGTCCTCGCCGAGGCCACCCCGGAGGACAAGCTCGCCCACCTGCGCCGCGAACAGGCCGCCGGGAACATGGTCGCGATGACCGGTGACGGCACCAATGACGCCCCCGCGCTCGCCCAGGCCGACGTCGGCGTCGCGATGAACTCCGGCACCCCGGCCGCCAAGGAGGCCGGCAACATGGTCGACCTCGACTCCAACCCGGCGAAGCTGATCGAGATCGTCCGAGTGGGCAAGCAACTCCTCATCACCCGAGGAGCATTGACCACCTTCTCGATCACCAACGACGTGGCCAAGTTCTTCGCCATCATCCCCGCGATGTTCGCGAACGCCTATCCCGGGCTGCACCACCTCAACATCATGGAACTGCACAGCCCCACCTCGGCCATCGCCTCCGCGATCATCTTCAACGCGCTGATCATCATCGCCCTGATCCCGCTCGCCCTGCGCGGCGTGCGCTACCAGCCGGCCTCGGCGACCGACCTGCTGCGGCGCAACCTGCGGGTGTACGGGCTGGGCGGGCTGGTGCTGCCGTTCCTCGGCATCAAGGCGATCGACCTGCTGATCCGGTTCGTGCCGGGGCTGGGCTGACGGACCGGCCGGGGCCCCGGGCGGGGCGCGCCGCCCGGGAGATCCCCGCCGCCCCTGTCAGGAGTCCGTCAGGATGTGCGCGGCCCGCGTCATGGAGGTGTCAGCAGCGGTACGGACGGGTCCGTTCCGGGGTTCACTGGAGTCATCCGAAGCAAGGAGTGCCGAACCGGCGGAGCCCGATGGAGAGAGCCGCCGGAGAGACGGAGGCGAACGGCCATGACCGGGACCACCCGAGTGATCGTCGGCCTGAGCGGATCACTGAGCAGTCTGGCCGCCCTCTACCACGCCGTCGGCGAGGCGGCCCGGCACCGGGCGGTGTTGGTGCCCGTGGCCGCCTGGGCCACCACCGAGCGTGACGGCCTGCGCCCGCGCTCCGAGTTGGAGCACGCCGCCCGCCGGCGCCTCGACGTCGCCTTCGAGCAGGCCTACGGCGGCTACCCGTCCGACCTGGTCATCCACCCGCTGGTGGTCAACGCCGAACCCGGCCCCGCCCTGGTCGGCGCCGTCACCGGCCCGGAGGACCTGCTCGTGCTCGGCGCCGCCACCCGTCGCCGCCTGGACCGCCTGCGGCACGGCTCGGTCGCCCGCCACTGCCGCCACCGGGCCGGCTGCCGGGTGGTCGAGGTCTCGCCCTCGGCCCTGCTCACCCGCCTCGAACTCCCGGCCCGCACCGGCGCACCGCTCCCGCTGCTGGCCCGCTGACGGGGCCTCGGCGACGGGGGCCGGGGTCGGGCCGTTCGGACCGCAGGAGCCGCTCAGCGGCGGACGTCCCTGGTGAGCAGCCAGGGCACGAGCAGGAGCCCGATCCCGATGGCCACCGCCTGAACGGCGCCGAGGCCGGACCGGATCAGCCCCGCCACCAGCAGGACGTCCACCGCGCCGGCCGCCCAGCGGCACGGAACCCGTGAAACCCCCGCGCCGGCCCGGCCGGCTCCGACACACTGACGGACGGGGCGCTACGCGGGGCCACGCAGATGGGCGCTCAGCCAGGTGAGGGCGGGCGGGAGCAGCCGCCCCCAGGTGGTGAAGTTGTGGCCGCCGGTGTCGACCGTCTCCTGGGCGACCACGAGCGGCGCGCGGGCCGCCGCCGCGAAGGCGCTGGCGTCGGCGTAGGTGCTGCCGTCCGCCTTGCTGTCCGCGAGCAGCACCGCGAGGGGCGGCATCGGCAGGTGGGCCAGGCGCCAGCCGAGGTCGGCCTCGGCGCGGCGCTGCGGACTGCCGGCGAAGAGGTCGCCCGTCGTGGCGTCCTCCGCCGCCTTGAAGTAGCCGGAGAGCGAGACCGCCGCCGAGAAGGTCTGCGGGTGCTCCATGCCCAGTTTGACCGCGCAGTAGCCGCCGGTCGAGTCGCCGACGATCCCCAGACTGCCGGTGCCGTCCAGCACCCGGTAGGAGGCCCGCAGGTCGGCGGGCACGTCGGTGGTGAAGTAGCTCTGCGCCTGCGGCCCGTTCGGGATGTCCTCGCACTCGCTGTCCCGGGGCATGGTCGGCGAGGGCCGCATCAGCACCAGGACGGTCGGCTCCATCGCCCCCTTGCGCAGCAGGCCGAGTTCGACGGCCGGGTAGCGGAGCCTGGTCACCAGGTTGGTGGCGTCGCCCGGGAAGCCGGTCAGCACCAGCGCGGCCGGGAAGTGCCGTTCCGCGCCGCCGGGTTGGAAGTACTGCGGCGGCAGGTAGACGTAGCCCTCGGTGCTCAGCCCGGTGGTCGCACCCGGCAGCCGCACCCGGTCGATCCGCCCGATCTGAGCCGGATCGCGACTGACCGTCCCCACGCCGGTGATCTCCGCGGAGCCGAGCACCTGCACTCCAGCCGCACCGACCCCGGCTCCGGCTCCGGCTCCGGCTCCGGGGCTGGCACCGGCTCCGGAGCCTCCACCCGCCTGCTGGACCACGCCCGCGCCGTGTTCGCGTCCCAGCAGGTCGGACCAGCTGTCGTAGAAGACGAAGTAGTCGTTGACGGCGAGCCCCAGCGTCACCAGCAGGACCAGTTGGGTGACGACGATGGTGCCGAGCCGCAGGAACATCGCGGGCCAGCTCCGCACGGCCAGCCGGGGCCAGACCCACAGCGTGCCGAGCACGGTGAACACCGCGAGCAGCGCCGTCAGAGCCAGCAGCTTGTGGCTGGTGAGTCCCATCGGTCCCGACCTCCCCTACCACTGTGGACTCCCGGTCGTGGAAACGGAGCTCCGTACTCAAAGTAGCCGGTCAGGCACCCCCGGACACGCCGCCGCGAGCGCCGGCTCCGCAACTTCGACAATCCTGTCGAAGTTGGCATGCCCGGGCTATGCTGACCCGAAGCCCACCCGCAGTCGGGCCCCTCGCCCCGTCGACGAACGCGCCGCCCAGGCGCGCCCGACCGGAAGGAGGTGCGGCACCAGCCTCCGAGAACCGGCCGACCGGCCAACAGGCCTCCCACATCGACTTCTTGACGAATCGTCAATTCCGATCCGCGATTTCACCGCCTGAGCCTTGACGCGTGCCCCAGGCCGCCCACCGCCGTTGTACGGAAGGTGAATCGCCGCGCCCGCCCGAAACCCCCGGCCACCCTGCCGAGGAAGAGGTTCCGCATGACGACGTCCCGGACCCACCCGCGCCCCGCCGAAGCCGCGGTGCTGCTCACCGCGCTCAGCCTGCTCGTCCTGGAGGAGATCGCCCTCGGCATGGCCGAGGAGGAGGACCGCCCCGTCATCGGCGGCATCCTGATCGGCGCCTCCGGCACCGGCCTGCTGGTGATCGGCGCGGTGCTGCTCAGCCGCTGGCTCGACCTCCGCCGCCCGCTCCCGCTGCCCCCGCCCGGCCCCAACGGCCGCGAGTACAGCGCCCGCGCTCTCGAGGGCTTCCCGATGGAGGCCGTCCGCCCACTGCTGCTCGCCGAGAACGCGCCCCAGCTCGGCCACCTGTACTCCGCCTGGATGCTCGCCCGGGCCGGCCGCCCGGCCCCCTGGATCGCCCGCCGCCTGGCCATCCCCCCGGACGCCGCCCAACTCCTGGTCGACGCCGCCCGCTCGGCGAGACTCGATCAGCGCCGCTGACCCGGCGCCGCACCCGCCTGCGCCACCAGGTACGGCACCAGCCCGCGCTCGGCCAACGCCGACCGCCAGGCCTCCCGCGCCAGCGGCAACTCCCTCGGCCCGTCCGACGCCTCCACGGCCCCGGCCCCGGCCCCCCTCGACCGGGCCGCCCCCAGCAGCCCCAGGCCGCCGACCAGCAGACTCACCGCGGCCACCCCGGCCGACACCCACCCGGCCTCCACCAGCGCCTGCGCCAGCACCCCCAGGTCCTCGACCAGTCCCAGCACCGAGCCCAGCAGCAGGAAGATCACCGCCGCCGTCCCCGCGATGATCGGCACGACCACCCCCAACACCCCCCACCACCCCGACGCCCGCTCCCGCGCCGGCACCTCCACCGGCACCCGCGCCACCGCGTCAGCGTCCGCCCGCAACGCCGCGTACCGCTCGTACTCCGGCGCCGCCGCGGCCAGCACGAACTCCGCGTTCTCCCGCGCCGCCCGCCGCAGCCGCTCCACACCCCGGGCGTCCTCCCCCGACTCCCGCAGCGCGGCCCGCACCTGCGGCGCGGCCAACGCCCGCCCGAGCTCCGTCTCGAAGTCCGCCCGATCCTGCTGCGGCAGCCGAAGCGGCCTGTCCATGCTCGTCCCCGATCGTCGCCCCGTTGTAGTTCTACAGAACTGTAGAACAAGGAGGCGCGTTGCAGCAGCCCTGTTCACGGGTGGATTCGGTGCTCAGGAGGGGTCGGCCATGGGGACCCGGGCGAGGGCGTCGCGGATCGACTCGGCAACGTCGGGCACGGGGATTCCCCACTCGCGGTACCAGTCGACGATCTGCGGGATCGAGTGGCCGGTTCGCTGGGAGACCTCCAGGAGCGGCGCCAGCCACTGTCCACTCTCGATCGAGTCCGGCAGCTGTTCGACGAGTTCCACGGCCTGCCGATGCTCCAGTCCAGGAGGCAAGCCGTCACAGGAGACCGCGATTCCCCGGGACCTCAGATGGCGAGCCAACTCCTCCGGCCCCTGGTGGAGGCGGTGCGCCGCCGTGATCAACCTGGCAAAGGGAACCGTGCCCCCCATGGTCAGGTCGCTCCAGTCCATGGCACCGTCGGACTGGAAGAGTTCCCAATCGAGGCGGGTCGCCGGGCCGGGAAGGAACATCGGCGATCCGTAGGCCCGATACCGATCGACCAGTTCCTCCAAGGTGACTCTCTCGTACCTCAGCAGGCCGAACGCATACCTGAATTCGACGTCTGTGGGACCGCTCCATCGGAGCCGTCCGTCGAAGAGGGCCAGGTCCTCCACCCTGGCGTCCCGAGGCATCCGGGGAATCGGGAACCCGAGCTCCGCAAGAGCGGCGAGCGCTTCGGCGATGCCGATCCCCATCGTGTCCGCCACGCGCAGCACGTGTTGGACGGAAACGGTGTCCGTCCGACTCAGCCACGGCCCCAGCCCGTCAAGGTGACAGCTGAGCAGCACGGCCACGCCGTCCGACGGCCGATCGGGAAGCCCGGCGAAATCGGCTTCAAGTCCGTGCGCCGCCATGGCCTCGACCACCTCGGCGACGGGAACACCCAGTGTGGAGCTGATCTTTGCCAGATATCCGGGGTAGAGGGCCTCACCCGGCTCCGGCCACTCGCGAATCCTCCGTCCCTCCTCGGTCCCTCTCAGGAACAACCGATCGGACTCAACGGCAAGCGCAAGGTCGAGCACAGCCCGGGGAACACTCACACCTTGCCTTGACCAGTCCGCAGCCACTTCGGCAACCGCGCCGCCCCGCTCGTCCACTGCTGTCACCAACGCGTTGACCGTCGCCCACTGCTCACGGGCCGGGAGACCGGCTACCGCACTGCCGACATCGGCACGGCGCCTCCAACGCTTCCTCCCGCCGTCATCGCTCACCATGGAGGACTCATCCGAGGGCATCGCCACACGGCCGCGGCCGGCAGTCGCCAGCGCGGGCCAGATCTCCGTGAGCGCCGCCAGCTGTTCCTGCCGGTCGTGTGCCAGGAGTCTCCAGAGAACGACTGAATCGTCCGGCGTGCCGTACAACAGTGACCATCTGCCGCTTCTGCCGTCCAGCGGAATTCCCACGGCGCCGAACAGTTCGATGTCCAGGGGACAGCACCCGGTCCATCGAGTGTCGAATTCGCAGCCTCGGTACTCGAAGCGTCGACCTTGTCGAACACACTCGGCGGCCACGATCTCGGCAAGGCCGACATTCTTGTCCACCACACCCGCAAGCCACTCCATGCTCAGTAGAGTCGAGTCGGTTCCGACCAGATCGACGGCCGACGACTCCAGGAGTTCACGAACGCGGTAGGACACGTCATCGATGACAAGGCGTCGGTCGACCGACAACTTGTTCGGCGACCATTCTCCCGAGAGATTCACGACGGCCCCTACCAGGCCTCTGTCAGGGCTCACCAGTTCCCCCGACGCCGAAGGCTGAACGAACAGGCCGTCCACCAACAGGGCGCCGCCGAACTCGCACCACACCACCTGCGCGCCCTTGGACGCGTGCTCCCAAGGGACGACAGTCCCCGAGGCGTGGAACCCGAACTCGTCCTTCGGTGACTTCTCCCTGACTCTCAGCACCTCGGGCTCCCAAGCCGCCTGACGCTCGCCATGAGCTGCCGTGGTACGGAACTCCGCGATGCCCAGGAGGCGTTCAAGGACATCGAGGGCCGACCAGGACTCCCCGAGGTCGATGTCGTCCCGCAGGTACAGCCGCACCGTTGTACCGGGCTTCCGAGCCGGCTCGGGCAGCGGGAGGATCCGGAAGAGGTGGCCAGGGCCGTAGATGGAGACGCCAAGGTTCGCGCCCAACTGGCCCTTTTCGTCCATGCGGCAGGTCGTCACCCGGATCTCGTCCGCGAGCATGAAGTAGCTCAGAACGCCGATGCCGAAGCGGCTGTTCGGGTGAAGTTCGACGGGCGGGTCGGCCCTTCGCCACTTGGCACGCTCCAACTTGAAGTCCAACTGCTCGGCGAATCGGGCGCCGGCGTTGGAGAAGACTCCTTTCAGCTCCGCCTTCCCCATGCCGACGCCGTCGTCCTCGCACTCCAGGTAGGCGCGACCGTCCTCGTCCACCCCCTGGCGGAACTGGATGAGACCGTCATAGCCGTACCGGGCGAGCGTGCTGGTGCGATTGAGGTAGTCGGTGCGGGCGCGACGGTAGCGGCAGGCGTCGAGGGCGTTCTGGTAGAGCTCGCGGACCGCCAAGTCCCGGTCACGATACAGCTCGACGCCCATCAGCAGGCTGCGGACCCGGCGTTCATCGAGTCGGAACCTCGCCCAGCCGGTGAAGACTCCGGCCGCCGGTTCGGCGCCGTCAGCGGCGAGGCGGGTGGGGAGCGGATGGTCGGTGAGGACACGGCGAACCACATGGAGGAGTTGGTCGGCTCGGGCGATGTACTCGCGGAGACCCTCGACCACCGCTTCGTGATGGCATTCGGCGCGCAGGACTGGTAGGTCGTACGTTCCGCCCCACGCCGCCTCGCCCAGCGTACGGTGCAGGTCGGCGAGGTCGACCTCGTACTCCGCCGGGATGCCGATGTGTTCGGCCACGATGTCGGGCAGGGCGGTGACCTCGATGGCGGTCCCGTAGGCCAGGGCGAGCAGCAGCGCCAACCGCACTTCCCGGACGTACTGTTCACCGGGCGCCCGCAGGTGCTCCTCCGCGCTGAGGCCGGCCAGGTGCTTTTGATTGCCGACGTCGGGGCCGCGACGGAGACCGTGCAGCAGGGCATGGACGCGCTTGGCGGAGAAGGTCTCACCCAGTTCGGCGAGCATCGGCAGCCGGTCGAGGATCTCCTGGACGCCATCGGGGTCGGCGAGGTCCTCGTGCTGGTCCAGCCAGCGGTGGAAGAGCCACCAGCCGAGGGGGACGGCGGAGGCGGGCCGGGTCCGGGTGCGGCCCACGAGCAGGTCGTGGGACTCGATGAACTGCTCGTAGGCCGCGCGATCACCGTCATCCGACGACGGCAGCAGATCGGTCGGACGGATGGCGGCCCGCGCCGCCGCCAGGCGCAGCGAGCGGACGCGGTAGAGGAACGGCAGCACGGCCAGCAGCGCGGCCTCGGCCGGGTAGAGCCCCAGGCACTCTTTGCCGAGCAGCCAGCCGACGCACTTCGCGAAGCGCTCCGCGACCGTCGGGTCCTGCCAGGGGTCCTCGGCGAGCACCGTCTCGACCCGCAGCCTGGCCAACTCGCCCACGACCGCCGTAACCACCCGCTTGTACAGTTCCGCATCCCGGTCCGCCCGCACGTGGTCCCAGATCCGGGGGTCCATGGCGAGCTTCACCCATTCGTCTGCCTCTTCAGGGACCGCCTGGGACTGCCGCCCGTCCAGGTAGACCGCCCCGATGCTTCGGGCCTGCACGGCCGGCCCGTTCACCGTGCCGTTGATCGTGTTCCAGCTGCTGTCGGCCATCCCTCGCGCCCTCCCCAGGTGCAGGGCACGAGCGTAGGGCAATCGCCCCTCAGGACACGGTCAGAATGCCGCGCATGAAGTGGTGGAAGGAGCACAGGTACGCGTACGCGCCCGGCTGGCTGGGCGCCGTCACCGTGGCGGTGGCGCCCGGGGCGATGGGGCCGGTGCCGAAGGTGCCGTCCTGGGCGGTGAGGGTGTGGGCGGTGGTGCCGGTGTTGGTCACGGTGACCACCGCGCCGGGGCCGGCGGTGAAGTCGGCCGGTTCGAAGGAGAAGTCGCGCGCCGCCACCGTCCCGGCGGCAATAGACGGGCTGGGCGAGGCGGCCGGAGAGTTCGCCACGGACGGCGACACGACGGCGGGGCTGCTGGTCTCCTCCGGCGCCGGCCCCACCAGCGCGCTGACGCAGCCGGTCAGGACGGCACCGGCCGCGAGCAGCAGCGCCAGGGCGACGGCCCGGACGCGGGACCGCATCACTCAGCGGTGACCAGCGTGACCCGCTTGGCGTCGGCGGCGGCGGGCGGGGTGGCGCCGAGGTCGGAGACGGTGGCGGTCAGGATGGCGTCGACGTCCGGGAGCCAGTTGTAGGTCTTGGACTGGACGATGACCTCCCGGGTCTGCGGCGTCCCGTCGCAGACGATGTCCGCTTCCGCCGTCCGGCTGGAGCCGAAGGCGGTGACGGTGGTGTCCTCCGGGTCCTTCTGTTCCACCGAGACGGTGAGCGAGCGGGCTTCCTCCGCGTTCGCACAGACGTACCCGATCCCCACCCGGACCCGGCCGGCGGCCTTGGGGTCGATCCTGGCCTCACCGAGGGTGACGGTGGTGGCGACCGGGTCGTCGTCGGCCCAGGCGGGCACGGCGGCGCCGGTGAGGCCGGTGACGCCGGTGAGAGCCGAGGTGAGTACCGTCATGATGATCCACCGTTGCACTGCAGCCTCCGGGGTCCGAGGACGTGTTGCGGCCGACGCTAACCGCCCGGAGAACCACCCGCGCGCCGGGCCGTCCTGACCGTCATACCAACGGCCCAGCCCCCGCCGCCCGCCGCGCCGCCACCACCACGGCGAGCCGGACCAGCACCCCGCTGGCAGCCCACCCGGCCGTCGCCCGCCTGGTCCTGCGGCGCTACGGCGAGGCGAGGGCGGCCACCGCGCTGCCCTCGGCGGCCTGAGCGCCCGCAGGACCGGGACCGGGACCGGCGCCTCCGCATCTGTCCACAACCGGAACGGCACGAAACCGTGGCGCGGACGGGACGGGCGTGCCAGCCTGTTCCAGGCCTCGGGGGCGATGGTCCGCAAGGGACCCGGCCTGCCCGGCCTGCCTGCACTGTCGACTGGGACGGGAGTACGGAATGCGCATCACGTTCGGACAACGCGCGGCCAAGATCGCGGCGGTGGCGGCGTTGACGGCCGGCACGGTGGCCATGGCCACCGGGAGCGCCCACGCGGCGGGCCCGGGCGGGGCGGAGGCGTGCCCCAACGGCAGCATCTGCCTGTACTACAACTCGCCTGGCGCCGGCTGGGGTTCGTTTGACAACTTCTCGCCGAACCAGTCCCTCTACCTGGGGAACTACACCTTCGCCCGCTACGCGAACGGCTCCGGCTACGGCCAGAACATGTACGGGAACGCCGCGTCGATCGTCAACAACACCGGCCACACGGTGTCCGTCGGGCTGATCACCGGGGGCTACCAGTACTTCGTGGCGGGATACGCGGGATCGCTCAACGGCGCGACGAACAACGACTCCTACCTGTACAGCTGACAAGCACCGCCAGGCGACCCTGAAGGGCCCTCACCGAGTGCGGGCCCTTCAGGGTCCTGGCGCGCCGCCCGGCTACGTGGCCCGCCGCTCCCCCCCGACCCCGCCGATGAAGCCCAGCAGCCGCTCGTTCACCGTCTCGGGCTGCTCCAGGTTGAGCCCGTGGCCGGCCCGCTCCAGGATCTCCGCCCGCACACCGGGAATCAGCCGGGTGACCCGCTCCACCACCCGGCGCGGCCGCAGCAGCGCACTGCGCCTGCCCAGCAGGACGAGTACCGGCAGCCGGATCGACGTCAACTCCTCGTCCGTGAACGTCCGGACCGGCGGGCGGCCGCTCGGCTTGTAGCTCCGCAGCGCGAGCATCAGCGGCGCCGTCATCTCACGCGGCGCGCTCAGCGCGGGGTTCGCCAGCAGCCGGCCGACCGCCGGACGCAGCGGGCGCGGGGCGAGCAGGCCGAGCAGCCCGGCGACGAGGTGGACGTAGAAGCGCGCGGGTACCTTCTCGATCCCGCCCGGGTCGAGCGGCACGACGGAGGCCAGCCGCTCGGGGGCGTGGACGGCCTGGTTGAGCGCCAGCCAGCCACCGTACGAGGCCCCGACCAGGTGCACCCGCTGCAGCCCGAGGCCGGCCAGCACCTCCCCCAGCCAGGCCGCGTTCTCCGGCGGTCCGGCCGCGACGGCGCGCTGGACGCTGCGGCCGGGGTCGTCCAGGGTGTCGATCGCGTAGACGGGGTGGTCCTCGCCGAGGGCGGCGATCTGCGGGTACCAGTTGGACGGGTGCCCGGCGTGGCCGTGCAGCAGCACGATCGGGTCGCCGGTCGCCGCGCCGTAGCGGTGGACGTGGACGCTGCCGTAAGCGGTCTCGACGTCCAGCTCCTGGCGCGGACTCGGCCAGAGTTCCATCGCCCGGTCGTAGGCCGCAAGGAACTTCGCCCGGGCCGACTCGCTGACGAAGTGTCCGACGGTGGTCCTGGTCATGATCGCCCTCCCTTATTGATGGTATGGTTGTACCACAAAAACATCCGGAAGGAACCCGATGCCGAAGCTGGTGGATCACGAGGAACGGCGGGCGCACATCATCGACGCCCTGCTCCGCTCAGCGGCGAGCAGCGGACTGCACGCCGTCACCATGCGGTCGGTGGCGGTCGAGGCCGGCGTCTCGGTGCGGCTGGTCCAGTACTACTTCGACACCAAGGAACAGCTGCTGCTCGCCGCCATGACCCGCCTGGCGACCCGCATGGGCGAGCGCGTCCAGCGCCGCGCACGCGAGAGCGGGGCGGACGGCGACCCGCGCGGCATCATCGAGGCGGTGCTGCTGGAGGCGGTGCCGACCGACGAGGAGAGCAGGGCGTTCCACCTGATCTACACCGAGTACGCGGTGCTCTCCGTCACCGATCCGGCGCTCGGCGGGCAGCCGTTCCTGGCCGCGCCGAACGAGATGGAGGCCTTCCTGGCCGCCCAGCTCACCGCCGCCCGACAGGCCGGGGACGCCATCCCCGGCCTGGACCCCCGCCAGGAGGCCGTGGTACTCCTGGCCGTCTCCGCCGGCCTCGGCCTCAGCGTCCTGCTCGACCAGCGCACGGCGGAGGAGGCCGTCGGCGCACTGCACTACCACCTGGGCCGGATCTTCCCCGGCCGCGGCTGAGGGAGCGAGCCACCCCGCCAGCTGGTCGAACTCTCCCGCCTTGACCGCGCACAGGAAGGCGCGGAGCCTGTCAGGCGATCAGGGCGCCGGCCGCGTAGCCGATGTCGCGCCAGAACCGGTAGGTGCCGAGTGCGTTGGCCCGGCGGCTCGGGTGGGCGTGGTCGGAGACGGCGGCGATCAGCGCCGGATGGACCATGGCGGTGCCGAGCCCGAGCAGCACCACCGAGACGATCCCTGCCAGCAGCGGACGGTCGAGCAGCACCATGGCCAGGGCGAGGCCGGCGGCCTGCACCAGCATGCCGGTGACGATCAGCGGCTTGCGGCGGAAGCGGGCGGTCAGGGCGCCGGCGGCGAGGTTGGTGAGGGCCTTGGTGACGCCGAACGCGATGATGAAGGAGAAGACCGCGAGGTCGCTGGTGAGGTGGAAGACCTCGGAGCCGATCAGCGGCACGGTGGTGCGCTCCAGCCCGACCAGGCCGCCGACGGTGGCGGTGGCCACGACCAGCAGGGGGTGGCCACCGGCACCCGAACCGCCGTCCCCCGGCCGGCAGACCGGTCGCGGCCGGCCGGGGGACGCCGCGTCGGGGAGTCCTCAGCGGACGCCCGGCAGGCCGGCGGTGACTTCCGTCCAGGGCGTGCGAGCAGACGCGGCCCCGCTCGACGGGCAGGCTCTCCAGCGCCTTGGACAGCACCGCGCGCAGCCGGTCGACGGTCCCCGCGAAGACCTCCGGCACCTCCGCGTGGGTGACCCGCGGCTCGGTGGCGCGGCCCAGCAGCGCGTACGGCCCCGAGCCGCCGATCACGCCCGACTCGGCCCGCGCGGCGCCCTGATCGATCGTCATCGATCGCATCCTTCTTCGAGAACGTCCGGGCCGTTGTGGGTCGGTGACGGACCGCGAGGGTGACGGCCGATCGGCCGCGGGCCGCCGGGGTGGTCCCGGGCGGCCGTGCGGGTGACCTGTCGGACGTGTCGGCGCCAGAACACCCCGTCCGGCGTGCATGGGTGGGAGTGCGCCGTCCGCGGACGGTGCCGGTCCTTGTCCCCGAGTCTGTGAGCCGCGCATGCCTCCCAACGCCCGTCTACGCCGTATCGTCCCGACCGCGCTCTGCGCCCTCTCCGTGGCCCTCGCCGCCCCAGCGGCCCACGCCGCGCCACCGGGCCGCGACACCGGGTCCGACCCCGGGAGGTCGGGCGGCGGCTCGTACGACTGGGACCGCGTGGCGTCCTGCGAGAGCAACGGCAACTGGCGCATCAACACCGGCAACGGCTACTACGGCGGCCTCCAGTTCGACCAGCCCACGTGGCGGGCGAACGGCGGCCTCGCCTACGCACCGCGTGCCGACCTCGCCACCCGCGAGCAGCAGATCGCCGTCGCCCAGCACCTCGCCGACCGCCGCGGCCTCTCCCCCTGGCCCGTCTGCGGCGCCCGCGCCCCCCGCGCCCCCCGCGGCCAGGGCCGCGAGGCCGTCAAGCCACCCCCGGCGGCCGCCCGGACCTCGACCGTGTCGGAGGAGGGCACCTGGACCGTCCGCCGGTACGACACCCTCGGCGAACTCGCCGAGAACCTGGGCGTCCCCGGCGGCTGGCCCGCGCTCTTCGAACTCAACCGCGACACCATCGGCGAGGACCCGGACCTCATCCAGCCCGGCATGGTTCTCTACCTCCCTTCCTGACCCCACCCCCGCCTGAATCCGTCGATCCCTACCCGACCCCACCGACCACCCGACCCCCGACCACCTGACCCCACCGACCCGCCGCCCGCGCCCGCCCCGGCGCGGGCGGCGCCCTGTTGCCCCCGGGGTACGCCGCCGGCCCGCCCGCTCACTCGGAGCGGACGGGCCGGCGTGCGACTGGCCTCCGGACGGAGTCAGCCGACGTGGACGCGCGGGCGGCGCGAGCGGTCCGGCTCGGCCTCGCGCAGCACCTCGCGGGTGACCGGCGCGACCTCGCCCTGTCCGAACAGGAAGAACCGCAGGAACTGGGCGAAGGGGCTGCCCTCGGTCCACTCGAAGTAGAGGTGCGGCTGCTGCCCGGTGCGGTCCCGGATGTTCAGCGCCAGCGCGGCGAGCGCGTTCGGGATGCTGGAGCTCTCCAGGGTGAGCACCCGGTAGCGGCCGTGCAGCACCTCGCCGCGCACGGTCAGCTCGGCCTCGAAGTCGGAGGCGTCGCGGACGGTCACCTCGACGAAGACCAGGTCGTCCTCGCCGGGGATGTCGTTGTCGGCGCGGATCTGGCGGATCTTGTCGCGGTACTCGGCGATGTCGCGGTGGCTCGGCTCGTTGGCGATCAGGCGCAGCGGTCGGTGCGCGTAGTCCCTGATGAAACGTTCCGCCACGTCGTCCATGGCCACGCTGGTGACGCGCAGCTCGAAGGCGCGGCGCAGCCGGGAGAGCAGCGAGACCAGGATGATCCCGGCGATGAAGCAGGCGCCGATCTTCAGACCGTCCGGCCGCTCCAGCACGTTCAGCACGGTGGTGTAGAGGAAGATCGCCGCGATGACCGCGAAGGCGATGGTCCAGCCGCGCTCGCGCTTGCGGTACGCGGCGATGGTCACCGCGATGGCGGCCGAGCTGATCAGCACCAGCACGCCGGTCGCGTACGCGCCGCCCTGGGCGTCCACGTCCGCATCGAAGATCCAGGTGACCAGGAAGCCGATCAGGGTCAGCACGATCACCATCGGCCGCACCGCGCGGGCCCAGTGCGGGGCCATGCCGTAGCGCGGCAGGTAGCGGGGCAGCAGGTTGAGCATGCCCGCCATCGCGGAGGCGCCGGCGAACCAGAGGATCGCGATGGTGGAGAGGTCGTAGACGCTGCCGAAGGCGCCGCCCAGGTACTCGTGCGCCAGGTACGCCAGGGCGCGGCCGTTGGCGTCACCGCCGGCCTTGAACTGGTCGGCCGGGATGAGCAGCGTGGTGATGAAGCTGGTGGTGATCAGGAAGCAGCTCATGATCACGGCGGCGGTGGTCAGCAGCTTGCGGGTGCCGCGGATCCGGCCGGCCGGGTCGGCCTCGGTGTCGGTCGGGTCCCCCTGGATGTGCGGCATCACGGCGACGCCCGTCTCGAAGCCGGACAGGCCGAGCGCCAGCTTCGGGAAGGTCACCAGGGCGACGCCGACCATGACGATCGGGTTGCCGTGCTGGGCGGTCAGCGCGTCCGTCCAGTCGGTGACCACGTGCGGCGCCTCGATGATCTTCCAGAGGCCGACGGCCACCACGACCACGTTCAGCACCAGGTACGTCCCGACCAGGAACACCGCCAGGCCGATCGCCTCGCTGAAGCCCTTGAGGAAGACCGCGCCGAGCAGGGCCACCAGGACCAGCGTGATCAGCACCTGCTTCCCGCCGAGGAAGCCCGTCAGGTGCGGGTTCTCCACCAGGTGCGCGCTCGCGTCGGCGGCGGACAGCGTGATGGTGATCAGGAAGTCCGTGGCCGCGAAGCCGAGCAGCGCGAGGACGAACAGCTTGCCCTTCCAGAACGACAGCAGCCGCTCCAGCATCGCGATCGAGCCCTCGCCGCGCGGGCTCTCCTTGGCCACCCGCCGGTAGACCGGCAGCGCGCCCAGCAGGGTGACCACCACCAGCACGATGGTGGCGATCGGCGACAGCACGCCCGCGGCGAGGGCGGCGATGCCCGGCTGGTAGCCGAGCGTCGAGAAGTAGTCCAGGCCGGTCAGGCACATCACCCGCCACCAGCGCTGGCCGACGTGCCCACCCGGCGCGGCGGAGTCCCCCGCCGCGCCGGCCCCGTCCGACGCCTCGGGGGCCCCCTGCGCCGAGGGCGTCTGCGCGGGCTTCTCCGCGGTCACGTCCTCCAGCAGCCAGCTGCGGAGGCGTATTCGCGCCGACGGCGCATCCGACTCCGCCGTCTCCGTCGAACCCGACGAAACCACCTTGCACCTCTTGTTTGAAGACCCCGTAAAAACGCCGTCGGGCGACGGCAGAGCGACACGCTATGCGACGTGCGTTAAGAATCCGCTACCGGCCCGCGTTAAGAAAACGTCATGGCCGCGCAGGTCGGCGGGGTGGCACGGCGCGGCGGGTCGGGTGCCGCGAACGGAGTGACCCCGAACCGTTGCGCCGGTTCGGGGCCACTCCCGGGGTGAAACCCGGGACCATTTCCGCGGGGGGGGGGAGAGCTTGAGGGTCAGGCCCGGTAGCCGAGGACGGTCATCATGCCCGTCTCCGCGTGGTAGACGTTGTGGCAGTGCACCATCCACAGGCCCGGGTTGTCGGCGTCGAACTCGACGGCCAGGGTGGCGCCCGGCAGCACGATCGCGGTGTCCTTGCGCGGGCCGTCGCCGGGAAGCGCGAAGCTGTGGCCGTGCAGGTGGACGGGGTGCCACATGGTGGTGCTGTTGCGGAACTCCAGCCGCAGCCGCTCGCCCGCCGTCACCGGGTGGCGCTGCGCCGGGTCGTACGGGCGGCCGTCGAACGCCCAGTCGGCCTTCGCCATCCCGCCGGTGAGCTCCAGCTTCACCGTGCGGTCCGGCGACTTGGCGGGCAGCCGGACGCCCGGAGCGGCCCTGAGCTGCCCCGCTGTGACCAGCCGGCCGTCCAACTCGGCCGGGCGGACGGCGGCGTCGGGCGCGGCGCCGCCACCGGTGCGCAGCACGGCCAGGGCGGTGGCGTTCTTGCCCTCGGCCAGCGCGGTCAGCGGGAAGGCGCCGTCCTTGGCGGTGACCAGCACGTCGTAGCGCTCGCCCATGCCGAGCAGCAACGCCTGGGTGGTGGCGGGTTCGACCGGGAAGCCGTCGGTGTGGGTGACGGTCAGCTCGTGGCCGCCGAGGGCGACCCGGTAGGCGGTGTCGCCGCCGGCGTTGACCATGCGGATCCGGATCCGGTCGCCGGGCTTGGCGGTGAAGGTCTCGGGCGCGGTGGCGAGCCTGCCGTTGACCAGGTGGAACGGGTACGCGACGTCGCCGGCGTCGCCGCCCAGCAGCGGGCTCCGGGCGCCCATCAGCATCCGGGTCGGGCCGGCGGGCGTGCCGGGCGTGCCGGCTGCGCCGCCCGTGTTCATGCCCGGCATCCCGGACATGTCGTGCCCGGCGCCGCCCGAGTGGTCCATGCCGCCCGAATGGTCCGTCCCGGCCATCCCGGCCATCCCACCCATGCCCTCGGCGAGTTCGGCGAGGACGGCGTCCGGGGTGCTGCCGTCGACACCGTCCACCCAGTCGTCCAGGAGGACGACCCACTCCCTGTCGTAGGCGAGCGGCTCCCTCGGGTCCTCGACGACCAGCGGGGCGTACAGGCCGCGGTCCTGCTGGACGCCGGAGTGCGGGTGGAACCAGTACGTGCCCGGGTGGCTGAGCGCGAAGCGGTACTCGAAGGAGGCGCCGGGCCTGACGTCGGCCTGGGTCAGGCCCGGGACGCCGTCCATGTCGTTGCGCAGCGCGAGGCCGTGCCAGTGCAGCGAGGTGGCCTGCGGCAGGTGGTTGGCCAGGGTGACGGCGAGGGTGTCGCCGAGGGTGGCGCGCAGCTCCTGGCCGGGCAGCCGGTCGCCGTACGCCCAGCTGCGGACGGTGCGGCCGCCCAGGTCGAGAGTGGTCTCGGTGGCGGTGAGCGCGACCTTGTGCTCCGGGCCCGGGTTGCGCGCGGCCTCGGCGGCGGCGACCTCGGGGCCGTTCGGGGCGAGGTAGCCGGCCGGGGCGGCGGTCGCGGTCGCTCCGCTCGTGGGGCCGTGGCCCATGGACGCGTGGTCCATGCCCTTCATCGAGTCGGAGGAGCAGGCGGTGAGCAGACCGGTCCCGGCGGCGGCGAGCGCGGCGCCGAGGACGGTACGGCGGGTGGGTGTGCGCATGACGGAGTGCACCTCGTGCGGTGTGTGGGTGTGCAGGACGTCGCATCGGCCGTTTCGCGCGCGGGCGCTCGGGAGTGCGCGCGGGCGCGTTGACCTGCGCGCGGACGCCCCTGAGCGGGCGCGGGCACGGAACGGCGGGCGCACGCCTACTGACGCAGCACCGAAAGCCGGGTGAGGAGTGTCCGCCCGCCTCCGGGCGGGGGCAGCGCGCGTACGGCCCGCAGCAGCCGGGCCCGTACGTCGGCGGCGGCGTCACCGCTGTGGCGCGGCAGCGAGCCGACGAGGAGGAACACCAGGGTCCAGCCAGCCAGGACGGCGAGGCAGACCGCCATCGGGTCCATGCCGCCGGGGGCGGCGGGGTCGGCCACGGAGGCGGCGGGGTCGGCCACGGAGGCGGCGGGGTCGGCCGCGGAGGCTGCGGGGTCGGCCGCGGAGGCGGCGCCGCGGACGGGCTCGGCGGCCGGTCCGTGGTGGACGGCGCCCGCCGGATGCGTCGCGGAGGCGTGCGTCCCCGGGCCCTCGTGCCCGCCGGCGCCACCGGAGCCGCCGTGCCCGCCGCTCGGATGGCCGAGGGTGTGCATGGTCACGATGCCGAGCAGCAGCGCGGCGAGCAGCAGGCGCGGCGCCCACGGCACCGGCGGACCGAACGCCCGCAAGCGCGCCATCCTCCGCCTCCTCGACCTCAACACCGCCCCTTGTTACCCCCACAGGGTATCCCGACCTTACGCCCCGGACCGCGCCGGGGCGCGCCGTGCACCCTCCCGCTCAGGCCGTGCCGTGCGGGTCCGCGCCCGGCCCCGCACCCAGGACCGCGGTCGGTCCGGGCGCACGACCGCCCGGGACCAGTGGTCCCGCGGCCGGGACCACCCGGCCCTCGCGGCCACCGCTCCGGTTCCAGAAGGCTGGAAGCAGCCTGCCGACCCTACGCAGGGCGCCCAGGGGCGCCGACCCGCACATCCGGAGAAACCATGATCGACAGTTCGCGGGAGACCAAGGCCTACCTCGTCGGCGGCGGCATCGCCTCCCTCTCCGCAGCGGCCTTCCTGATCCGGGACGGCGAGTTCCCGGGTGAGAACATCCACGTCCTGGAGGAACTCCCCCTGGCCGGCGGCTCACTGGACGGTCGGGGAGCCGCCGAGCAGGGCTACGTGACGCGCGGCGGGCGGATGCTGGAGGACGAGGCGTACACCTGCCTGTGGAACCTCCTGGAGACCATCCCCACCCTGGACGACCCGGACCGGACGGTCAGGCAGGAGATCCTCGACTTCAACGAACAGTGGCCCACCGACGCCAAGGCGCGCCTGATCGACCGGGAGCACCGCATCCTGGACGCCTCGCAGCTCGGCTTGGACACCCGTGACCGGATCGAACTCGCCCGCCTGCTGGCCCTGCCCGAGTCGGTGATCGGCCCCCGGCGGATCGACGAGTTCTTCTCCGAACACTTCTTCGCCACCAACTTCTGGGCGATGTGGCGTACCACCTTCGCCTTCCAGAACTGGCACAGCGCGATCGAGCTCAAGCGCTACTTCCTGCGCTTCGTCCAGGAGTTCCCGCGCATCCACACCCTCTCCGGGGTCCGCCGCACCCGGCTGAACCAGTACGACTCGATCGTCCGGCCGCTCATCCGGTGGCTGACCGAGCGCGGGGTGCACTTCGAGCACGGCGTCACGGTGCGGGACGTCGACTTCACCGAGGACCGCGGCATCCGCCGCGCCAAGCGCCTCCACCTCGACCGGGACGGCCGCCCTGAGACCGTCGAACTCGCCGATCCCGACCTGGCGTTCATCACCCTCGGCTCGATGACCGCGGACGCCGCCTACGGTTCGGACGACACCGTGGCCGAGCTGGTCCGCGACAAGCGCGACGGCGGCTGGGCGCTGTGGGAGACGCTCTCCCGCAAGGCCCCCGACTTCGGCCGGCCCGCCGTCTTCAACGGCAACCTCGCCGAAGCCGCCTGGCAGTCCTTCACGTTGACCATGCGCAGCCCGGCCCTGCTGAAGCGGATCGAGGAGTTCTCCGGCAACGCCCCCGGCACCGGTGCGCTGATGACGTTCAAGGACTCGCCCTGGCTGATGTCCGTCGTGGTGCCGCGACCGCCGCACTTCGAGGGCCAGCCGGAGGACGTCCTCACCCTCTGGGGCTACGGCCTGTTCATCGACACGCCCGGCGAGCACACCGGCAAGGCGATGGCCGAGTCCACCGGCCGGGAGATCCTGGACGAACTCCTCGGCCAGCTCGGCTTCGACGACATCGCCGACGAGGTGCGCGCCACCACCACGGTCACCACCGTGATGATGCCCTACATCACCAGCCAGTTCGTCCGGCGCGGTGTCCACGACCGGCCGCTGGTGATCCCGCACGGTGCCCGGAACTTCGCCTTCCTCGGCCAGTTCGTGGAGATCCCCGAGGACGTGGTCTTCACCGTCGAGTACTCGGTGCGCGGCGCCATGCACGCCGTCTACCGGCTGCTCGGCCTCGAGAACCCGATTCCGCCCGTCTACCACGCCCTCTCCGACCCGAAGACGGCGTTCCAGGCGCTGAAGACCGCCTTCGGCTGAGCCTGCGACGCCCGGGATGCCGCGTCCACCCCCGGGTGGGCGCGGCTTCCGGCTTTCGGCTCCCGGCTTTCGGCTTCCGGCCGGCGACCGCCGCCGCACGCCACACGGGCGCACGCCAACGGCCCGCCACCGTGGCTTCGGTGGAGGGCCGTTGACGATCGGGCCGGGGGCGGCCCCGCCGGGTCGGCTCGCGCCGGCTACTGCGCGGGAGTGATGACGCCGTAGTGGCCGTCGTACCGGTGGTACAGCACGTTGCCGCGCCCGGTCTCACTGTTCGTGAAGAACACGAAGGGCAGGCCGCTGAGGTCGAGCCGCGATACGGCGGCGGCGACGGTGAGTTCGGGCGCCTCATGGGTGCTCACCGAGATGCCCGGCTCGCTCTCGGGCGCCGCTCCGGTCGAGGCGATCCGGTACACCCCCGTCTCGCCGTCGTGGTGGACCACACTGTCGCAGCCCGTCACCGCGTCGGTGTACAGATGGAAGTCGTAGTCCATCGCCTCCAGTTCGTACACCGCCGCCCACGTGGTCTGGCGCGCGAGGCTGTAGCTCTTGTGCCGCACGATGCGGCGCTCCTCGGCACCCAACACCCGGCGCTGCGGCCGGTGTTCGCGCCCGGCGGCCGCCGAAGGCCCGGCGTGGTGGCGGTGCTGGTGCCGGTGGGCCCGGACCCGGGCGATCCTGGCGTTCAGCCGGTCCTGGAGCAGGTCGACGGCCTCCTGCATGGTGGCGGCGGCGACGTGGGCGCGCACCGGACGGCCGTTCAGGTCGATCGTGGCCTGGGCGGTCGACGGCCTGGCCACGGCGTGGTTGGGCTCCTGGGTGAGCCTCACCCGGACGGAGAGAACGGGCTCGTCGAGGCGTTCGAGTACGGCGAGCAGCTTGGTCCGGGCGTATTCGGGTGCGGCCAGGGAGACTTCACCACGGGTCGTCACCAGGACGTCGGTGGCGGGACGGCTCTGCAGACGGGTCATCGGAGTTCCTTTCCGGGTGGGCTTCAGACTGCCGCGCGCCGGTCCGCCGGGCCGAGGGCTGAAGGTCCCGTCGGCAGCGTCCTGGGTCCCGGTCCCGCGGCCGGTCGGCAGCGCCTTGGGTCCCGGTCCCGCGGCCGGTAGCGCCTTGGGTCGTGCGGTAGGGCCGTCCGGCCCTACCGGCGCGCCCCGATGTCCGGCACACTGCGGTGAGATCTGTACGACCTGTCCCTGGGGGGCGGGCTGAGCACGGAGCGGTGATGGCGGACGACACGGTGGCCGACGCGGGCGAGCCGGTGAAGGTGTTCCTCCTCGACGACCACGAGGTGGTCCGGCGGGGTGTGCACGACCTGCTGGACGCGGAGCCCGGCTTCACGGTGGTCGGCGAGGCCTCCACGATGACGCAGGCACTCACCCGCGTTCCCGCCCTACGCCCCGACGTCGCGATCCTGGACATGCGCCTTCCCGACGGCGACGGCGTGACCGTCTGCCGCGAACTGCGCTCCCGGATGCCGGAGTTGGCCTGCCTGATCCTCACCTCCTTCGACGACGAGGAGGCCCTGCTCGACTCGATCATGGCCGGCGCGGCCGGGTACGTCCTCAAGCAGATCAGCGGCACCGACCTCGTCTCCGCGGTCCGTACGGTCGCCTCCGGGCAGTCCATGCTCGATCCCGGCGCCGCCACCCGGCTGATGGCCCGGCTGCGCGGCGAGGCCGCGGCGCAGCAGCCGTCCGACTTCCCGCAGCTCACCGACCGCGAGCGGGAGATCCTCGCCCTGGTCGGCGAGGGCCTGACCAACCGGCAGATCGGCCAGCGGCTCTACCTCGCCGAGAAGACGGTCAAGAACCACATCTCCCGGCTGCTCGCCAAGCTAGGCGTGGAGCGCAGGGTCCAGGCCGCGATCATCGCCAACCAGGTGCTGACCGGCCAGGACCCGCAGTCGGCGCGCCGGACCGTCTGATCCGCCGGACCGTCTGCCGGCACCCGCGCCCGGGCCGAAAGCATCCGGTGTCCGGGGACCACCCGGAGGCCTTCGGGGGACCATCAGCCCCTCGCGGAAGGACGTGCCGCCGCCGAGCATGGATGCCATGACCGCCGAATTCACACCCCTGGACGAGCCGCAGTGCCTGGCCCTGCTGGTCGGGGCAGCCGTCGGCCGACTGGTCTACACCGTCGGTGCGCTGCCGGCCGTGATGCCGGTCCGCTACCGGATCGCGGCGGACGGCAGCGTCCTGTTCCGCGCCGACGCCGACTCCGAGATCGCCCGGGCGGTCGCCGACGCGGTGGTCGCCTTCGAGGTGAGCGAACTCAGCGATACCGACGGCAGCGGCTGGAGCGTCACCGTCCTCGGCCGGGCGGACGTCACCTCCGATGTCCCGGACGGCCGCCCCGTTCCCGCCGTCGCGCCCGCGCCGCCCCCGGAACCGGCCGCCGGCCACGTGACCATCCGCATCCACCCGGAACTGGTGACCGGGCGTTCCCTGCCCGGTTCACCCTCCTGCTAGGAGCTGTTCAAGGTTCGGATCATGTGGCTGGAGTCAGGGATTTCAGCCACATGATCGATCCGCGGAGGTGCAGGCCTGCCGTGTAGCTTTCCGGGCTCTTGCCGACAGCAGGCTCCGGGTGATCTCCGCGCTCGCGCTCAGCCAACGCTGCTGGCGCCGGGCCTCCGCGTACAGGCGGGCGTTGTCGATCGCCACGCCGGCCGCGACGGCCGGGGTGGCGATCACGGACTCGTCGTTTGCGGAGCACCTCGTCGCGCACCCGGACCGGGACGCCGAGGAAGGTCCGCATCACCGGGTGGTGCGCCGGGCAGCCGTACGACGCCGGGTGCTCCGACAGCTCTCCAGCCGCAGCGGCTCGGGGTTGCGGATCAGCTCGCCCAGGAGCCCCCGGCCCGTCGGGTACGGGCCGATCTTCGCGATCTCCTCCGGTGAGAGAAATTGCTGCCGGGGGAATTCGAAGAGGAGGATCGGTCGAGCTCTGACGAGTTCGAGATCCTGAGCAGGACAGCCCCCGGAAAGGAATAGCAGCCTCCGGGAGAAGGCTCCTGCGCGGCGGATGTGCGGGGCATGGCGAACATGCCCCGCACATTGCTTTTCCGGGAGCGCGGACGGAGGTGTCCGTCAGGCCTTCGGTGAGCAGGCGGACGACCGCCTCCCCGAGGTCGTCGGCGGCCCCGGGCACCGGCCGCGGCCGGTGCCCGGGGCCGGAAGGGGCCTGGTCCCGGGCGGTGACCCGGACCGGCCCCTGAGGAACGACCCCTAAGGGCGTGAACACGCTCGCCGACGGGCATGGCACGGTCGTAGTGCAACGCCATCAGCCGTGAGAAGGTAGCAAGTATGAGTGCAATAAGGTTCATCCTCAATGTCATCTGGCTTGTTTTCTGCGGCATTTGGATGGCTCTTGGCTACCTGCTCGCCGGAATCATCTGCTGCGTACTCATCATCACGATCCCGTTCGGCATCGCGTCGTTCCGGCTTGCCGGGTTCATCCTGTGGCCGTTCGGGCGGTCGGCGGTGGAGCGGCCGGACGCGGGGCCGGC